>JAJPKB010000212.1 GCA_021323915.1 Chloroflexota bacterium | reverse complement strand
CTCGTCGTTCAGATCGGCGTGTTGCGCCGCCGTCGCTTCTGGGATGAGAGCGAGCCGGCGCCAGCCCTGGCGGTCGGAGACGGGCAGGTTGACGCGTTCCTGGATCGCCTGCCGTTCCGACTGACCGGCGCCCAGGAGCGGGCTCTCCAAGCCGTGCGGGAGCGAATTCGTGAGACACGGCCGGCCAGTCTGCTGTTGGAAGGCGACGTCGGATCCGGCAAGACCGTCGTCGCCGCTGCGGCGATGGTGCAGGCAGCCGCGAGTGGCTTCCAGTCTGCAATCATGGCCCCGACTGAGATTCTCGCCGAGCAGCACTTTCGAACGCTGCAAAAGCTGTTAGCCGGGCTCGACGACCGCGCCCCCGTGGTGACCCTACTCACCGGTTCGGTCAAAGCGGCTGACCGGCGGCGCCGCTACCAGGCGATCAGAGAGCACGAGGTGTCGATCGTCGTGGGAACTCAGGCGCTGGTGCAGGAGGGGCTGGATTTTGCCCGACTCGGGCTCGTTGTCATCGACGAGCAGCATCGGTTCGGGGTATCTCAGCGTAGCGTTCTCCGTCAAAAAGGGTATAATCCCCATGTTCTGGTGATGACGGCGACGCCGATTCCGCGAACACTCGCGCTGACGCTGTATGGTGACCTGGACCTGGCCATCATCGACGAGCTTCCACCAGGACGGCAAATCATCAAGACCCGCCACCTGCGCCCGACCGACCGTCCAAAAGCGTACGAGTTTCTCCGCCGCGAAGTCCAGGCCGGTCACCAGGCGTTTGTCATCTGTCCTTTGGTAGAAGAATCCGAGCGAAGCGACGCGCGGGCCGCAACCGCCGAATACGAGCGGCTGCAGTCCGAGGTGTTCCCAGACTTACGATTGGGATTGTTGCACGGTCGAATGAAACCCGCCGAAAAAGATGAGGTCATGCGACGGTTCCAGCGATCGGAGCTCGACGTCCTGGTGTCGACAGCGGTCGTAGAAGTGGGGATCGACGTGCCGAACGCGACGGTGATGCTGGTCGAAGGGGCTAATCGGTTTGGACTCGCCCAGCTTCATCAGTTTCGGGGGCGGGTTGGTCGCGGAGATGCTCAATCTTACTGCCTGTTGATCTCCGATAGCCCAAACGAGACAAGCATGTGCCGATTGGACGTCATGGAGCGCACGCACAACGGATTCGAGCTCGCCGAGGAAGACCTCCGTCTACGCGGACCGGGCGAATTCTTCGGGACCCGCCAGAGCGGGCTGCCCGACTTCAAGGTCGCGCGGTGGAGCGATACGGCGGTGCTCGAAGAGGCACGCGCGGCGGCGGAAAGACTGTTCCGGGAAGATCCTGACCTGGCCGCCCCGGAGCATCGATTGCTCCGACAGATGGTCAGGCAGTTCTGGCAAGGGCACCTCGACCTGAATTGAGAGTCATCGCCGGAGTCGCGCGTGGACGACCGCTGTTCGGGCCGCCGGGCCCTCAGACGCGCCCGACGGCAGACAAAGTCAAAGGGGCGCTCTTTTCGATGCTGGAAACGCTGTTAGTCGCCGAACGCCCGGGCGGACGCGGCGAAGCCACCGCGGCTGAGATTGGCGGTGAAGAAATCTGGGAGGGAATCGTCGTCCTCGACCTCTACGCCGGCACCGGAGCGCTCGGGATCGAGGCGCTCTCCCGCGGCGCGGCCTGGTGTGACTTCGTCGAAACGAACCCGGCGGCGCGTCGAGTCGTCGAGAGGAATTTGCAGACGACCGGTCTGACCAGCCGATCCCGCGTGATCGGAATGGACGCGCAGAAGGTCGTTCGCGGCGCGGCGCGCGAGGCGCTGCACGCTCCTTACGGCCTGGTGCTGATGGACCCACCCTATAATGATGCGAGCGTCTTGACCACGATCCAGGACCTGGCACGAGGCACGATGCTGGTGAGTGAGGCCCTGGTCGCCGTGGAGCATTCACGGCGCCTGAGCCTGGCAAACGACTACAATCGACTGGTCGCGGTGCGCGAGCGACGGTACGGGGACACTGTCCTGTCGATCTATCGCGAGTTGGCCGGGACCGAGTCAGGAGCGACACAAGATGGCCACGTCGGCGATTTATCCGGGGACGTTTGACCCGATCACCATGGGGCACGTCGACATCGCGCGACGTGCCGCGGCGATTTTCGATCACGTGACCCTCGGGGTGTATGATACCCCGGCGAAGACGCTGGTCTTCAGCACCCCGGAGCGGGTGGCGATGGCGAAGAGGGCCCTGGCGGACGTTCCGAACCTCGAGGTGCAGGAGTTCAACGGTTTGCTGGTCGAGTTCGCCCGCCAGGTCGGCGCCAAGGTGATTGTCCGCGGATTGCGGGCGGTCTCCGATTTCGAAATCGAGACGCAAATGGCGCTGATGAACCGCAAGATGGCGCCGGAAGTGGAAGTCGTTTGCCTGGTGACGAGCCTGCAGTACAGCTTTTTGAGCGCGAGCCTGATCAAAGAGATCATCAAACTTGGCGGGCCGTCGGAGGGCCTGGTTCCTGACTTCGTCACGGACGCGCTGCGGCAGAAATTCGCCGCGCAAAGTGAGGCAGCTCCAGTACCTCGTTGGCTGACAAGCTGACGAGTGAGGAGGGGGTGAGACCATCGACGTCCTACAATTGATCGACCGATTGGAGCAACTCGTGAGCTCCGGAACGCGACTACCCCTGTCGTCGCGGACGATTGTGGATGAGCAGGAATTCCTGGATATCATCGATCAGCTTCGGGTGACCGTGCCCGACGAGGTCAAGCAAGCGCGGAAGGTGAGCCACGAAAAGGATCGCGTCATTCAGCAGGCGGAAGATGAGGCGGTCAAAATCATCAATGCCGCGCGAGATCGGGCGACCTTGATGCTCCAGGAGAACGAGCTGATCCACCAGGCCGAAGAGCAGGCACGTCAAATGATCGAAACCGCGCAGCGTGAGGCCGACGACATCCGCCAGGGGGCCGATGCCTACGCGATGGAGGTCCTGAACGGCCTCGAGACCGAGCTCACCCGATTGCTCGCGACCGTGAAAAAGGGACGGGCAACCCTGGATCGATCCCCGCACCGGGCAAACGACGGTAGCTACTCAGCCGAATAAGCCTTTGATGGTAAGTCTGCTTCCTTGACTGCCCGATTCTTGGGCCGTATACTATGATGGCCCGTGGTGTGCTGCCATCAGTCTGCTGGCTGGGAGGTGAAGCCGTGGTCCTCAACGTGGCCCAGCTGCTTAAGGCAGCCGTAGGAACGACCCGAGAGTACGACGTCGACGAACAGTTTCCGATGCTGGATGAGCGACTCCAGCTGGTCGAGCCGGTTCGGGGAAAGGTTCGTCTGACCCGAACGAACCGAGGCATTCTCGTGACCGCCCGGCTCCGCACGGCAGCCAGGCTCGAGTGCAGCCGGTGTCTCGACGTGTACGTCGAGAACTTACCGATTCGCTTCGACGAGGAGTATATTCCGGTCGTTGACGTTGTCTCGGGTCTGCCGACCCACATTCCGCACGAGAGTTACGCGTACCTTATCAACGAAAAGCACGAGCTCGACTTGCAGCCGGCCGTGCGGGAGTATGGCCTTCTGGCATTGCCGATGAAGCCGTTGTGCTCGAGCGAATGCGCCGGGTTGTGCCCGCAGTGCGGCGCCAACCTCAACCGCGAAAAGTGTGAATGCGTCGTCGAGGCGCGCGACGCCCGTTTCGCCCCGCTGGCCGCTCTGCTTTCGCCGGAAGAGCCGCCGGGCTAATTCAGACATTGACGTAGGAGATCCAGGAAAACATGCCACCACTTCCAAAACGACGCACCGCGCGAGCCCGCCAGGGTGAGCGACGCAGTCACCTGGGTGTGACGGCTCCGCACCTCATCGCGTGTCCTCGCTGTGGCCAGATGCGGCCTTCCCATCAGGTATGCCCGAACTGCGGCACTTACAAGGGCGAGGACGTTCTGAAGAAGAAGTAGCTCGATGACACGACTCGGGGTTCTGTTTCCCGGTCAAGGGGCGCAGCATCCCGGCATGGGCAAAGCGCTTTGGGATCGCTTCCCGGTTGCCCGCCAACTGTTCGCGGAAGCCTCGGACGCGCTCGACCGCGACTATTGCCACCTTTGCTTCGACAGCTCGGATGAGATCCTTCGGCAGACGGACGTGGCCCAGCCTGGTCTGTATCTGGTAGGATACGCTAGCTGGCGGGCGTTGGAGGAGGTTCTTGGGGGTCGCGCCGCGCTGGCCGTGGCGGCGGGGCACAGCCTCGGAGAGTACACGGCGCTGGCGGTGGCTGGCGCGTTCACCTTCGTCGACGGCCTCAAGCTCGTGGCGGAGCGCGGCCGAATCATGCGCCAGGCCGGCGAGGGTTCGCGCGGGACCATGGCCGCCGTTCTTGGTCTGGACCTGGAGCGCGTCGAAGAGGTCTGTCAGGCTGTTCGGCGAGATGACCGGCTGGGCGAAGTGGTCGTGGCCAACGACAATGCGCCCGGTCAGATCGTGATCAGCGGAGCGGCGGACGCGGTAGCCCGGGCGGGCGTCCGCGCGCGCGACCTGGGAGCGAGACGGGTGGTGCCCCTCGCGACGAGTGGCGCTTTCCATTCTCCGCTCATGGAGCCGGCCGTCGAACCTCTCGGGCAAGCGATCGACAGGGCAGCTATTAGTCCCACGTCCTGCCCGGTTGTCGCCAACACTACGGCCCGCCTGATCCGCGAGGCCGACGAGATTCGCGCCGAGCTGAGAGCGCAGCTCTCCGGACGGGTGCGCTGGACCGAGAGCATTCGGCGGGTGGCGGAAGTGGGAGTCGACCGGCTGATCGAAGCAGCACCCGGACAGGTGCTGGCTGGACTCGCTCGTCGCATCGATCCAACGTTATCGGTGTTGTCTATCGCGGGCGGCGATTCACTGGATACGCTGGTGGGGGCGCTATGAGCCAGCGAAGCGCCGGATCTCTTGCCAGCAGCCGGCGGAAAGCCCGAATCATCGCGCTTCAATCGCTCTACGAATCCGATCTCGCCGGTCACGACCCACTCGAGGCGTTGGACCGTGATCTGGCCGAAGAAGAGGTGGACGCCGCCGCGGCTGCCTACGCACGGCACCTCGTCGAGGGAGTCGCGCGTGAGCGGATGGAGATCGATCGGAAGCTGTCCCAGGCCGCGCCGGCGTGGCCGCTGGATCAGATGCCGCCGATCGATAAGAACCTGCTTCGCCTTGCAATCTATGAGCTTTTGTTTGATAATAGGCAGGTGCCGATGAGGGCTGTGATCAACGAAGCCGTGGAAATTGCCAAGGTCTTTGGCAGCGAGAGCTCCAGCCGCTTTGTCAACGGTGTCCTCGGGACGGTGGTGGCTGGTCAGGTGAACCAAGCGTAGCGGTCGGGTGAGCGCGACGACCCCCGCGATGCCAGTGCCACGCGCGCTCCGAGGAAGCAGGACCCATTCTTCCCAAGAGACCAGATAGGGGTGACAGGATGGCTGATGAAGTCTTGACGAAGGTCAAGAAGATTATTGTCGAGCAGCTCGGCGTCGAAGACGATCAGGTTCAGGCGTCCGCGGCTTTCGTGGAGGACCTCAACGCCGATTCGCTGGACTTGGTGGAGCTGATCATGTCGTTGGAGGAAGAGTTCGGCATGGAGATCTCCGACGACGCGGCGGCGAAGATCCACACTGTTCAGGACGCGGTCGATTACATTACCGAGCATCAGCTCTGACGTTATGGCCCGGGCGGCGCGCCCTCGGGTGACTCCGAAACGCGGTGCATCGTCCGGGTACGTCGAGCGGGGCGCGGTTGATCCTCCGGAGAGGAGATTCCGGTGAATCTATTTGGTCTATCGCCCGGCGAGCTGTTGCTGATCATGATGGTGGCAATGGTGGTGCTGGGGCCGGAGAAACTCCCGGAGGTCGCGGCATCTCTGGGTAAGTGGATCCGGGAGTTTCGCCGCGCCACCGAAGAATTGACGGCGCAATTCGCCGGCGACAATCCGCTCTACGAGATTCAGCGCGCGCTGTCGTTGACCGACGACCCGGTTCCCGCGGCGCCGGCCCCCGAACAGCCAATCGTGGCCGAGCCGGTCTACACGCCTCCGGATGTCCAACCGGCGGTCGCGGCCCCCGAGGCAGCGGCACGTCTTTCCGCTCCGGTTCGAAGCGACTACT
>JAJPKB010000691.1 GCA_021323915.1 Chloroflexota bacterium | reverse complement strand
GTCTTCCAGCGCAGCCCGGGCTCGGTTCCGAGCATGATGATCGCGTCGATCCCGTCGCCGTCCGACTGATGCGCGTGCAACTGAACGCCGGGCCAGGTAATCGCTCGGTTGCTGTTTTCGCCGTTGCCGACCCACGGGCGCGACGCGGTGAAATCGTAGAACTCGTCGGGATCGAGCTCGGCGAAGCGGGGAGCCGACCACGAGGTGATGAGATGCTGGGCGGCCATCGTGGCGGCGCGACCGGCATCGTTCCAGCCGGCGAACGCGGCGATCAGCACCGGCCGCTTCAAAGTGGGCGTGTCGTGAAATATGATGTGGCTCATTCTTCGTAACCTCACATCGTGAGGCAGGACTTCTCCTACCTCACGACGATGGTACGACAGCCTGCGTTGGAGGACGGTCTGAGCCGAGTTAGAGACGCGCAGGAACGCGCGGGGAATCCACGGACCACCGGTTGATCGCCGCCAAAGCATCCAGCGCCGAGGGACTCCATGAGCCGAGGAAGCGGTCGCCAAGCCGTCGCACGACGCTCACTTCGCCGTTGGGGCCACCGGACTCGACTCCGTCGAGGGCCGGTACAATCGCCTGGCGGGCTGATTCGAGAACAAAGGCCGCGTCGACGCCAAACCGCCCAAACGAGCGCACGATCACGGCGGGATCCTCGGCCGAGCCAACCGCGAAGGAAACCCAGATGGCGTTCACGTCGGCTTCGCGGGTGGCACGGTTCAGCGCCGCCAGCGTGTCGTCGGAGGCCGCCTCGCGCCCGAGCACGGCGTAGGTGGCGGTCCGACCGTCGATCTTGTCGGCCTGATACACATCGCGCATGGTCGCCACGGCAAGCTGGCCGGGGGCCACCCGCTCGCCCTTTCCGAGCGTCGCGTAGGTGAGCAGGCAGGTGTCGAAACGCAACGCGAGCACCCGACTGATCTGGCCAGCCTCGCCCATGGCGATCGAGATTGTCGGCAGCGAAGTCTGGGCAAGCGCGTCGAAGACCAGCAGATTGTCGGTAAGGCGCTGTGCCATTCCCACGATCTTCACGACGTCGGCCCCCTTCGCGGCGATCTCGCGATGGATCTGCACAAAGTTGTCGGGCGTCTGATGAAAATCGTGGTAGGAGACGATCAGCTTCGAGCTCTTTCGATCGCCGATCAGGTGGGTCGCGTCGTGCTCGATATCGACGTATTCGGCGCCAAGGTCGATCGCCTCGAGCAGCGGACGGACCCGCTCACGCTCGTCGCCGCGGTAGCGGCCACCCTCGCGCTCGGGGCGATTCGTCACGATCACCGGGCAGGGACGATTCTTCAGCAGGCGCGGCAGATCGTACTCGGCCATGAAGTCGAGCCGGATCTCGGCGATGTCGGCCAAAGCGGCGATTTCCTGAAGGGCGTCCAGCGCCTCGGCGGTGGTTCGCGCCCCCAGGGAAACCCCGATCATTCGTCGGCGCGACTGATCCGCGGCTTTCATGATTCGCCCTCCTGATCGACGCGCTGGGCTTGCCCGGTGCGGGCAGCTTCGTAGGCGGCCTCGATGAGACGCTGATTGACGACGGCGTCTTCCCAATCGGGCTTGCAGCGCTGATCGGTGATGATCGCGGTTAGAAAGCGCCGAAGCTGCACCTCGAACGGATCGACCGCGGGAAGCGCGATGGTCTCCCAGCCCTCGTCGAATCCGCTCTGCTTGCGCGTTGGATCGTACTTGAACTGGGCGGTCTGGTCAGCCCCCTGGAACTTGAGATCGTTGAAGCTGCAGATGACACTACCCTTCTCGCCGTCGAGCTCGAAAAACGGGACTTCCTCGTGCTTTCGACGCACCCAGCTGGCGAAGACGTCGCCCACGACACCCGAGCGAAAGCGTATGGTGACCGCGGCGAGATCCTCGACTTCGACCTTGAAACGCTGTCCTTCCGCGTCGACGCGCTCGGGAAACGCCGTGCCGGTCTCGGCGTAGACGCGCTCGATCGGACCGACCATGTAGCGCAGCAGATCGAAGAAGTGCGCCATCATGTCGTGGACGATGCCGCCGCCGGCTTGCTCTTTCTGGTAGAACCAGGCGGGTCGGTTGGTGACGTGACGTGGCACGAAGTAGCCGAAGACGACGCGGACGTGGAAGAGCCGTCCCAGGTCGCCGCGATCGATCATTTCTTTCGCGCGGGCGGTCCCCGCCTGAAACCGCATGTTCTGGACAATGCCGTGGTGGATGCCCGCCTCGTGCGCGGCCCGCAGAAGACGCTCGGCATCGCCGAGCTCGGCGGTCAGCGGCTTGTCGGTAAAACAGTGCTTGCCGTTGCGCACCGCTCGCAGTAGCGGCTCGTAGTGAAGCGAGTTGACCAGGCAGTTGTCGACGACCGCGACGTCCGGTCGGTCGACGAGTTCGTCGAGGTCCGTCGTAGCGACGCTGGTTTCGAACTCATCAGCCAGACTCTGCACCTTGGCCGGATCTCGCCCGTAGACGGCGAGAGAGACCGGCCAACGAGTGCTGCCGACGGAGATTCCCTGTCGGCGAATCGCGCCGAGCGCGTTCAGGTGAAGGCGAGCCATGCGCCCGGTCCCCAGGACGCCCACGGTGATCCCCCTGCTTGGATCGATCGAGACGCCCATCCGTCGGCCCTCCTTTGTCGTGCTCAGCTACTATACCCTTTTGCTTCGCCGCCTGTCTACCGCCGAGCGAAGGCACCTGCTCGGAATCGGTGCCTCGCCACCCCGGACGAGAACAACCTGGGGGGTGCCCTAAAGTCCCCGCCCTGGACGGGCGCTAGATCAACGGGCGGTCAATCCGCCGTCGACGGTGAAGACGCCGCCAGTCGCATAGCTTGCTTCGCTCGAGGCCAGCAGCGCGATGAACGGGGAGATCTCGGCGAAGCGCCCGAGCCGACCGAGGGGTATGCGCGCGGTCATCCGCTCGAGCCGTCCGCGCGGGTCCGGATGGTCTTCCCAGTCCGGCGTCGCTTCGAGCGCGCCGGGGCAGACGATGTTGCAGCGAATACGATTGGGTCCGTACTGCACGGCGAGCGCTCGGCCAAGGGAGACCAGGCCGCCCTTGCTCGCGGTATAGGCGGGATTCTGGGGCGCGTGACCGCCCAGCGCGGTGACCGAGCTGACGATCACGATCGAGCCCCCCTCGTCTCGCGCCAACATCTGGCGAAGGCAGGCGCG
>JAJPKB010000056.1 GCA_021323915.1 Chloroflexota bacterium | reverse complement strand
GCTTGCCCGAGAGCAGCGCATTTGGCGCATCCCGGTGCGCTTAATTATAGCAGAAATCAAGAAATCGAGCACCTCGAGTTTTCTGGTCCCTAAAACGAGCGGCCTAGCCCTCGCTCAGGGGTGGGAAGGTGGCCACGAACTCCTTCCTGCAGATCGAGCACTTCCAGGGGTTTTGCCACCGCTTCGGTGCTCGATAGCGAGCTGAGCAATTCTTGACACTTCTCATCAAGAGCTAGGTCATGGCCTTGCAGTGCGGGCGACTGTCTGATAGAATGATGCCCATTAGATTTTCCCCGAGTGAGGCTGGTTGGGTGACCGAGACGAACGTCGACTACCAGGCACTCGTCCTGTCGGCGCTCCTCCACGACGTTGGCAAGTTTTGGCAGCGGACTGGGGCGCCGTCTCCCGCCGCTTTCGCGGCCTTCGGCCGCGACGACTATGGTGCCCACGGCGCGCACGCTAAGTGGAGCGCGGCCTTTTTTGAAGATGTCGTCCCCTCGATCTGGCGGCAGGGTGGCCACGATGTGCTGACTCACCACCTGCCGCGCAGCTATTCGGCGAAGCTGCTGGCGATTGCCGATCACCTCGCGGCCAGTGAGCGGGAGGACGAGGAGGCGGCCGACGTCTCGCCGGATACTGCCCGATTGCTCCCCGTCTTCGCGTGTCTACACGGGCGCGCGGCGCTCGGCGAGGACGCTCTGGCCTATCCCCTCGAGCCGCTGGCACTCGAGCGCACGGTGCTTTTTCCGACCCGGTCCACCTCCAGCGCGACCGAAACGCGAGCGGCTTACGCCAAGCTCTGGGCATCGTTCGTGGCGGAAGCGACGACCTTGCGGGAGATAGATCATTTCGAGCCGTTGCTCACGACTTTGCTTTCTCTGTTGGAGAGATATACCTGGTGTGTTCCTTCGGCCGCCTACCGAACGCGCCCGGACGTCTCACTTTATGACCACGCCCGGGTGACCGCGGCGTTCGCGGCGGCGTTGTACCAATCGTTTCTGAGCGAAGCCGATATCGATACGCTGCGCGTCGACCACCAGGGGCAGTCTCAGCTTTCCCAGCGTCCCCTCTTCGCGTTGCTCGGCGGCGACCTCTCGGGAGTCCAGCGCTTTCTCTACACGCTATCGTCCCAGGCGGCGGCGCGTACCCTCCGGGGCCGCTCGCTCTTCTTGCAGTTGCTGAGCGAGGCGGCGGCTGCGGCGATCCTGGACGAACTGGGATTGCCCACGACGAATTTGCTCTACGTCGGTGGCGCGCGCTTTTACATCCTGGCGCCGGCCAGCGCGCTCGAAGCGCTCTCGCGGCTCCGGCGCCGCTTTGCCGAGGCGCTGCTGGCGATCGGGGGAGGCGATCTCGCGTTGGCGCTGGCCGGCGTTCAGCTTTCGCCGGCTGAAGTTCGCCAGGGGTTCAGTGAGAAGTGGGCGCAAGTCGGCAGCGCGCTGGGTGTAGCCAAGGCGCGCCGACTGGCCGAGCTTGCCAAGGCGAGCTATGAGGCGGTCTTTGCACCGGTTGGTCAGGGTGGGCCGGTGGAGACCGGCCCGATCTGTGCCGTGTGCGCGCGGGCGGCCGAGTCGGGGTCGGTGACAGACGGCACGCTGCGCTGCTCGGACTGCCAGGGCCAGCCTGCGCGTTCGAGCCGTCTGGTGCTCTGCGACGTGTGCCGGGGCGAGGTGCAGCAGGGACGGATCGACGAGGGCGTCGTTTTTTGTGAGCAGTGCCTGGGCTTCCGTGAGCTGGGCGAACAGGTGAGCCGAGGCGGCCGACTCTTTCTGATCGTCTCGGACGAGCCTGTCGGTGATGACGCGCCCTACTGGCAACGGGCGCTGGCACGAGTTTCCGGGCGGCGCTGGTACTTTTCGAGCCAGCCGGCGGTCGGTTCCCGTGGAGCCCTTGTCTGCGCGGTGAACGATCTGATGACTCGATCCACCGGTGTTCACGGCTTCCGTTTGAGCAGTGCGCGTACACCGCGTCGGCAACCGGACGAAGGCTTGCCACGACCGGATTTCCGGGAAGACGAGGTGATCGGGGTTGGTGAGGCGAAGCGCCTTGGCTGGCTGGCTGCACAGGCAACCGGTGCGCCTTATCTGGGTGTGCTCCGGATGGATGTCGATAGCCTCGGGGCCCTATTCCGCGAGGGGCTCGGAGAGTGGGCAAGCCCATCGCGGATGGCGAGCTTGAGTCGGGGACTGCGGCTGTTTTTCGAGGGGTGGCTCAGCGTGCTGGTGCGAGAGGTTGAGCGTGAGCGAGGTGGTCGCGAGGTGATCAGCGTGGTCTACGCGGGCGGTGACGATCTCTTCGCGGTCGGGCCTTGGGACCAGCTTCCAGCCCTGGCTCGCGCGATTCGGCGCGACTTTGGCCGCTACTGCGCTGAGAACCCCGCCCTGACGATCTCGGCGGGCATCGCCGTCGGCGATTACCATTATCCGATTTATCAGTTTGCCGAGGAGGCGAAGGCTGCGCTAGATGATCAAGCGAAACACTATCGGCGCAACGATGGGCGAGAGAAGGACGCGATTTCTTTGCTTGGGGTCACGCTTGGCTGGGAGGACTTCGACGCCCATGCGGATTGGGTGAGCGAGCTGGTCCGACTGGTCCAACCCGCCGATCGTTCCGGAACCGGCCGTCGCGCGCCGCGCGCACTCATGCACCTGCTTGGTCAGCTCGCGGAGGTTCAGCATGAGGAGGATCGACGGGGCGCACGGGAAAAACGCCGGGGGGCTAGCCAATCGCGGCCGGTCCGCGATTGGCTGGCGGAGCAACGGTCGACCAAAGTGAACGAGCCGCGGCTGCGTTACGGCCGCTGGCTCTGGCTCGCCCATTATCAGCTTGCCCGCTTCGCCGAGCGTCTTGGCCGCCCGAACGATCCGCTTCGCCGCGACGTCGAAGCGCTGTGTCGGGTGCTGGTGACCCCGGACCACGTCGCAACGCTCGGCCTGGTCGCGCGCTGGGCCGAGTATCTGGTTCGAGGAAAGGAGTAATCCGATGTCAGCGAATTACCCCCGTCAAGGGCCCGGCGACCGCTACAGCAATCGGCCATCGGGAGTGAGTGGCGCCGGTCACGGTGCCGGACCGTCTGTCTCAGTGGTCTTGAGCAGCGACGACGCTCGGCGCATTCTCAACGGTGACCCCGAGCTTCTGGTCAAGCGCGCCGAGGAGATTGGCGGCCAGCTCGTTCGTGCTAGTCTGAAGACCTCGCAGATCCGCAACGTCTTCGGGACGGTGCGGCGGATCGAGATGCGCTGGCCGCGTAACGACGGCGATCCGGAGAAGCGCGAGCAAGCTATCCACGATCTACTACTCCTCAAGCCGAAGCTCGCTTATCAGGCAGCTCGGAACCATGGCCAGGGCGGTGGTCAAGGCGTGAAGCTTCTCTCCCAGGCGCTGACGCCGCTCATTGATGGCGTCAGCGCTGACCGTAAGCGGTTCCAACGTTTCGTCGACTTTTTCGAGGCGATCCTGGCCTATCATCGAGCTAACGGTGGCGGAAACTAGCGCCTAAATTGGGTAACCCCTTGGAAAGTGATCTTTCCTGAATTGCCGTATGGAGAGACAAGGATGGACCAAAGCAGCAGGGGTGAGTGGCTTGTTCTGGGGCGGGTGATCATCACCGGTCAGTTGCGAGCAGTGACCGGACTCCACATTGGTGGCTCGGCTGGGGCGCTGGCGATTGGTAACGTCGATCAACCGGTCGTGCGCAACCCGCTCAACGGACAACCGTACCTTCCCGGCTCGTCACTGCGCGGTAAGATGCGCTCGCTCGCAGAAAAGTCGTCGCCGGGGCCAGATGGTCGCCCGCTCCCGCAAAACCACCCAATCGGGGGCGTGACCATCCACGTCTGCCAGTTGCAGTCCGACTACGACCAATGTGCCGTCTGCCAGGTCTTTGGTGTGCCGGGAAGCCTACCGGGAAAGCCGAACTTCGGTGGTCCAACCCGGCTGCTCGTCCGCGACATCGCCCTTTCAGGGGAAACGGTCCGCTGGCTGGACGAGCTGCAGACCGATCTGCCCTACACCGAGGTCAAGTGGGAGGCAGCAATTGATCGGGTGACCTCGGCGGCGGTCCCGCGCCAGCAGGAGCGGGTGCCGGCCGGTTCCATCTTCAGCCCGCTCGAGCTCGTCTATACCGTTTATCGGCCCGAGGATCTCGATCGCTTTGGTCTGGTGCTGCGCGCCTTGCAGTGGGTCGAGGATGATTACCTTGGTGGCCAGGGCAGCCGCGGCTCGGGAAAGGTCGCCTTCGAAAAGCTACGAGTGACGGCACGCAAGCCAATGGGAGCCTCGGTGGCTTGGTCTGACGACGAGCTGGATCTGGCTGACCTGTTCGAGAAGTCGAGGGCGCTCGAAGTCTGGCTCCGCGCCCAGATCCTTGCCGGGTGAGAGCCATGCTCGCATTGGACCGCTACCAGCTTGATCTAAAAGCGCCGCTCCATCTAGGCACCCGAGGGGTGGGCCTGGAAAAGACGGCGATGACCATCCGCTCGGATACGCTCTTCAGCGCGCTCTGCGTCGGCATCGCGGCGACGCACGGAGCAGCGGTGGTCGACGACCTCATCGAGTGGTTTCAGAATGGCCTCCCGCCGTTTCTGCTCAGCTCGACTTTTCCATGGGCCGGCGAGTTGTTCTTGCTGCCGCGGCCGCGTCTGGCGCGTACAACCGGGCCGGCCGCCCGGGCGCGCTGGGTGAGCTGGACTCGCTTTGAGCAGCTTCTGGCGGCCGATCAGCAGACGCTCAGCGCCGACGCGAGTCACGTCCTGGGCGACGATCAGGTCTGGCTCGCCGAGACTGATCTCGACCGCGTGGTTCCCGTCTGGCCGTGGTGGACCGAATCCACGGTTGCGCGGGTTACTCTAGACCGGGTGACGAACGCTAGCCAGATCTATCACTGTAGTCGGCTGAGTTTTGCCCCGTCGGCTGGACTGTACTTTCTTATCGAGTGGCGCGAGCGTTCCTGGCAGAGCGTCTTTGACGAGGCAATCGACTACCTAGCGGAGGCTGGCCTCGGTGGCGAGCGCAGCGCGGGGCATGGCCAGTTCCAGGTCCGCTCGGTCGAGCGGGTCCAGCTCGCCGAGCCAGTCGACGGTCAGACCGCGGTCACTCTGAGCCTGTATCACCCGACGTCTGCCGAGATAGCGGGCGGAGCGCTCGGCGATGGTGCTGCCTACGATCTGGAGCTCCGCGGCGGCTGGCTAGCGGGGCCGGCCGACGGCGGACTCTGGCGGCGGTCGGTACGCATGCTGGCCGAGGGCGCGGTGATTCGACTCCAGGTGGTCCCGGCGGGCGATCTCGTCTCGGTCGCGCCGGTCGGCTATCGAGCCCATCCGGTTTACCGCTACGGCATCGCGCTGACGGCGCGCGCCAAGGCGGCGCTAATCGAGGAGGGAGAGCGTGGCCACTGAGCTCTTTCGATCCTACCGGCTCAGTATCGAGGCGGTGACGCCGCTGCACGTCGGGGGTGGCGAAGGGAGGCTCGTCCGGGACGTCGACTTTATCGCCGACCGGGGCCAGATCTACCTGATCGATCCGGAGCGCGTCTGGCAACGGATCGGCGAGGAGCAGCTCCGCCATTGGAACGCGAGCGACTTCCGTCTGAGCGAGCTGATCAGCCCGAGCGACTACGCTGCCTGCGCCCGCCTGATCGTCCCGATTCAGGGCCACGTCGAGTTCGGCAGCGGTCTCCTCAGCCACATCCACGACGTAAACGGCTGGCCCTATCTTCCGGGCAGTTCACTCAAAGGCGCGTTGCGGAGCGCGCTGCTTCGGGCGGTGGACGGGCCGATCGACGTGGCGCAAATTGGCCACCAACGAAACAAGGCCGGGGAAATGATCGAGGGCTCAGTCTGGGGGAAAACGCCCAACACGAGTATGCTCCGGACGCTCCGCATCGGCGATAGCCAGCCGGTGGAGCCGAGTACGTTGCGGGCAGTCGTCGTAGCAGTCTATTCGCTACGCGGGAGCCGGCTCGAGCCGAAGGGCCAGGGCTACCGGTGGAGCGTGCTCGCACTGCCGGCGGGAACTCGGCTTGAAGCACGCCTGAGCATCGACCAGTATACCCAGGCTCAGACGCGCTTCTCGACCTGGCCCAAAGCGCTGCTCGATGAGCTGCCGAAGCGAGTACGTCAGGCAGCAAACGAGCTGATCGCGAGTGAGCGGGCATTCTTCAGCGAGGTGGAGCTTCATGCCGTCAGCCGATTCTACGACCGGCTTGCTGGGCAGGCTGCGACTGACCAGGAGAGCTTTTACCTGCCGATCGGCTGGGGAACAGGCTGGCTCGCAAAGACCCTTGGTCCAGCGCTGCGCGACACGGCCGGCTTCGCGGAGATTCGGACGCGCTTTGGCCTTGGCCGGGATGGCGCGCCATTTCCGAAGTCGCGCCGGCTCGTCGAGACCGCGCCGGATCAGCCGGCCGAGCCCGTGGGCTGGGCAAAGCTAACGCTACGGACGGAGGCGAAATAAGATGGCTTCTCCGCCGGGGTCCCCCGCTCGCGAAGTCGTCCTCATTGCCAACCTTGGCGACCGCGACCTCGCTCGCGATGGTGAGCGGGTCACGCCGCCCCGCGAGGAAGGGCAGCGCATTCTCGGTGACTACGCTGCTCAACGCGTCCGGCTGAGCCTGCCGCTGCTCGCGCCGGTGCTCAAGTACCTGGCGTGGAGCCGTGGGAGGATCGACCGGATCATTCTTTACGCTACGGATCAGCCGGAAACAGTAGCGCCCCACCACCGGAGCAGCGATACCTTGCATTTCGCCGAGATCGCCAAGCGTCTCCTCGAAGATCAGGGGCACCAGGGAAAGGTGACCCTGCGCTTCCTCCGGAACCGTAACCCTTCTCTCTACGACGAGACCTATCAGTTCTATCAAGGCGAGCTCGGGCGCAAGGGCGTCTTTGATAAGGCCGAGTCCGTGTACGTGATGGCGACGGGCGGGACGCCTGCCATGAGCCTGGGCTTGCTCGTCGCGGCGGTCGAGCGGCTTGGCAATCGCTGCGTGCCGCTCTACCTGCAGGACGGGGCGAGCGAGCCTCGCCGTCTCGGACTGGTCGAGCAGCTCCGCCGATCTACCTTGCGTCAGGTCGCGATCAGCCACCTGACGCACTACCAGTTCGCGGCTGTCAAAGCTGTGCTCCGCGAGGGAGGCTTCGGCGACGCCGACTGCCGCCTGGCGGCCTATGCCGCGGCACGATTGAATTTTGACTGGCGGGGCGCCTGGCGACTGGCTGACGAGGGGTTGGCGCAAGCCCCTGGCCAGTTGGGCCAGCTCTGGGAGGAGCTGCGCTCCCAGGCGAGGGTGCTCGAAGAGCAAGCGGACAGTCCGCTCTTTCTCGGCGAGCGCTATCACCGTGCATGGGTTGCCTACGAGACCGGCGCCTACAGCGAATTTCTCATTCTGCTGGTGGGGCTGGAAGAAGCAGTCCTGCGCGCACTGGTTCGTGAACACCTTGGGATCGACTTTCGGGGGGACGACTCGGCGCGCCGGGAAAGGGAGCGGCAACTTGCCAAGAAGGCTGGTCTGCGTCAGTACCTCGAGGCCCTCGATCCCGGCCGAAGTCTGAAGGATTACGTCCAGTCCAACCGATACTCAATGCTAGCGGTGCTCGAGTACGTGGTTGGGCCGGGTCGTGAAGATCCGGAGATTCCGACGAGCCACGAGGAACGGACGAAGATCGCGGAAGCGCTCGCGATCGAAAAGCGCCTTGCCGATCGACTCGGTCCCTTACGCAATCGGGCCGTTCACGAAGCTGGCGGCGCCTCGTGCGAAATGATCAAGGATAAGTATTCGTTGCAAGGGCAGGCGCAGGTCGATTTGCTCGGAGATCTGGAAAAGCTAACCCGGCTGGCCGGTGGCGTGGTCGACGGCTGGGGCATTGAGCGGGTACGCCAGGCGCTGCAGCGCACGCTAGGTGAGTAGAGTGACGCTCGCGAGCGTTGTCGTAACTGTCCGGGGCGAAGAGCCGGCCCGGCTGGATCCGGTCGAGGCTCGCAAAATGTTTCTTGGTCGCGCGGCCCAGGCAATCTTTCTGGATCTGCTTGGGCAGACATCATCGGAGCTAGCAATGGATCTGCATGCTGGCTCGGACGTTCGACCCTATGCCATTGGCGCCATGCTGCGTGCCCCGATCACTGCGGGGGAGCCGTGGCAGGTGCGCTTGCGTTTTTCCGCGTTGAGCGAAACGGTCCAGCAAAGTCTGGCTGTGCTGGTCGATCGGTTGCCCGAGTGCTGGCGACTCGACGGTCTTATCGGCGCTCGCGAAAGCGTGGCGGTGAGTGCCGTGGAAGATGCCGACGCCGGCCAGAGCAGCTACCAGGAGATTCTTAACCGGCACCTGCTGGACGCGCGCCCACCGGAGAGCCGTTTTTCTTTCCGTCTGGTGAGCCCTACCACGTTTCATCAGAATGGCCGGAACCTGCCAGTGCCGTTGCCACGGCTGGTTTTTGGCGGTCTGGTCGACCGGTGGAATGCCTTTTCACGGCTGGCGCTGAGCGAGGAGGTGCGTCGCTACGCGGAGGAGTGCCTGGTGATCAGCCAGTATCGGCTGGAGAGCCGAGTTGTCGACCTCGCTGGCGGCCGGCAGATCGGCGCGGTCGGGATGGTTACCTACCGGTCTCTGAACCCGGACCCCTACTGGCTACGGGTGCTGGCGGCGCTGGCCGATTTCAGCTTTTTCGCCGGTATCGGCGCCAAGACCACCATGGGCCTCGGCCAAACCCGGCCACGGCCGGTGGTGCCTCAGGTCCGACCGTCGCCCTAATGACCTCGCCAATTTGCCTGGGTATCAAGGCTGTTGTCCTCTTCGGCGGTGAGGAGCTCCAGGCTACCAGATCTCGATAGGAATTATGGCGAGATTGCCTGCTAAACTGATTTGAGCGCAAGAGACGGAGTGCCGGCGATTCGTGCATCGGCGAAAATTGATCGTGGAATGAGCGCAAAGTGGAGTATGCAGATGAGCTCCCGAGCAACGATCAACGAGGGAAAGACACTGCTTTTTGCGAACGATGAGGATCGCTGGGCGGCGGTGGTGCGCCGTGACCCGAGCGCGGATGGTCTCTTTTACTATTCGGTGCGGACGACCGGCGTCTATTGTCGTCCCTCGTGCGCGGCGCGAGTTCCCCGGCGCGAGAACGTGCGCTTCTACCGGACCGGCGAGGAGGCCGAGCAGGCCGGCTTTCGCCCCTGCAAACGGTGCCGACCGAACGAAGCCGCGCTGGCGCAGCAGCACGCCGCGGCGGTGGCGCGAGCTTGCCGCCTGATCGAGGCGGCCGAGGAGCGGCCGAGCCTGGCGGCGCTCGCGGTGGCGGTTGGCATGAGCCGCTTTCATTTCCATCGCGTCTTCCGATCCGTTACTGGCGTCACGCCGAAAGCCTACGCCGATGCCCAGCGCACCCGCCGGGTACGCGAGGAGCTGCCGCGGAGCGCCACGGTGACCGAGGCGATCTATGGCGCTGGCTTCAATTCCAACGGCCGTTTTTACGCGTCGTCCTTGGACGTGCTGGGCATGACCCCAAGCAGATTCCGGGCGGGCGGGGAGGGTGAGGTGATCCGGTTTGCCGTGGGTCAGTGCTCGCTCGGCTCGATCCTGGTCGCGGCTACCGAGAAAGGGGTCTGTGCGATCACGCTCGGCGACGATCCCGACGCACTGGTGCGCGATCTCCAGGACACCTTTGCCAACGCACAGTTGATCGGCGGGGATGCCGACTTCGAGCGAATGGTCGCGCGGGTTGTCGGCTTCGTCGAGGCGCCGTCGCTCGGCCTCGATCTGCCCCTCGACGTGCGCGGAACTGCCTTTCAGCATCGGGTCTGGCAGGCCTTGCGCGAGATACCCATCGGCCACACCGCCAGCTATGCCGAGGTCGCCGAGCGGATCGG
>JAJPKB010000054.1 GCA_021323915.1 Chloroflexota bacterium | reverse complement strand
TCAGAGCCGTCTGGTAGTTTCAGATCAAGACCAGCGAGCAAGCGACCATAGGTCCGGGCGTGGGACCGCCGCTGCTCGTTCCAACGATCCAGGTGGCCAAGCTTGACGCGCAGGACGGCCGCCTGAAGCTCGTCAAGTCGGGAGTTCACACCAAGCACTACGTGCTGGTATTTCGACGGGGAGCCATGATCGCGAAGGATCGCGGCCTGTCGGGCGATCTCCGGTTCGTCGGTTACGATGGCTCCCGCTTCGCCATAGGCGCCAAGGTTCTTGGAAAAGTAGAAGCTGAAGCAGCCGGCCGTGCCGAAGGCTCCGGCCCGGCGCCCTTCGCTCATCGCGCCGTGCGCCTGGCACGCGTCTTCGATGACGATCAAGCCGTGGTGGCGGGCGATGCCTCCGATCGACGCCATATTCGCCAATCTCCCGTAGAGATGCACCGGAACGATCGCGCGAGTGCGCGGAGTGATCCGCGCTTCGATCTGGCGAGCGTCTATGTTATAGGTGATGGGATCCACGTCGACGAAGACCGGAGTCGCGCCGACCATGGCGATGGCTTCAACCGTGGCGATAAACGTATTCGCGACCGTGATGACCTCGTGCCCCTGGCCAACCCCCGCCGCCCGAAGCGCCAACATCAGGGCATCGGTGCCCGAGCCGACTCCTACGCAGAAACGGGCTCCGCAGTAATCGGCGAATTCGTGCTCGAACGCGACCACGTTATCACCTAGAAAGAGGTGCATGCCGGCCAACACGCTTCCGATCGCTGGCAGCACTTCGGCCCGAATCGCCTCGTACTGCGCCCGAAGATCGACCAGAGGTATCGCCTTTTGCTCATACATACGGATCGCTCCATTGTTTCAATCAAACGGTATCCTCGGATGATCCCACCGCCCGACTCGTCCGGATTACCCGGCGGATGCGTGCAGAATCCTGGATCGCCCCGACTGGCTTACTTCGCACCGTCGACTACCCGGGGACAGGGACCGTCGACGCGGCCGATCGGGCAACGCAGATCGTCGATCGACTTGATCACGCGCGCCGGGTTTCCCACAACCACCGATCGGGGTGGCACGTCGTGAACGACGACGCTTCCGGCCCCGACCAGGGCACCCTCGCCGATCGTCACGTAAGGAAGGATTGTCACGTTGCACCCGATCTGGGCGCCGCGTTTGATCGTTGGCCCACGCATGCACGCCTTGGAGTGTAGGCAACCCGGGTGCGGATCATTGGCGATCATCACGCCGGGCGCCAGGAAGACGTCGTCTTCGATCACCGTGAACTGAGCAACGTAAACGTTGTTGTGCAGCTTGACGTTCGAGCCGATTTGACATTCGTAATCGACGGTGGAGTTGTTCCAGATGCAGAAGTAATCGGCGATCAGGTTACTCTCACGGATAATGACGTTGTGGCCCGTTTCGAGTCCCGCGCCGATAATCGAGCCGGCGTAAACTACCGTCCCACTTCGAATCCGCGCACCGGTACCGATCGTGAGGCCCCGGCGGGTTAGCGGACGACCGGTCAGGTAGCCGAGTACCACGCCGGGGTCGACATCGCTTCCGTCACCTAGCTCCACGCCGTCGCTCGAGAGCACCGCGAGATCGACACTCCCCGAATCCGTCGCTGAGCGTCGCGTGTCCTTTCCGTCGACGGACCTCGATGCTGGAATCACTGTGCACGTCCTCCGGTTCTTTCGTCAGGGTGAGTGGAACCAGGCGCTTTCGGTCGCGTGGTGGTTAGCCGGCTCCACTGCGATTCACGACCGCTCCGACCGTCAACAACAGGATCTTGAGGTCAAGCAGGAGCGATTGGCGCTTGATATAGTCGAGATCCATCGCGAACATCTGCTCAAACGGAACGCGATTGCGGGCCGATACTTGCCAAACGCCGGTCATGCCTGGACGGACGGTCAAACGCTGCCAGTGGCGTCGCTCGTATTTGTCAGTCTCGTAGGGGATCGGGGGACGTGGCCCAACCAGACTCATCGTCCCGTTGAGCACGTTAAACAACTGGGGAAGCTCATCCAGGCTGGTTGATCGAAGGAACCGTCCTACTCGGGTGATCCGCGGATCGTGGCAAAGCTTGAACGTGGTCGCACCGGTCTCACTCAGGGATCGGGCGTGGAAGAAGCGCTCGAACGCAACGCGGTGGAGGCTGTCGTCGCAATCGACGAACATTGTCCGAAACTTGTACATCGTGAACGGTGCGCCGTTGAGGCCAACCCGGCGTTGTCGATAGACGACCGGTCCCGGTGAATCCAGCTTGATCGCCAGGGCGATCAACGGCCAAACCGGGGCCAGCGCGAGGACAAGGATCGCTGCAAGCGCTCGATCGAGCGCGGTACGATACCGCCGATACCAGCCGAGTCGAGGTCGGCCTGATATTCCTCCTACTGTTCTGGAGTGAGGCGCCGGCCAGACCAGGCGCCCTTTCACGTCAGATCACCGACCAGATCCTTCGCCACTCCGTTTAGTCGTCCGGCGGTCGCTCGGGCGGCCACGATGCTTTCAAGACCAGCTCCAAGCCGGGGATCGGAGCAACCGATCAATTGCCCGACTCGAACCGGGCTTCCGTCTCGTTCGAGTGAGTGTTGAGCTAGCTCGAGAAGCCGCACGACTTGGAGACCGGTGAATCCATCGCTCCTGGGGCGCCGGCGTTCCTTGAGGCATCCGATAAAGTCCCTCTGCTCGAGCTGGAGCGGCTCTTCCGGGGCGGTCCGCAGGATGGTCGTGTTGCCGTAGCGATA
>JAJPKB010000411.1 GCA_021323915.1 Chloroflexota bacterium | reverse complement strand
TGCGGATGGGACGCTCCTCCTGGGGATCGGTCACTCTTGAGCGCCAAGGAACGTGGATCGAAATGGGCGGGAACCTGGGAAACCAGACCCGGGTAGTCCAACTGGCCAAAGACCTTTAGGATGCCCAATGACGCGAGGGCGCTTCCACGATCTTGTCTGTATCCTAATCGCCCAAAGCCCAGGGCGCTTGCCCGGACGCGGGCGGAAATGCGAGGAAACGATGAGACGACACCGACCGCGCCTTGGAGCACTCATTTCTTTGATCGCCGCGGTCCTCACGCTACTGGCCAGTCTGCCACCAAACGCAGCACTGGCGGAGGGGCTGCTGCTCCCGCCTCGCTCATCCGGGACTCCGTTGCCAGCCGCCGGGATGGACAACGCGTGGACGATCGTACGCGCCGCCTTACCGGCGAACCAACCCGTTTACCGTCCAACGTGGCTCCCAGCCCGTTTTCAATCGGCTCCCCTGGGTCCCACGCCCGGTCCCTCCTTCGGTGTGGCCTATCCGAGTAAACAGGGGGATCTGATCGTGTTTGCGTTTGGTCCGACGAACTCCAGCCGCCCGACGAGGGTTGAGCCGATCACCGTCCACGGCATCGCCGGGCAACTCAGCTACTCCGACGGCTCGCCGCCGCTCCAAATAACCTGGATGGAGCAGGGTGAGCTCTACAGCGTGCGCGCCGAACGAGGCACGGGCCGAAATACCGTGAGCCGCGCGGAACTGCTGAAGATCGTGGCAAACTTAGCTCGTTTCGATTCGAACGCAGCCAGTGTCGCGCGGCTACCTCAGACCGGCGACGAATCCGCGAGCTGGTGGCTGTTGCTGGGCGGGATCAGCCTCCTCGTCGGTGTCCTGGTAAGAAGGTTGGCCCGGGACGGGAAACCGAGCTCGTCGTTCCTGCCGAAGGACGGGTGACGTGTCCATCCAACGGCGCCAATTCTGTCTCTTTGGCCTTGCCGTCCTCGGCCTGGCTGGCTGCCGCTCCTTTCAGGTCGAGGCGAGCCTGGAACCGCCAGCGGCGTTGACGGCCACCGCCGTCAGTCAAAACCAAGGGCTCCTGGGCAAGCTCGCGTTCATCCGGGGCGGCGACGTCTGGGTGAAGGAACTCCCCGACGGCACGACGCGCCGGCTGACGACCGACGGGATCAACGATTGGCCGCGCTGGTCGCCCGACGGGCAGTGGCTGCAATTCCGCAAGCTCCGCGCGGCCGATTGGGTCATGCGGGCGGACGGGAGCGACGCGCGTGACGTCGCGGATGGCAACAACACGTTGAGTGTGGAATGGTCGCCCAAAGGCGACGCGCTCGCCTACACCGATGGCGCCGGCCTCGTCGTCGCCGACCTGGCCGGTGGCCCGCCGCGGCGGCTCGCGACGCCGTCGGCCGACTCCCGGATCGGGAATGCGGTGTGGTCGGTTGACGGCCGGTCGCTTGCCTTCGACGAGCTTCGCCTCGGGCCGGCTCCGCCTTCTGGTCATCCCCTTCCCCTCGTCGCGGATGCCATCTGGCGTATCAATGCCGACGGGACCGGGCGTCGTCTGCTTGATCAGAATCTGGTTCCGTCCAAGCCCCTGCGCATCCTGGCCGGCTGGTCCCCGGACGGACGATATCTGCTGTCCTGGCAGGATACCTTCTACCACGCGGCCGATAGCCAGGCCGACGGCTATCCGCTGGTGGCGCTGCCGGTCGCCGGCGGCGCCCCGATCAACCTGCCCGGTCGTACGCTGGTGTACGCGGACTTTCTGAGCTGGGCGCCCAGCGGCCACCGGCTCGCTTTCGTCGATGCGGGGTATCGCAGCACCTGGTACCCCAAGCCGATCGCGGTGATCGACCTTCCGGGGCCGGCCCGGGTGCTCTCCGCCCCCGACCGCGCCGATCTCTTTCCCGCCTGGTCGCCGGATGACCAGTGGATCGCCTACACCAGCGCGCCCGCCGTGAGAACGGACGGAGGGACGGAGGCCAAGCAGGTCGCGGAGAAGCGTCGGATCTGGGGATGCGCCCGGACGGCACCGACAAGCGCCAACTGACGAATGATGCCACCTATCGCGACGAGCGCCCGGAGTGGTCAGCGGACGGAAAGTCGATTCTCTTCGCCCGATTCAAGGGCGACACGGCGCAAGTGTGGCTGATGCAGGCCGACGGCGCGAACCCGCGCCTCGTCGTCGACGAATTGACCCCGGCTCCTTCTTGGTTTGGCTACTACGGGTACATCCAATGGGATTGGCTCTACGACTGGTGGAAAGGGCCGCCGGTGGCGGGGAGGTGACGAACCCGTGAGACGACGGAAGCTCGTTGGCCTCGGCATGGCCGTCCTGGGCGTCGCCGGCTGCCGCTCGTTCCAGGCCGAGGCAGCGTTTCGCCGACCGGCCGAACTGACCGCGACGGCCGAGGCCGGGATAGCACCGACAGCGCCAACGCCGGTGCCGCACCTGGGCAAGCTCGCCTACGTCCAGGGTGGGGACGTCTGGACGAAAGAGCTACCCGACGGCGCGCCCCGCCGACTGACCGCCGATGGGCGTAATCTGGAGCCGCTCTGGTCGGCGTCGGGGGCGTGGCTGGCGTTTCGCAAAGACCTGGGCGTCGCCTCGCTCCAGCAGCTCTGGGTGATCCGCCAAGACGGGACGGAGGCGCGCTCGGTCGGCGTGGTCCGCACGGACGTCGATGGGCAGTTCGCCTGGGATCCCCGACCGGGATCTGCGGGTGACCGGCTGGCGCTCGTCGCGAATGGGGGCATCCGCCTTGTTGGCCCGGATGGCGTGAGCCCTCGCCCCTTGGTGCCGGAATCGCGCGTTCTATATGGCGGAGTC
>JAJPKB010000291.1 GCA_021323915.1 Chloroflexota bacterium | reverse complement strand
GTCGACGTCGAAGCCGTGGGGCGCGACGTCATCCGCCGCGCGGAGGACGTCTCCTAGCGGTGCGATCCAGGATGGATAGCGGTTGACTCGCCGATTCGGATAGACCACGGCCGGGAACGAGCCGTCCTCGTAGCCCCAGCGCGTCACGAAACGCATTGCCCGGAGCGCCGCGTCGAGGTACCGCTCGTCGGCGGTCCAGCGGTAGCCGCGCACCAGGGCCGGCACGCAGCGGGCAACGTAGAGCGGGAAATACTTTTCAACTCGGCGCGTGCCGAGGCTGTTCTGGGCGATCGCTCCGTCGAGGAGTCCCGACTCCCGTACCTGGTGCGATAGAACGCGGTCGAGGGTTGGCAGGGCATACCGCTCGACCCAACGGGCGTCGCCGGATACCTCGGCGAGGAGAAACAACGCTTCGCAGGCCGTCGACGCTTTGTTGGGGACGAAGGAGGGCGCGTTCGGATGGTCGCCAAGCGAGCCTGTCTCGTCGTCCCAGAGGTGATTCAAATAGAAATCGCGCAGATTCCGCTCGGCAGCCTCGCGGTAGTCGTTCCAGCCAGCCTGGTGATCCGATCGCAGCGCCACTGCCAGGCGCAGCAATCCGACGTCGCAGGCGGCCTCGTGGGGGGTGCCGGCCGTCGACGGATTCAACTCGAACCCCGAGGCCACGAAGTTGCCGCCGGGTAGCTGACCGGCCACCAGGTCGTCGCCGGCCCGCCGCGCCTTGAGCAGCCAGTGCCGGTCGCTGGTGCGTTCCCACAGGCTCAGATAGCCGGCAATGATCCCTTCGTACCGCCAGTCCAGCGCCGGCCCGGTGAAGACCAGGCTTTGCTGCCACCAGTGCACGACCGGCCCCCCGTATCCGCCGTGTCCGCGCATCGTCTCAAGCCAGGCGTCCAGACCGGCCACCGCCGTCTCGATCCGAGAGGGCGTCATCACCGCGACCACGGCGCCGGCCTCTTCCGAGCGATCAGCAGCCCGACCGTCGCCAGGCCTTCCGTGGGGCCGCTCACGCGATAATGCCGGCGCGCCGCGAACTGGAGTCGATCGCCGAGATCGGGACACCCGAACCGCGCGCACTGGCGCGCGGCCAGGTTCAGCCCGATCGCCACCGCCGAGTGGATGCCGTGGCTCGCTTCGACCGCGAAGCCCACCGCTCCAAGGGTCGAGCGGATCCGCCCGGCGCCGCGGATCTGAAGCCCGACTGCCTCCGGAGCCCAGGCGCGGCGATCTGGAATCAACCTGGCGAGCGGGCGCGACAGGACAACCGCGAGAAGTGCGCCGTTCGGAAGCACGTTCCTCAACATCTCGGCGTCGGTCCGCCAGGTCCCCAACAGCGGCTCGACCCAGAGGGCCGCCGCCGCGTCCGGCTTCGCCGCCCAGCGCGGAACTCGCTGCCGGACCTCGTCGCGCAGCTCGGCGACCCGACAGAGCACGAAGGCCGGGCCCTCGCCGCTGAGGAGCGAGGCCGCCGCGTCGAGCGCGTACCGATAGTCCAGGGGCGCCAGGTCGGAGGCGCGAACCGTCCCGATCATCGAGAAGGATCACCTCGCCCGCGCGGATCGCGCCGCGACGGGTTCAGGCGACGCGGCGAGTACCTGCCGATAGATCGTCTCGAGCCGTGTCCCGATTCGCTCCCAGGTGTAACGCGCTTCGACCTTGGCCCGTCCGCGCTCGCCCATCCGGCGACGACGTCTCGAGTCGCCGAGCAAGGCCACGAGCTTGGCGGCCAGATCCTCGGCGTCGCCCGGTTCGACCAGGAGTCCGTCCTCGCCGTTGGCCACGACCGATCGAACCCCCGGGAGGTTGCTGGCGATCACCGGCGTCTGACACGCCAGCGCTTCGAGCAGCACGAGGCCGAACGCTTCACCCATCGTCGTGGAGGGGAGCACGAGCGCGTCGGCCAGGACGTAATGCGCCGGAAGCCGAGCATCCGACACGCGCCCGCCGAAGACGACGCGATCTCTCAGGCCCAGCCTGGCGGCCAGCGTTTGATAGCGCGCCCGCTGGTCTCCGTCGCCGACGACCAGCAAGCGAATTCCGTTGTCGCGAAGGCGGGTCAGCGCGCGCAGCAGTACGTCGACTCCCTTGAAATAGTGGGGCCTGTCCAGGGCGCCGACGAAGAGGATCACCCGGTCGCCGGGTCCGATGCCGTACTGCTCCCGCAGGCCGCCGACCTCGACGTCCGGTCGGAAGTGCCTCGAATCGACCCCGTTCGGAAGCTCGTCAACCCGGACCACGCCCCGCTCGACGAGCGGACCGAGCCGGGAAAAGCGGGCGTAGTCCCAGGACGTGGCGAGGACGACACTCGCACCGGCGAGAACGCGCGTCGCCAGGAGCCGGTGATGAATTGTCGCCGCGTTGCGAAGAAAGCCGCCGAGCAGCACGTCCTGGTGGTAGGTCACCACGTAGGGCAGGCGGTTGACCAGAGACCGGAGCAGCACCAGCTCGGCCCCGAAGTAAAACGGATAGTGCAGGTGGACCAGATCGAAGCCGCCCATGTTTAGCAGACCGGGCAGGACTGACGCGTTGCCGAGCCGCAGCAGCGCCGGTAGGCGTCGCACCGTGATGCCCGGGGGATCGCTCGTAGCCGTTGCAGGGCGCTCGGAGGTGAAAACGGTGACGTCGTGACCGGCCATGGCCAGGGCGAGCGCGTTGTGGTAGCAGACGTTCCCGGTTCCGGCCAGGTAGGGCGGGAAGGTTGCCGTCACCTGGGCGATCCGCACGTCCCCTCCTTTACCACCGAACGACCGCGAGCGTCAGGATCCGCAGAGCCAGGAACGGCGGGTCGAACAGTCGATGGGCGATCGCGGCCAGGTGCCCCGCGCCGACCTGCTCGAAGGCGACCCGGTGGGCGCAGCGAGCGAGCAAGTCGTGGTCGCGGACCCGCCGATGCGCCTGGGTATGATGGCGACTCGCCATGATCTGTCGCCAGTGCCGCCCGACCCAGAGGTAGGCGCGCGGCTTGTTCAAGACGTTCCGTCGATCTCGCAGCAGCACGAACCCCCAGGTCATCAGCTCGGCCAGCAGCAACGCGGGCACGAGCGTCAGTAAGGTTGGCCAGCGCAGGCTTTTGAGCAGCATCAGGTAGCGGTTGCGCTCTTGGAGGAACGTCTTCCGCGAGCCGAAGCGAAGGGTGTAGTCGTGGTAGACGACCGACGCGGGAACGTGGAGGCACGCGTGTCCCGCGAGGCGAGCGCGCCAGGAAAGGTCGATATCCTCCACGTACAGGAAGAACCGGTCATCGAACCCGCCAATCTCGTCGAAGACCGCCCTGCGGATGGCGAAGGCGGCGCCCGACACCGCGTCGACCTCTTCGGTTCGGGAGAAACTGTCGGATGGGGAGCCGGTTCCACGGCAGAGGGTCAGCCCGGTGTAGTGCACCTCGGTTCCGCACGCGTTCACGCGGTCTGGCTGTGCCAGCAGCAGGATTCGCGACGTCGCGAGACCGTACCCTTCGTTCGCGTCGAGGGCCGCGACGAGTGCGTCGAGCCAGCCCGGCTCGACCACGGTATCCGGGTTCAAGAACGCCAGGTAGTCGCCTTGGGCCAGCGCGGCGCCGACGTTCGCGGCGTGGCCGAACCCGAGGTTTTCGCGGTTACGGATCACCGTCACGTCGGGGAACGCCTGCTCGACGAAGTCGGCGCTCCCGTCGGTCGAGGCGTTGTCGACCACTATGATTTCGCCGGGACAGACGCTCTGGCTGAGAACCGACCGCAGGCACCGGTCGAGGTAGCGTCGCGCATTGTACGAGACGACGACCAGGCTCGCCGTCGTCGTCCCCGGGATGCCCGAGAATGCCTTTGCTGGCTCAACGAGCACGCGATTCGCCGATGAGCCGTCGGTACCGAAGGGCGCTTGCCATCAT
The DNA here is from genome assembly GCA_021323915.1 of Chloroflexota bacterium. GTDB lineage: Bacteria > Chloroflexota > UBA6077 > FW602-bin22 > CADDYW01 > JAJPKB01. The sequence goes on along the minus strand of JAJPKB010000291.1, from coordinate 4,452 downwards.
GTCAACCCTTCCCGAGCTTCTCGCCTGCGGTCGCGCGGTCGGTCGGCGCCCGGGCGAGGGCAGTCTACGCCTGACCGCCTCGCCAACCAACGACCCGGCGTTTGTCCAGGATCGGTCGGATGGTCGATTTGGCGCCTCGCCTTCCGCCGACTCCGCGCGGTCGGCGCGCGTTGGGACTTCTCGCGTCGCGTTGGGTCTGCCGCGAGCGATCTCAACAGGGTGAGTAGGTCAGTCGTGGAAATCGGCCGACCGACCTGCCCTTCGACGAGGGTGAGCGTCAGCTCCGAGTGTGCCTGCCTCCTTGACACGAGCCCTCTCGCCGCACTATGATTAGTGGAAGCTAGTAATGATAAGGCCGGCTCGCGCGGGGAGAGTCCGCGGTGAGTTCGAGTGCCTGTGGCGAATGGGCGCGTAGGCGCCCATTTTGTGTATGGGCCGTATATTGCTCCTCCAAGCCGCCGCCCTCGGTGGCAGCCTGACCGAGCAGTCACGTCGTGGTAGCGACCCGGTCGCGTACTGGCTTTTCAAGAGTACTTATCACTGAGGAGGTGAAGGATGCTGACGTACATCATCGCTGCAATTGTCGTCATCGTCGTTGGCGCCGGCACCTTCGCCCTCGGGTGGCAGCTACGAACTCGGCAATACCGTCAGCGGATCAAGAGCGCCGGCGAATCAGCCGACCGCTTGCTCGACGAAGCCAAGAGTCGACAGCGTGAGCTTCTGCTGGAAGCCCGAGACGAAGCTTTGAAGATCAAGTCGGCGGCCGAAGCCGAGATTCGCGACCGCCGCGCGGACCTCCATCGACAGGAGCGACGGCTCCAACAAAAGGAGGAAATGCTCGATCGGCGGGTGGAGGTATCCGACCGTCGCGAGCGGACGCTGGCCGACAAGGAGCAGCAGATCGAGCTGATCCGCCAGCAAATCGACGAGTTGAAGAAGGATCGACAGCGCGAGCTCGAGCGCGTCGCGCAGCTGACGGTCGAAGAGGCGCGAGATTTCTTGCTTCGCGAGATCGAGCAAGAAGTGCGCGCGGACGCGGCGCGCCGCGTCCGCGAGGTCGAGCAGCAGGCGCGCGAGGAAGCCGAGCGCAAGGCGCGCTCGATCGTGACGCTGGCGATTCAACGCTGCGCGGCGGATCAGGTGGCCGAGGCGACGGTGTCGGTCGTCGCGCTGCCGAACGAAGAGATGAAGGGGCGCATCATCGGGCGCGAGGGACGCAACATTCGAGCGCTGGAAAGCGCGACCGGCGTCGACGTGATCATCGACGATACGCCCGACGCGGTGACCCTCTCGGGATTTGATCCGATTCGCCGGGAAGTGGCTCGCCTTGCCCTGCAGAAGCTGATCGCCGACGGACGGATTCACCCGGCCCGGATCGAGGAAGTCGTCGCGAAGGCTCGTCAGGAAGTGGAAACGATTATCCGCGAGGAGGGCGAGCAGGCCGCGCTCAAGGCGGGCGTTCATGGCCTGCATCCCGAGTTGATCAAGGTGCTTGGACGGCTGAAGTATCGGACGAGCTACGGCCAGAACATCTTGAACCATTCGATCGAGGTCGCCCATCTGTCCGCCGCCCTGGCTGCCGAGCTTGGCGCGGACGTCAACGTGGCGCGCGCGGCCGGGTTGCTGCATGACATCGGCAAGGCGCTGAGCCACGAAGTCGAAGGCCCTCATGCCCTGGTTGGCGCGGATCTGGTGAAGCGCTACGGCAAGTCGCCCAAGATCGTCGCCGCCATTGGAAATCACCACGGCGAATTGGAGGAGCCTCAGTCCATCGAGGCAATGATTGTGCAGGCGGCCGATGCGATCTCTGGCGCGCGCCCAGGGGCACGCCGCGAGACGGTGGAAAACTACGTCAAGCGGCTCGAGGCGCTGGAGACGGTGGCTAACTCGTTCTCGGGCGTGGAGCGCTCGTTCGCGATCCAGGCCGGCCGAGAAGTCCGAATTATCGTGAAGCCTGATGAGATCGACGATCTATCGGCGGTGCGCCTGGCCCGAGACATCGTGAAGCGCATCGAGGAAACGCTCGAGTTTCCCGGGCAGATCAAAGTGACGGTTCTCCGGGAGACCCGGGCCGTGGACTTCGCGCGGTAATGAGGTAATTATCTTGAACGGTAAAATTGATTTGCACGCGCACACCACCGCGTCCGACGGGGTGTCGACGCCGGCCGAGCTCGTCGAGCTTGCCCTCGAGCAGGGCCTATCGCTGCTCGCCATCACCGATCACGACTCGACCGATGGGGTGCCGGCCGCGCTCATCCGGGCGGCCGGCACGTCCCTCGAGGTGTGGCCCGGGATCGAGATCAGCACCGACGTGCCGCAGGCCGAAGTGCACATGCTCGGCTACTTCGTGGACGTGACCAAACCCGACTTTCAAGAGACGCTCGGTAAGCTGCGCGACTCGCGGATCCTGCGGGCTCAGCGGATGGTGGAGAAGCTCAACGCCCTTGGGATGTCGCTGACCTACGAGCGCGTGCGTCAACTCGCCGGGACCGGGGCGGTGGGTCGCCCCCACGTCGCCCAGGCCATGGTCGAAAAGGGGTACGTGCAGAATAGCCGCGACGCATTCAACCTGTACCTCGGTCGGAACGGACCGGCCTACGTGGAGCGCTTCAAGCTGACGCCGTCCGAGGCACTTCAGCTCATCCGCTCGGCGGGCGGCATGCCCGTTCTTGCCCACCCCACCTACATCACCCCGGGCGAGGGCTCCGGCTTCGACTTGACCACCTTCGTGCGCGAGCTGGTCGAGGTGGGCCTGGTCGGCATCGAATGCTACTACGGCGACTACCCGCCCGAGACCGTCGAGAGCCTGTGCGAGATCGCCCGTCAGTTCGACCTCATCCCGACCGGCGGGAGCGACTTCCACGGACGCGGTATCCACGCCGCCAACCTGGGCGATCTGAAGATACCGGACGAGTCGATCGAGCGAATGCGCGTTTGGCGGTCGCGCAATTCCTGACGGGCGCTAGAGCCCATTCCGCACGTAAATCGTCACGTCCGCCGACATGCCCGGATAAACCAGCGCGTCGCCGTAATTGAAGTCGATCCGAACCGGGACTTCGTTGTTCTGGCGAAACGTGCTCGTGCCTCCGCCGGTGCCACCGGACGACGGTGCGCTCGCCGAGAGGTCCGGCATCAGCTGGGTCACCTTGCCGGTGAACGTCTCGTCCAGGGCCGGGATGTAGACGTCGGCACGCTGGCCGACCTCGACCGTGTGAAACGACCCTTCGTCGACGCCTGCTACGACCCACAGCGCCTTCAAATCGGCGATCGTCGCGACCGGCTCGCCCACGGTGACCCGTTCGCCCTGCAGCACCGAGAGGTGAACGATCGTGCCCGCCGCCGGCGCGCGAACCTGCGGAATAATCGGCAACTGGCTGCCGGGCTGGGGGAGTGTCGCCAGGTAGACGACGATCTGTCCGTTGTGGACGGGATCACCCACGTTGCTCAGGATTCGGGTTACCTCGCCGTTGGCCGGAGCGCTGGCCTGGATCAGGTTGCCGGTCACGAAGGCGGTGCTGGTCGTCACATAATTTCCCAGGACGTAGTTGGGATCGAACCCGGCGATCCAGAGCGCGGCGATCAGGGGAATAATGCTCAGTCCCGCGTACAGGGCGATACGCTTCCGACTCACCTTTGTTCCTCACTCGCTTGACATGTCTCGAGCGCGCCGGACAGATCGCGCTCGTGCGATTGCGCGTTGGTACTGCGCGGAAAGTCTCGGAAAGGGGCATCCGGGTCCTCCGCCACTACCCTGGGTGCCGCGATTCTATCACGCGGATCGGCCGCGGGCAACGAGGCATCTTACGATAATACGTCTTGACTTTCGCCCGCTCCTTCCCCTATAATCGGCCGTGTATCCAATGGGATGCTATCCCATATTATGAGATTAGCGCCGACGATGGACCTCAGGACGCGCTACGTTCGCCGAGACGAATCCCACTACGCGGTGCAGTCGCTCGATCGGGCGATCGACCTGATCGAGGCGTTCCACAGCGGGACCGAGGAGCTGGGCGTGGCCGAGCTTGCCCAGGCGGTCGATCTGCCGCGCGCGACGGTCCATCGCCTCCTCGCCTCGCTCAGTCACCGGGGCTTTCTGGCGCATAACGCGCGCACCGGCACCTATCGCCTGGGGCTCAAGCTCTTCGAGCTCGGCAGCCTGGTCGGTAATTCTCTCGACGTCAAGAGCGTGGCCCATCCTTCGATGGTCGAGCTCGTTCGAGAAAGCGGCGAAACCTCGCACCTGGTGATCCTCGACGGCGTCGACATCGTCTTCGTGGACAAGGTGGAGACCGATAATCCCTTTCGCATGGTGTCTCAGAGCGGCGGCCGGCTCCCGGCCCGCAATAGCGGTGCTGGCAAGGCCTTGCTCGCCCAGCTCGACGACTACGAGCTGACGCGTCGGTTCGCCGATGCCGTGACCTTCGAGAGTAAGAATCATCTGGACCTGCCCGG
>JAJPKB010000194.1 GCA_021323915.1 Chloroflexota bacterium | reverse complement strand
TCCTCGAGACCTGCCTCTACGTCGACGACCTCGAAGCGGCAGAGCGGTTCTACGCCACGGTGCTCGGCCTGAACCTCTATTCAAAACTGCCGGGCCGACACGTGTTCTTCCGCTGCGGGAGCGGGATGTTCCTGCTGTTCAATCCGCGGGCGACCGAGCAGCCGACCGGCAACGTCCCCACCCACGGCGCCCACGGTCCAGGGCACGCCGCGTTCGCGACGACGCCGGCCGACCTGCCGGCCTGGCGCGCGCAGCTCCAGCACCACGGCGTCCCGATCGAAGCCGAGATCACCTGGCCCGGCGGCGGTCAGTCGATCTACTTTCGCGACCCCGCCGGCAACAGCGTCGAGCTCGCGACCCCTTCGACCTGGAAGCTGCCGGACCAGTGGTAGACCGACCGAAGTCGGCCGCTTGCTCCTATCCGCTACCCGGGCATACAATCGCGCCATGGCTTGACGAAAGGGAGGATATCCGATGCCTACCGTTCTGGTGACCGGCGCCGCCGGTTACATCGCCAGCTATCTGCTGCCGGCGTTTCGCGAGCGCTACGATCTGCGCCTGGTCGACGTTCGCCCGACCGACGGGAAGGGACGCCCGATCGAGGGGATCCAGATCCGCGACGTCTCCGATCCCCAGCGGCTCGACGCGAGCCGCGATCTGTTTCGGGGCGTCGACGCGGTCGTTCACCTTGCCTTCCTCCGACCGCGCGGACCGTCCCCGATCGACCGCTACTTCGCCGAGCGGGGCAACGTCGACATGGCGTTCGCGATTTATCAGCTCGCCCTCGAGGAAGGCGTTCGGCGGGTCGTCGTCGCCAGCTCGAACCACGCCGCCGACTTTTACGAAGGGCCGCTGCGGGCGAAGCGCCTCGACCTGGTTTCTCCGTCCGCGCCCCGTCCGCTATCCGATAATTATTACGGCTGGGCAAAGGAGGCCTACGAGCACCTCGGCTTCGTCTACGCATCCGGCAATCTGGGACGCGCCCTCGAAGTGATCCAGATCCGGATCGGCGCGCCCCGCGACCTGGCGATCTCCACATTCGTCGACGAGCGGCACGACGATCCGGTCACCCTGGATCGCGACTTGGGAATGTGGGTGAGTCCACGCGACCTCGCTCAGCTTTTCGTCCGCTCGATCGAGGCGCCCTCGATCGCCGACGAGCACGGCGTTCCGTTTCAAGTTTTTTATGGCATTTCGGGAAACACCCGGAGCCGCTGGAGCCTGGCGAACGCGCGGCGGGTGATCGGCTACGCCCCGCTTGACAACTCGGAGGTCGTCTACGCCGACGAGATCCGGCGCCTCCTGATCGATCCGGTGCGGACCGAGATGGTCACCGGCGACGCCCGCGGCGGACTCGGGCACCGGTAGGACCTCGGGGCGCCTTTACACCCCGCCGGGTGGCTGCTATGCTCCGACCCGCGACTTCACATCATCGCCCCGTCGGGGCAGAGGCTCGGGGGTGTCCCCCGAGGTCTTTCCTACCGGGGGTGGAAGGGGCTTTTCCGAAAACGCCCCCCTGATCTTTCATTTTGAACGGGAGGAATCGTGGCGGCCGGCTTGAAGATTACCGAGGTGGAGAGAATCACCGTCGACGTGCCCTATCGCCCGCGGGTGCGCCTGTGGAATAGTCTGCTGATCTGGCAATGGCGGATCGTCGAGGTCACCCGCGTCGTCACCGACGCCGGTCTCGTTGGCTACGGCGAGACGCTTCCCCATTACACCTGGGGACGGGTGAGCGACGCGGCGGTCGAGAAGGTGCGGGGCGGCAACCCGGCCGACTTTCTCGGCGACGACTCGCTGGGCGCCGGGCTCCAGATGGCGATCTACGACGTCGTCGGCAAGGCGCTCGACGTCCCGGTCTACCGTCTGTTCGGACTTCCGAAAGTGCGCGACTGGTGCCCGATCGCCTGGTGGAACACCAAGGCGCCGCCGGACGTGCTCGCCGAGGAGGCGAAAGACGCCATCGCCGAGGGGTACCGCGCCCACAAGTTCAAGGCGCGCCCCTGGTTCGACGTCTACGCCCAGGTCGAGGCGATCAGCGCGGTCACCCCGCCCGATTACAAGCTGGATGCCGACTGGAACGGCCTCCTGGTCAACGCCGGCAACGCGAAGCCGGTCCTGGCCGAGCTCGATCGCTACGAGCGAGTCTCGATTTACGAGACGCCGATCCCGCACGAGGATATCGAAGGCTACCGGCAATTGCGCGCCCAATCACGTCACCCGCTCGCCGTCCATTTCGAGGAGTCGCGGTTTACCGAAGCGGTGAAGCGCGAGTGGTGCGACGGCTTCGTCGTCGGGGGAGGCAACGCGCGGGTCATTCGCCAGGGGCTGCTGGCCGAGCAGTTCAACAAGCCCTTCTGGCTCCAGCTCGTCGGGACCGGCCTCACCACGGCCCTGAGCGCGCACCTCGGGGCGGTTCTGACCCACGCGCAGTGGCCGGCGATCAGTTGTCTGAACATCTACTCGGATGACCTGCTCGCCCAGCCGCTCGAGATCGGCAACGGCTGTGTCCGGGTGCCGGAGGGGCCCGGCCTCGGGATCGCCGTCGACGAATCCGCGCTCGACCGCTTCCGGATGAAGCCGCCCTACGATCTGCCCTATCCACGCCACGTCATGTCGGTGGTCTGGCCAAGCGGGCGGGTCGTCCATTACGCGACGATGGCCCAGTGCTGGGAAGACTTCCAGCGCGGCAACCAGCCGGCCCAGGAGCGCGGGGTCAATCTCGAAGTCCATCCCGACGACGGATCGGCGACCTGGACCGCCTTGTACGAGCGCGCCCTGAAGGGACCGGTCCTGGACCGGCGGTAGGGAGCGGTCAGCGGGTTCGTCGCGCTTGGTAAGGATTCTCGCGCTGGGCGCAGGGCAAGGGCACCCGACCTCCGGTGAGCTGGGACTCGTGGACGCCGAAGATCATCTCCATAGCCCAGCGTCCGTCCGCGCCGCTGGCCGCCGGCTGACGGTCTCGCTCGATCGCGTCGATCAAGTCGAGCGCCAGCTGGTGGTTCAGCAGGTCGAGATTCATTCCATGAGGGCCATTCAGCCGCGGATCGTCGTCCCAACCGGCGACGGGAACCCGGACCAGCTCCGCTATCGACCGGCCGCTTGACGCTTCCCAGCGAAACAAGCCACGACCAGACGCGGTGGAGCGCAGCGCGACCACCCCGTCGGTCCCCCACACCTCGACGGTCATCGATCCCTCGGGCACCGTTGGCGCGTAATAGGAGTCGCAGAAACCGGTGATCCCGCTTCCGAAGCCGTAGATCGACCCGACCGCGTCGCCGGCGAGCAAGCCATACCCCTCGTCGGCGAGGCGCGCGTCGTTCGCGACGACCTCGCGCCCCTCGCGGGTCGTGACGCGCCCGAAAGCCCAGAGCGGGTCGCCGGCCAGATCGCGCATCAGATCCAGGACGTGGGTGCCCAGCACGGTCAACAGGAAGGCACCTCCGCGTGGCCCGATCGTCGGTCGGCCACGGATCTCGCGAATCTCCCCGAGCGCTCCGCTTCGGACGATCCGCCGCAGCTCCTGGACTACTTCCATGATCCGGTGTTGCAGAGCGACCGCGATCTTCGCCCCGGCCGCTTCCGCGGCGGCAAGCATCGCGTCCGCCTCGGCCAGGGTCGTGGCGAAGGGCTTTTCACAGAAGACGCCGCGCGCACCCGCTTCGATCGCGGCGATCACCATCTCGGCGTGGCAGTCCGGCCAGCGCGGGCCCACGCTGACCAGGTCCAGGTGTTCCTGCTCGAGCATCTCATGGAAGTCGGCGTATTCGCGGCGCGCGCCGCTCCGCGCCCGCGCCGCGGCCCGGCCGGTGGGGTCCGGATCGGCAACCGCCACAACCTCGACGTCGTCCAGGTCATTCCAAACCCGATCCAGTCCGTGGCCGTAGCTCCCCTGGCCGGTGCGCCCGATGACGCCCGCCCGATACCGTTGCGTCACGATCGGCTCCTTTTTAGATGACGATTCCCTGCCAGTGCTTCGGATCCCCGACCACGTCGACGACGTTGCCGTTCGGATCGGCAACCTTGAAGGAGTGAGACGGAATCACGCCCGGCAGGACCGGATCGCGGGCGATGCTGCCGGCCAGGATCGTCGCGCCAAGCTCCTGGCAGCGCTTGAAGGCTCCGGCCAGGTCCGCCACGACGAAGCCCAGGTGAATCGGCTCGCTGCCCTCGGGAACCGGGCCGGGCGCGGCGCCTTCGTCGACGACCGGCACGATCGTCAGATTCAGCACTCCATCGCTGAGAACCGCGCCCTGGCCGCTCACTGGAGCGTCGAGGATGGCGAGCTCGAAAACCCGAGCGTAAAAGTCGGCGGTTCGCGGGATGTCACGCGAGCGGATGCCCACGTGTCGAAGGTGCGCGGTGCGGTTCATTGCTGCTCCTCTCGTGGATGTTTCCCGACCGCCGCTACCGATCCTCGATCGGGAAGCCGACTCGATTTTCCCCCCCCCGCCGCGTTCGACTGGGGAGTGACTATCCTTTGAGACCGGTCAAAGCGATTCCCTGGATGAACAGCTTCTGGGTGAAGAAGAAGACGACCACGATCGGGAGCACCGCGCCGGTCGCGGCCGCCATCAACAGATTCCAGTCCGACGCCTCCTGGCCCTTGAAGAACTGCAATCCGACCGCGATCGTCATCTTGTCCAGGTCGTTGAGGTAGATCAGCGGGGCCAGGAAGTCATTCCATTGGGCGATGAACGAGAACAGCGCGACCGTCGCGATCGCCGGTACCGACAAGGGCGCGATGATGCGCCAGAGAATGCCAAACGAGCCACAACCGTCCAGTCGCGCCGCCTCGTCGAGCTCGATCGGCAGGGTCAGATAGAATTGGCGCAGCAGGAAGATGTAGAACGCGCTCCCGAAGATCGTCGGCACGATCAAGGGCTTCAACGTGTTGATCCAACCCAGGTCCTTGAACAGGATGAAGAGCGGGATCAGGGTCACCTGACCGGGCAGCATCATCGTCGAGAGCACGACCAGGAAGAGGACGTCGCGAAAGCGGAAGCGTAAACGAGCGAACCCGAACGCGACGACGCAGGAGGTGAACGTGGTGGCGACGGTGGCGCTCACGGTGACCACGAGCGAATTGATGACGAAGTAGCCGAAGGGCAACGCGTTCCAGGCATCGACGTAGTTTTGCCAGCGTGGCTGAAATTGCAGATAGGGAAGATACTTCGGCGGTTGGATGAAGATATCACCCGACGCTTTGATCGAGCTGGTTGCCATCCAGAGAAAGGGCACGACAAAGAAGATCGAGCCGCCGACGATCAGGAGATAGATCGACGTTCGCGCGACCAACCGACGGAGCATCCAGGATGCGGCGCCATGCGACGCGAGCGTCGCCAGCGTGGCCGAGCTCATCGCTGCTCCCCCTCGTAATAGACCCAGCGCCGGGACAGCCAGACCTGAAACAGGGTGAACGCCATGATAATCATGAAGAGGATCCAGGCGAGCGCCGACGCGTAGCCCATGCGGAAGTTCTGGAACGCGGCCTCGTACAGGTAGAGGACGTAGAACAGCGTCGCGTCGCCGGGGCCGCCGTTGGTCAGGATGAAAGCCGAGGTGAAGACCTGGAACGAGCCGATGATCTGGAGAATCAAGGTTAAGAAAATGGCGGGCGTCATCATCGGGATCGTGATGTGCCAGACGCGGCTCCACCGGCCGGCTCCGTCGATCGCCGCCGCTTCATAAAGACTCTGCGGAACACCCTGGAGCGCCGCGAGGTAGATCACCATCATCTCGCCGATGCTCCAGAGGCTCATAATGATGAAGGCCGGCATCGCCCAGGTCGTCACTCCCAGCCAGTTGGGTCCCTTGATCCCGATGATCGCGAGGCCTTCGTTAATCAGTCCGAAGGTCGGATCGAACAGCCAGGCCCAGAGAATCGCCGTCGCTACGCTCGCGGTCACCGCCGGCAGATAGTAGAGCGTCCGAAAAAGCGGCATTCCCCGAACCTTCTGGTTGAGCAGCAACGCCACCACGAAGGCCAGCGCCATCGACAGGGGGATGTGGCCGGCCATGAAATACAGCGTGACCAGGATGCTGGTCGCGAACTTCGGATCGTTGGTCAGGATTTGCTGGTAGTTATCCAGACCGACGAATTCGGGCGCGCCGAACAGGCTCCAGCTGGTGAAGCTCAGCGCCAGCGACGCGATGAAGGGCCCGAGGGTGAAGAGGACGAAACCAACGAAGAACGGCGCGACGAAGAAATATCCCTCCACGTGCGACCACTTCAGGCGTCGGGGCCGGGAGAGCTGCCTGACCTCCAGCGGCCTCGCCCGCGCGGTCATCGGTTCCTTCTCGGCACTGCCGGTGACCGATTGTTACTCACGCGCCAGGATCCGGTCGCCGGCCTCGTCGGCGGCCTTGGCGGCATCCGCCACCGTTTTCTCGCCGCTGAAGGCGAGCAGCATGTCCTTCGTGATCTCGTTGTACCAGTCGAGCCAGAGCTTGTGGAACTCGTCGTCGTGACCGATCTTCAGATCTTCGTTCACGTACGAGATGTGCGCGGGCGGCGGTTTCAGATAGCCGTTCGGGTCGGTCGCGACCGAGATGAGGGTCGGCACGGCGATCTTCAGCTCGCCGATGAGGTTCTGGGTGAAAGGGCTGGCCAGGTGTTTGAGAAGCAGCCATGCCTGGTCAGGATTCTTGGTGTCGCTGGTCATCAGGTAGGGGTTCCCATTCGAGCTACAGACCCGCTTCTTCGTCTTAGGATCCGCCGGCACGTAGAAGAAGTCCCACTCGAAGTCCTTGATTCCCTCGATCCAATTCCCGACCGAACCCGAGCCCTGCGATTCCATCGCGACCTTGCCAGTCATAAAGTCGTCCCCGGTGCCCAGCGAGGTATCTCCTTCCGCCGGCGATACCTTGTACTTTTGCTTCAGGTCGACCAGCCATTGGAACGCCTCCATGGTCTCCGGCATCTCCAGGGTTGTCTTCTTCAGGTCGGACGAGAGAGTGTCGCCACCGTGCGACCAGATGAAGGTCCACCAGTTGAATTCGAAGCCATCGTGGATGATCAGGCCAAACTGGCCGGGCTTGGTCAGTTTCTGGGCCGCGGCGAGCATATCGTCCCAGGTCCACTGATCGGTGGGCTCGTCAACCCCCGCGTTTTTGAATAGCGTCTTGTTGTACAGGAAAAGGGTCACGTTCTCCATGAATGGCAAGCCGTACTGTTTCCCCTGCCAGTTGAAGATCTTCGGCTGCTGGTAATATCCGTCGAGATTCAGCTTGTCGGCCTTGATGTAGGTGTCGACTTCGCGCCAGCCGCCCTTCTCGGCGAAGTTCAAAAACGTGGCGCCGCTTCCGATGAGAACGTCTGGCGCGGTGCCGCTGGCCAGACGCACCTGCATCTTGTCCCAGTACTGGGCGCCGGGCACCGGCTGGAACTTGACCGTGATGTTCGGATTGTCCGCCCGAAACTTGGCGATGACTTTGTTCATGAAGTCCAGGCGCGGGCCGCCGTTGAAGTAGCTTCCGAGCTCGATCTCGACCTTCGCCGTCGTCGCGGCGGACGTGGCCGCGGGCGCCGCGGTTGGAGCAGCAGCCGCGGTCGCACCGGCCGGCGCGGTCGATTTCGCGGCCGGCGGGCTGGTGGGCGTGGCGGAGGGAGCAGACTGGCAGCCGGCCAGGGCCGCGGCCAATCCCAGAGTGGCACCGGCGCCCAACGTTCCACTCAGCATGCGTCGCCGACTGAGGCGCGTCGCGGTCCAAGACTCTTTCTCCAGTCGCGGATCCATCCGGATCACCTCCGAGCATTCCCCGAGTCGGGGCGAATATAATCGATCATGCCAGGTGGGCGCAACAGCCCTGATTGTAGAATTGTGCGGGATTGAGCGTTAGATTTGGCGCCCCTCGCGGATCATGTCCGGTGAGAGGAGGGTACCGACGTGGAGAACGTTCCCGGATTGCCCGGCTCCGGCATCCAACGCGATGACCTCGTCCGCTTCTGTCATCAACTGACCGGCGATCCCGAGGCCGCCGAGGACCTCGCGCAGGAAACGCTCGTCCGCGCCTGGCGGCACGCGCACCAGCTTCGCGAGCCCGAGCGCCGCGACGCGTGGCTGAAGGCGATCGCCCGCAACG
>JAJPKB010000338.1 GCA_021323915.1 Chloroflexota bacterium | reverse complement strand
TTGCCGAGACCGGCGCTCGGATCATGGGACTGGAGAACCCGCTGAAGAAGATGAGCAAGAGCGGGTCGAATCCCGGCGACGTGATCGCCCTGCTCGATCCTCCCGACGCGGTGCGCCGCAAGATCAAGCGGGCGGTCACCGGCCCGGGCCGCGAGGTCCGCTTCGACGAGTCGCAGCCGGGACTTTACAACCTGCTCACGATCTACCAGCTTCTGAGCGGACAGAGCCGCGCCGAGATCGAGTCGCACTTCGCCGGAAAGGGCTACGCCGCGCTCAAGTCCGAGCTGGCCGAGCTGATCGTGGCCGTGCTCACCCCGATCCAGGACCGCTACCACGACGTCCGGAGCAACCCGGACTACCTGGCCGAGGTGCTCGCCGATGGGGCGGAGCGCGCGCGGAGGGAATCCAGCGTGGTCCTCGAGGCCGCGAAACGAGCGGTGGGGCTGGGATAGAGTTGGCCAGGTCATTCGTCAGGCGAGGGATCAGGGTATGGCGCCGGTTTCCTTGTGCGCGGCAACCCATCGAATAGCCGCCCGACCACGAATCGAAAGCAGGGCAAGTGCGGAGATTCGAGCGTGTCACGGCTGGCTAGGCTGGCTACGAATTGGAGCACGTCCTGTTGGCGATCCCGACGGAACAGCTCGACCAGGCGTTCGCGCCAATCGACGATCCAGTATTCATCGACGCCGTCGCGGGAATAGAGCTTGAGCTTCGCCTCCCGGTCACGGTGCCGATTCTCAGCACCCGGTGAGAGAACTTCGACCACGAGTTCTGGCGCGACGCGCAGATGCCCACGATCATCTAGTGCGCGCTGCAATCGCTCATGGCTGATCCAAACGATGTCGGGGGCGACAGCGTCATAGCGTGAGAAGATCAGGCCGGGTGAATTCGCAACCGCGCCCCTTGGCGTACGGGTATCATTCCACTGGCTCAGCGCCGCGATGAGCCTGCTGGACACGATCTGATGGTGCAGGTGCGGTTGGGTTGACACGAACAACTCTCCGTCGATGATCTCACGCAGCCTGCCGTCCTGCGGCATCACCTCGATATCTTCAACCGTCCAGCGGAGTGATCGAACCATCGGTATCTCGCTTTCCTCGACGGGTAGATGGCTGGTGTCTCAGGTGTCACCGCCTCTAGCGTAGCACATCCGGTCACTCGGGGGCAGACGAAGTGCCATTAAGTCAGTCATATACTATCCAAACGGCCGTACTGGCGATCTGCTGAGCGAGGCACCGATGGGCAATCGGGAAGGCATGCTCAGTCTCGACGTCGGTTTCCCCCCCATCGGTTACACTTACCTCAGGCACCCCTTCTGGCTTCTTAACCGGTTTATGTTTTCTCGAGCCCACCAGATCGGAGGTCTGCACTTATCCGCCGTGACTCTCGCGCGATGGTTTGTTCGCCATTCGCGCAACCTGCGTTAACGTGAGCCCGTGGTTCGTGGGGATCGACGGCTGCCGGGCCGGCTGGGTCGTGGCCACCGCCGAGGGTGCCGACGTGCCGTTCGTTCTGCGGATCGAGCGAGCGCTCGACCTGACGTTCGCGGAGGCGGAGCGGCGTGGTGGATTCGTCGCGATCGACGTTCCGATCGGACTTGCCGACGACGCTCCGCGCGCCTGCGACCTCGCGGCGCGCGCTTTCCTCAAGAGCCACCGGAAAAGCAGCGTCTTCCCCGCGCCGTGCCGGGCGACCCTCGCGGCGACGACCTATCGCGAAGCCTGCGACCTGAACCGACGCGCCAGCGGCAAGCAAATCACCCTGGAGCTCTACAACATTCTCCCGAAGATCCGGGAGATCGACCGTCTGATGAATCCGGCCCGCCAGGAGCAGATCCGCGAGTCGCATCCCGAGGTGATCTTCGCCACCCTGGCCGGCGACGACGCGCCGCCGCTGCCGCCCAAGCGCGATCCGGCGGGTCAGGAGGCGCGCCTCGCGATCCTGGGTCGATTCTTCGCGGGAATCGACCTCCCACGCCTGCGGGATGAGCGGGCGCGCCTCCTCGGCGACTACGGTCTGAGAAGCGCCGACCTCGCGATCGACGACCTGATCGACGCCCTGGCCTGCCTGGTGACCGCGCGCCGCCTCGGCGTGGGGAAGGCGCGGGTGTTTCCGGAGACAGCGCCCCGGCTCGACGCGCGAGGGCTCCGGATGGAGATCGTCGCTTAAACCGGTTTCGGTTGCGACGAACCGACCCGGCCACATAGCGCTCACAAGGAGGCTACCCCCGGGAAACTGGCACCGGCACGCGCCCTTGCGAATCTCCCCGGGATCTCTTAGCGCCCGGGGAATCCGCCCGAGACCGGAGGATACAACGGTGGTTCGATTACTGGTTGAATGTGAAGCTGGAAGAACTTGCCGCTTTGTACACCGGCTAGCACTCAGTTACAATGGGGTGCAGTGAGGGCGCATGGGCCGAATGGCGCAACCTTCGAAGCATCGCTACGCGCCGGTCGCGGGGCCTCCATCCCCGCCGCCGCCTGGGCACGAGTACTATCTGCCGGAGTATTTCTACCTCTTCGGCGACCGCCGAATTGCCAGGCTGGCTGGCACGGCCGCACGGGCGACCGCCGTACAGATCGCCCGCTGGTCCGACCGCTACCGAGGTCGTATCTTCGGCCGTAAGCCGGCGGAGGTCGAAGGTGCGCTGTCAGGCCCTCCGGACGCGCGCGCTGAGCAAGTGTTGGAGCTGCTGGGCCGGCTGGAGACCGAAACGAAGAGCGCTACTCCCTACGAGTATGGCCTCGAACTGTCATCCGAAGGAGCATGCCTCCTCGGCCAGTACGATGGATTTCCGGGAATGCTTACACTAACGCCGGCTCAGTTTGCGGAACTTCAGCGCACCTGGATCTTTCTCGGACTTCCATCTGACCTGTACTACCCCGCCTCCGAGCAGCACACAGTAACAGAACCGGTTGAGGTCCACAGTGGGCTCGTTCGCGCGCACCGGCGCTACACGCCTCAATACTGGGCCCGTTGTGGCCCCGCGAGTACCTCCGCGGCCGGGATTCCGAGCGAGGAGGAGCGCCAAGAGACATTTTCTGATGCCTGCGGGCAGTTCTTGAAGGCCATTCGGCTCAGAATGGCGGAGTTGTCGGAGCCAGGGCGCGAGATCGACCACGAGCCGGTGGGTCGGCTGCGCCGCCTTGCCGCGGAGGTGGAACGGACAGAGACGTTCCTGGCATCAGCTCGAACCGGTCGGGAAAATTGATCATTCCGCCCGGCCGGTCCATGCCTGCGAGCCTGTCGGCAACTGCCTGTCCGAGAATGCGACGGGCTACGCGTACGGTCGCGTCGGCCGGATTCTCACCGCCAGTTCGGTCGACTCGAACGTCAACGCGAACGGGAACCTGACCAACCGAGACGCCGATACCTTCGCCTACGACCAGGCGAATCGATTAACCAGGGCCACGGTGAACGGGACGACGAGCACCGACACCTACGACGGGGACGGGAAGCGAGCGAGCCAAACTACCGGATCGACAACCACCAGCTACGTGTACGACGTCAACGCATCGCTGCCCGCCGTCCTGACCGACGGGACGTACAAGTACGTTTACGGCCTCGGCCTGGCCTAGGCGGTGGATGGATCAGGCAACGTCCAGGTCTACCACGCCGATGGCCTGG
>JAJPKB010000228.1 GCA_021323915.1 Chloroflexota bacterium | reverse complement strand
GCGAACGCCCGGTTCAGGATCTCTGGATCGTCCACTCCGTGGAAGCTTTCCAGGTCGGCATCGATCGGCACGCCACCAGAGATGTGAACCACCGGTGAGCCGGTCGCATAGGCGCCGGCGATGCCCGAGAGCGAATTGGTCGCGCCGGGGCCGGCCGTCACCGTGACGACGCCGGGGCGTCCGGTCAGGCGACCGTAGGCCTCGGCCGCGATCGCCGCGTTGTTCTCGTGCTTCACCGTGACGTGGCGAATCGAGGGAGCCTCGGCCAGCGCGTTGTAGAGTCCGAGGACGTGCTCGCCATTCAAGCCGAATGCGACGTCGACCCCGTTCGCCTTCAGCACCTCGACGGCGATCTGACCGGGCCGAAGCCTCCGACCGGTCTCGACCGGTCGCTCTACCACGCTCATTGGTTAGATCCTCCTCTATCTCTCGCGTGGTCGAATCATAGCAAATGGCCCGGCCGCGAGATACGGGTGGATCGGCCGAATTCTTGCCGAGTCGACAACTGTCCTCATCGATTCGCCGCGCGGGGTCAGGATGTCCACCGTCGCCCACCTCCGTCGTTGGCAGACGCTCTGGTTCGCCGCGCGCATCAACGTCTACGCGCTGTCGCTGGCCGCTCTCTGGACGCCGATGAACGCGGTGCTGATCCAGGCGCGGGTCAGCCAGACCACGCCCGAGGCCCTCCGCGGCAGTGCGGTCGGCCTGATCAGCCTGATTGGCATCGGACTCGCCGCACTGATCCAGCCGTTCGCCGGCCGCCTCAGCGACCTCGCTCCGCTCGGCGACCGGCGTCGCCCGTTCGTCGTCGGCGGTACGATCCTCGACCTGCTCTTCCTCTTCATGCTCTGGTGGGCGCCGAGCTTCTCCTGGCTGATCGTCGGCTACGTGCTGCTTCAGATTTCTTCGAACGTCGCCCAGGCCGCGTTCCAGGCGCTGATTCCGGACCTGGTGGATCGTCCCGCGCTCGGGCTCGCGTCTGGCGTCAAGAACGCCTTCGACGTGCTCGGCGGCGCGCTTGGTCTGGTGGGAGTCGGACTGCTGCTGAGCGGCGGGCTGGGCCGAACGTTCCTCTTCATCGCGCTCACCCTCGGGCTTGGCGCCGCGCTAACCGTCGTCTGGGTTCCCCCGATTCCCCCGTTGCCGGCTCCCTGGCGAGCAACCAGTCTGGCCGATCTGCTCCGCCGCGTGCTGACGCCGCGCGCCTTCCTGATCGACCTCCGGGGCCAGCGCGCTTTTGTTCGGACCGTGGTCATTCGCTTCCTGTTTCTGCTCGGTCTCTATCCGGTCGAGCGCTTCTTCTTCTTTTTCCTGCACGATCGCTTCGGGGTAGTCAACGTCGCGCGCCAGACGTCTTTCTACGCGCTCGGCGCGCTGCTGCTCGGAGCGGTCGGCGCCGTCGTGGCGGGCGCGCTCTCCGACCGACTCGGTCGCCTCTGGACGCTTCGGCTGAGTATCGCTTTGACGGCGATCGGACTGCTGGGCACCGCGTTCAGTGCTTCGCTCGTCGCCCTGGTCGTGGCGGGCTCGGCCCTCGCCCTCGGCTCGGGGGCGTTTCAAGCGGTGAACTGGGCGCTGCTCGGCCAGCACATTCCAGCTGGACGCGGCGCCCAGTTCTACGGATTGGCCAATATCGCAACCGCCGGGGCCAGCGCGCTGGCCGGCCTGTTCGGACCGCTCGTCGATCTCGGAAATCTGTATCTGCCCTCGGCCGGTTATCTCGTCGTCTTTGCCCTGGCCTCGCTTTTCACGCTGTCCAGTCTCGTTCTGGCCAGCGCGGATTGATCCCAATTCTGGTTTGACGCTCCGTCGATGCGCCGCCAACGTCATTTCGGAGATGGCGAGGCGATATAATAGATGGGCGCGCGCCGTTGCCTGAACGTCACGGCTGGCTGACAGGCTCCACGGCGTTCCCACCGGTCACCGTCATTCCACGCCCTGAAGTGAGCAACCGAAGGAGTAAGTATGCCGCGCTTCTCGATTTTGCCGGCCGAGGAGGGTTTTTACGACTGGTTCGAAAAAGGGGCGACCAACCTCGTCGAGGCGGCGCGCCTGCTGAGCGACCTCCTCCACGACTTCACGAACGTCCAGTCCAAAGTCTCTCGCATCACCGAGCAGGAGCATCACGGCGATTTCATCGTCCACGAAATCTACGACATGCTTCATCGGACGTTCATCCCGCCCCTCGACCGCGAGACAATCCAGCGGCTGGCCGCGGCGGTCGACGACGTGGTCGACAACGTCGAAGCCGCCGCCGACTTGATGCTGCTGTACAAAGTTGAGAAGCCGACTCGCCAGGCCGCGCGGCTGGCCGAGATTATCCTCGCCTGTGCCGAGCAGATCGACGTGGCGATGCCGCTCATGCGAAGCAAGAAGACGATCCAAGAGGTGCGACGCCACACGATCGAGATCAACCGCCTCGAGAACGAAGCCGATCAGGTCACCCGAACCGGCATCGCTGAGCTGCTGGAGCACCCGGATCAGCTTTTCAACTTGATCCGCTGGAAGGAAATCTACGGCGCGCTCGAGGACGCGACCGACCGCTGCGAGGACGTGGCCGACGCCATGAACGTCGTCGTCCTCGAATCAGCGTGAGGCCGGAGGTCGCCGTTTGAGCGCCGGTTTGTTCATTGTCTACCTGGTCGTCGTTCTCGGGCTGATCTTCGAATTCCTCAATGGATTCCATGACTCGGCGAACGCGATCGCGACGGTTGTGGCGACGCGCGTTCTCCGTCCGCTACCCGCCGTGCTGATGGCGGGGACGCTGAATCTCGTCGGCGCCCTCTCCGGCACCGCGGTCGCGGTCACCCTGGGCAAGGGAATCGTCGATCCTCACTCGGTCAGCGAGACAACCGTCGCGGTCGCCCTGCTCGGCGCCGCGCTCTGGGATCTGATCACCTGGTACTACGGACTGCCCACCTCGAGCTCGCACGCGCTGATCTTCAGCCTGATCGGCGCGGCGGTCGCGACCGGTGGCTTCTCGGTCGTCGTCCTGGGTGGCACCTTGAAGACGATGGTCGGCATCGTGTACTCGCCGGTCATCGGCGTCGTGTTCGGGGGCTTGCTCATGCTCGCCCTCTACTGGCTCTTTCGGGGCTCGCGCCGCGCCGCCGTCAGCGGGTTGTTCGGGCGGCTGCAGCTCGTCTCGTCGGCGTACATGGCCTTCAGCCACGGCGGCAACGACGGGCAGAAGACGATGGGGGTCATCGCCCTGGCGCTCTTCACCTCGGGGCTGCTGGGGAGCAGCTTCTACGTGCCCTTGTGGGTGATGGTCGCCTGCGCGTTGGCGATGGGTCTGGGAACGGCGTTCGGCGGCTGGCGCATCATCAAGACGATGGGACACCGTCTGGTCAAGCTCGCGCCGG
Organism: Chloroflexota bacterium; assembly: GCA_021323915.1. Classification (GTDB taxonomy): domain Bacteria; phylum Chloroflexota; class UBA6077; order FW602-bin22; family CADDYW01; genus JAJPKB01. Next base: position 5,420 of record JAJPKB010000228.1, on the reverse strand, counting down.
TGAACGGCTTCGCCGCCGAGACGGCGGCGGGCACGGTGATCGAGATCGCCACGCGCCTGGGAATTCCGATCTCGACGACTCACGCGATCTCCGGGACGATTCTCGGAGTCGGGATGGTCCGCGCCCCGCGCGACGTTGGCTGGCAGGTGGCCGGAAACATCGTGACCGCCTGGGTGTTGACGATTCCGGCCTGCTTCGCGATGGGATTTCTGCTGACGCTCGCGTTGACCAGGATCGCGGCGCTCGGCGTCCCGATACCGGGCCTCCGGTGAGCGGGAGGCGAAGAAGAGACGCTCACCGCGAAGGCGCGAAGAACACGACGGCGGAATCTAGAATGCGGGGTCGAGAAGACAGAGCGGTGCCGGTTTCTGGTCCCTCGGCATTCGAAGCGTTTCACGAGCCTGCGATCTGTCCATCCATCAGTTCCGCGCCAGTTTCGTCGTCGATCAATCGATAGCTCTCATCGATCGTCGCAACGCGGCCCAGCATGGCCATGACCGGACAATACCGCGTCGCCGCGAGCTCGATCGCGCGGCGGACGATCGCCGGATCCAGATCGCGACCCCGGATCCGGTGCTCGACGTCGATTCGTCGGAAAATCCGAGGATGGGCGGCGGCCTGCTCGCCCTCGACGCGGATCTCGTAGCCGCGCACGTCCTGTCGCCGACGGCGAAGCATGTCGAGCACGGTCATGCCGGTGCACCCGCCCAGGGCGAGCAGCACCAGCTCCATCGGGCTCGCCCCGCGATCAGCCCCGCCGTGCTCCGGCCGCCCGTCGAGGGTAAGGGCGTGTCCGCTGCCCGAGACGGCCTCGAACGCGGTGCCTTCCAGCAGCCGGACCACCCCGCTCAACGTCTCGGTCACCGTGGCGGGTGCTCGATCGGCCTCAGGCCGTGGAGGTAGGCGTAGATCGCCGCCAGCTCCTCGTCCGAATAGGCCGCCGAGAACTCCTTCCAGGGCATCATATCCGGTCGCAGGGAGTAGCCGTTCGGATCGGTGCCGGTTCGGATCGTCGTGACGAACTGGGTCGCCGTCCATTTCGGGACGATCAGGGTGAGGTTCGGGCCCGGCGGCGGGCCGCCGTTCGCGCTCCCGCCGGCCAGATCCGCGCCGTGGCAGGTACGACAGCCGGAGATCGCGACCAGGTACTGGCCGTGCGCGGCGGTGGGACCGGCGGGCGGCGGCGCGACTGGCCCCGCAATCGGGGCCTGGGCCGCGGTAGGGAACAGCCCGGCGCCGATCAGCATCGTCCCGATCAGGTTGAGGTCGCGGGGCGGCGTAGAGCGATCGACCGCCGGTTGCGATCGGAGATAGGCGACGATCGCCTGCACGTCGGCGTCGCTCATCTCGTGGAAGCCTTCCGACGGCATGATGATCAGCGCGTGTCCGTTCTTGTCCACGCCTTCGCGAATCGCCCGGATGATCTCGCCGTTCGACCAGTCCTTGAGCGGCCCGCCCGGGGTCAGGTTCGGCGCGTACAGGGTGCCGAGGCCGGAGTTTCCGGGGCTCGACAGCAGGCTGGCCCGCCCGCCGTCCAGCGGGAGATTTCCAGTGGTCGAGTGACAGGAGGCGCAGAGATGGGCGAGGTGCTCGCCGCGGGCAAGCTGCCCGGCGCTCGCCGAGAGACGGACGTCGCTTACCGGGTTGCCGTGCGCCGCGTTCAGCCGGTAGACGCCGGCCAGGTCGATCACACCTACCAGCCCGACGACCAGCGCGAGCAGGCCCGCCACGATCGCGCCCGGCCAGCGAGCAAACGCGTTCTTCGCCCGTCGCGCGCGAACGACCACCAGCGCCAGGACGACGGCCACCACGACCAGGATAATTCCGACGACGATCGGCGCCATGCGCTTTCTTCCCCCACGATCCAGCACCGCCCTACCGGGCCGGGGCCATCATAACAGATAACCCGTGGCAGGCAAGATGCGCCTTGGCCCGGGGCATAACGGGGACGCATCGGGTGATCCTCGCGGAGCGCGCCGACGCCCCGGGACGGGATCGAAAGCGTTTCCGGTCGGGGAGGAGCCATGGAGTTCGCGGCGCTGGCCGCGGCCTTTCGGGAGATCGAGGCGCAAAGCAGTCGCATTCGCGTGACGACGCGGCTCGCGGAGCTATTCCGATCCGCGCCGGGCGACGCGGGAATTCTGCCGTATCTCCTGCAAGGGCAGCTCGGTCCGCCGTACGCCGCGCCGGACCTCGGTCTGGACGAGCAGCGGATCGCCCTCGCCCTCGCCACGGCGGCCCGGGTTCCGATCGCCGAGATCGAGCGCCTCTACGATCAGCAGGGCGACCTTGGGCTAGTCGCGGAGAGTCTCCTCGCGCCGTCGAGCGGCCCCGGGCCCACCGTGCGCGAGGTGTACGATCGGCTTCGGCTGATCGCGGCGACGGTCGGAATCGGATCGGCGGTCGAGAAAGTGCGGCTGCTGCGGGATCTGCTCGGCCGGACCGGAGGTGACACCGCGCGCTACCTGATCCGGATCGTCGAGGGGCGACTCCGGCTGGGCGTGGGCGACGCCACCGTCCTCGACGCGCTTTCGATCGTCAGCGCGGGCAATCTGAGCGCGCGGCCGCGGATCGCCCGGGCCTACGGTCTGTGCGCGGATCTTGGGGTGGTCGCCGACCGGCTGCTGAGTGGCGGGCTCAGCGCGCTGGACGAGATTCACCCGACGCCGGGGCGTCCGGTCCTGCCGGCGCTGGCCGGGCGGCTGCCCTCGGCGAGCGAGGTCATTCGACGGCTGGGACCGGTCATCGCCGAGCCTAAGTACGACGGGCTTCGGCTTCAGGCGCACAAGGACGGCGATCGCGTCTGGCTCTTCACCCGGCGCCTCGAGGAGGTGACCGGCGCGTTCCCGGAGATCGTCGGCGCGGTCCGGGGACAGGTCGCCGCTCACCAGGCGATTCTGGACGGCGAGGCGGTCGGCTACGAGCCGCGAACCGGCGCGTTTCTCCCCTTTCAGCAGACCGCCCGGCGCCGGCGGAAGTACCGGATCGCGGAGCTGGAGGCCAGCTTCCCCCTCCGCTACTACCTCTTCGACCTGCTGCTCCTCGACGGCCAGGACCTCACCTCGGCGCCGCAGCGCCAGCGCTCCGGCCTCCTCGACTCGATCGTCCGAAGCGAGCCATCCGCGGCGATCGACGTCGCTCCCCGCGTCGAGACGGATAACCCGCGGGAGCTCGAGGTCTTCGTGGCGGAGATGCTGCGCCGGGGTCTGGAGGGGGCGGTCGCGAAGCGGCCGGATGCTCCCTACGAGGCGGGCACCCGGGGGCTTCACTGGGTGAAGCTGAAGCGGGAACACGGCGAGTCCTTGCTGGATACCTTCGACCTGGTCGTGCTGGGCTACGATCGCGGTCGAGGCCGGCGGGCCCGACTGGGGATCGGATCGCTCCTTTGCGGGGTCTACGACCCGGAGCGCGATCGCTTTCGGACCGTCTCACGCGTTGGCTCCGGGCTGACCGACGACGAGTGGCTACGCCTGCGCGAGATGCTGGACGCCAGCGCGACACCCGCGCGACCGAGCCCGGTCGACTCGCTCGTCGAGCCGGACGTCTGGGTCGAGCCACGCTACGTCCTGGAGGTCGTGGCCGGGGAGATCATCCGGAGCCCGCGTCACACTTGCGGCATGGAGAACGGTCAGCCCGGCTACGCCCTGCGGTTCCCACGGGTATCCGGCTTTCGCTTCGACCGTCGACCGGTCGACGCGACGACCCAGGCCGAAGTGGTCGAGCTCTACCGCCTGCAGCGAGCGAGGTCGACGGGCGACATCTTTCCCACTGGCTACGACGCCGCGACCGGCTCGACCCGGCCGGACCGCGCCGAACGGTAAGCCGCCATGACGACGCGCAGGTCTTCCAATCCCTGGGCGCCCGGCATGGTCGGGGCGCGCCGACCGAGCGCGGCGAGGGTCCAATCTTCGATAATCCGAGCGAAGACGTCGTGGGGCTCGGCCGCGTCGATCAGGATCTGACGGCCGTCGGGCAGGTCCGGGCGGTAGAGGACCAGCGAGGGCGCGCCGGAATCGACCTGAAGGTGGCCGCGCTCGCCGTAGACGTAGCACTCGGCGCCGACGTCCGAGGTGCGCGTTCCCCAACAATAAAGCGCCTCGCCGATCAGGCCGCTCTTGAAGCGCAAGATCAACGTCGCGGTGTCGTCGCCGACCCAGTCGGCGCGGGTGTTAGCGGTGAAGGCGGCCACCGATTCGACGTCGCCGGCCATCATGCGGGCGATGCTGGTGTAGTGGCAGCCCTGATCGAGCAGCATGCCGCCGCCGGCTACCGTCGCGTTCTGGCGCCAGCCGTCGCGCATCCAGATGCCGCCGAGGTAGCCGACGCGGTGGGTGCGCACGGTGACGAGCTTGCCGATCTCGCCGGCCTGGATCAATTCGCGCGCCCGACGAAACGGCGTCGAGAACGGGTACTGCTCGGACACGCAGAGGGTCAGCCCGCGCTGGGCGGCGAGGGCGACCATCCGCTCGGCGTCCTCGAGGGTAGTCGCGATCGGTTTCTCGACCAGCACGTGCTTGCCCGCCGCCAGCGCCTGGAGGGCGAGGGACGCGTGAAGGTGGTGCGGAACGCAGAGGTCGACGCCTTGAATCGCCGGATTCGCCAGCATCTCGGCGAGATCGGTGTACGGGCGCGCGTCGTAGCGACCGGCGAGCGCCTCGGCGCGGTCCGGCCGGGTGTCGCAGACCGCGGCGAGGCGAACGAGGTCGGTCAGCATGGCGTAGCCGCGGTCGGCGTGCCAGTCGGCCACCGCGCCGCAGCCGACGAGGCCGACGTTGAAATCGGGCACCGCGTATTTCCCTCCCCAGGAAGAATCCAGAAGCCAGGAGTCGGAATCGAGAAGCGAGAAGACTGGGTGAATCGAGTTCCTTCAGTGTACGCCGGTCGGATGCGTCAAGCAACGAGGATCGGGCTTCAATCGCCGGCCCGTCCCCGCTTCCACGAAGCGGGAGAAGGGTTAGCCCCAATGCGACCGGGGCGAAGGCCGCGCCTGGGCGTATAATTGTCTGTGCGCTCAGACGTCTCGGCGCGCGGACTGAACGCAGGGAGTAGTAAGCCATGAAGCGAATGACGGTGATCTTCGAGGACGAGGGCCTATACACGGCGATCAAGGTGGAGGCGGCGCGGCGCAACCGCGCGCTCAAGGATCTGGTGACCGAGGCGGTGCGAGAATGGCTGGCGAATCAAGAGGATCTCGAGCTCGCGCCAGTCATCGCGGCGGCACGTGACGAATGGAGGGAAAAAGGTGGCACCGACGCGTCTGAGCTCTTTCGGAAGCTAGAGGAAGACGACCGGGCGAATCCGAGTGCCGTATAGGATCGAGATTTCACCCGCGGCCGGACGGGACTTGCGTCGCCTGGCCACGGTGAACCGAAAGAGGCTGGAGCCAACGATACTGGCACTCGCCGACAATCCTCGTCCGG
>JAJPKB010000180.1 GCA_021323915.1 Chloroflexota bacterium | reverse complement strand
CTTCGGAGGCTCACAAGTGCCAGTAATCACGCCACCCGCCGTCGATCTGGTGGCCATTTTGCCTTTGATCATCGTATCGTTGTCGGCCATGGTCGTCCTGATCGTGGGGCTTTTCGTTCGTCACGAGCAGAGCGCCGTTCTTTCAGCGCTATCGCTATTCGGAACGGGTGCGGCGATCGTGGCGACGGTCGCGCTCTGGGGTCAGAACCGCGTGGCCTACGGTGGCGCGATCGTCGCCGACAGTTACTTCGTATTTTTCGGATCGGTGTGCCTGGGCATTGTCGCCCTGGCGATCGTCCTTTCGAGTGAGTTCGTCTCGCGCGAAGGATTCCCCGCCGGCGAGTATTACGCGCTGCTGCTTTTCACCGGCGCGGGAATGCTGATCCTGGCGGCAAGCCGGGACTTGATCGTTGTCCTGATCGGCCTCGAAGTGCTCTCGATCTCCTTGTACGTGCTGGCCGGGTTCGCCCGGGAGCGGCTGACATCGGAAGAGGCAGCGATCAAGTACTTCCTTCTGGGAGCTTTTTCGCTGAGCTTCCTGGTATATGGAACGGCGTTGATGTATGGGGCCACCGGATCGACGCAGTTCGCGGCGATCGCGGCTGCCCTGGCTCAGGGCAGCCTCCTGAGCAATCCGCTTCTCCTGGTCGCGTGTGGTCTCATTCTGGTCGGCTTTGCCTTCAAGCTGTCGCTGGTTCCGTTCCACATGTGGACGCCCGACGTCTACGAGGGCGCTCCGACGTCGATCACGGCGTTCATGTCGGTGGCGACCAAGGCCGCGGTTTTCGCGGCGCTTCTTCGGCTGCTAACGGAGGCGCTTCCGGCGCTGCGAGGAGATTGGGCAAACGTTTTGTGGGGACTGGCGATTCTGAGCATGATCCTCGGCAACTTCGCTGCGGTCACCCAACGAAACGTGAAACGGATGCTCGCCTACTCTGGCGTCGCCCAGGCCGGCTACATGCTGGTCGCGGTCGTCGCCGGCGGCACGGCCGGGCGCAACGCGCTGATGTTTTACGTGGCCGCCTACGCGGTGACGAATCTGGGCGCCTTCGCCATCGTTCAGGCGTTCAGCGGGAAGTCTGATGAGGATACGAACCTGCTGGACTTCGACGGCCTGGCGAGTCGTAATCCGTTGATGGCCGGCGCGATGGCGATCTTCATGCTTTCCCTGGCTGGCATTCCGCCGACCGCGGGGTTCATGGCCAAGCTGTATGCGTTCGGCGCGGCAATACAGGGCGGATACCTCGACCTGGCAATTATCGGCGTCCTGACGAGCGCGGTAGCGACGTTCTATTATCTAAAGCTTATCGCCGCGATGTACATGCGGCCGTCGCGGGACGGTGCGGTCTCGGCACGGGTTCCGGTGTCGCTCGCGCTGATCGTCATCGTCGCACTGATCTTCACGATCCAGATGGGGATTCTCCCGACCTTCCCCTTGAACGCTGCCCAGTCGAGCCTGATCGCGCTCCACTGATCTAACGCAAGCGAAGCACGAGACGGAAACGCCCCCCGGGGCGTTTCCGTCTCGTGCTTCGACCGGCGGCCGATCAAGCGCGCGGTGCCGCGGCGCTATCGCTCAGTTGTTCGCGTGTCGATAAACGGCGTAATAGATGGTGTCAGACCAGCGGCGCACCGGCGGGATCACTCGCGACTGATTCCGCCAGACAACCTTCTTGCTTCGCGGCTCGAAGAACCCGGACGCGAATCCAAAGATGACGAGGCCGGTACCCACGAGCATCGCTGGATGCAGCGGAGGATCGAGCCATCCGATCACGAACGCCAGGATGCCGGCGAGGACCACCTGACCGGGCGACGTCGGACGCAGATCCGGAATCGTCGCCAGCACTCTCAGCAGCTTGCGGCGCCCGCGACGGCGATTCAGGTTCCGTAGGGCAGCCTCGTAATCAATCGGCTCGAGGGGAGGTCGCGCCTCGTCGGGCACGCCGTCGCTTCCGTAGCTCACGCGCTCTGTCCCCGGCGAAGGTCCGCGACCTTGCTGGTGAGAGCAACCGCGGCGTCGTATCGCCCATACGACGTCATAATATAGATTCCGCCAACCAGCGGGCGAGCCCGTTCGACGAACTCCTCGGCCATTCGAAGCCCCTCGTCGGCAGCGCGCTCTCCGGCATTTCGCAGCCGGTCTCGCACGTCCTCCGGCACACTGAAGCCGGGCACCTCATTGTGAAGCAGCTCGGCCTGTCGGACGCTTTCAAGGGGGACGATGCCAAGGATCAAGGGTACCGGTAGTCCCCCGGAGCGTTGGAGAAAGCGATCGAGTTGCTCGATCGAGAAAAGAGGCTGAGTCATCACGAACTCGGCGCCAGCATCAAGCTTCTGTTGAAGCTTTTGAAGCTCGTCGTCGAGTGGGCGCGGGCCGGTCGGTCCCACGGAGCAGCCGACGACGAACTGAGTCGGACGACCAATCGACGTACCCGAATAATCCGTTCCACCATTCAGCCGCTTGATGATGCCGATCAGTCCGATCGAGTCGACGTCCCAGACCGGGGTTACGGTCGGTCCGGTGCTGGCCCGGAGCTGATCGCCGGTGACCGCGAGGATGTGACGAATGCCCAGCGCGTGTGCTCCAAGGAGGTCAGCCTGGATTGCCATCAGGTTGCGATCGCGTGGGCTCTCGTGCAGAAGCGTTTCAAGGCCGACCTGCTGCTGGATCAGGATGCCAAGGCCAAGCGCGCTCATTCGCACCTTTGCCATGACGTTGTCGCCGATGTTGATCAGGTCGACGCCGGCATCGCGGAGGAGCGCCGCGCCTTTGAGCGCCTTGGCTGGATTCGAGCCGCGCGGAGGATCCAGCTCGACGCTGATCACAAACTCACGCTTTGCAAGCTTCGTCCCGAATCCGGTGGCCGGGTGGTCGACGATTGTCGTCGTCGAAGGCGCCGCTTCGGGTTTCACCGGTTTGATCGCGACAGTGTGGGGCGCGTCGGCACGGAGGACGGCGCGCATCGCCTTGATGTGTTCCGGGGCAGTGCCGCAACAACCACCGATCAGGGAAGCACCGGCCGCGGCGGCGCTGCGTGCGAAGCTGGCGAAATACCCCGGCGTCGCGAAGTAGGAGATTCGCCCGCCCACGCGAACGGGATAGCCAGCGTTCGGCATTGCCGCCAGGAAGCGGTCGGTGGCGCGGCGCAGCTGGCCGATCAGATCCAGCGCCTGCTGCGGGCCGATTCCACAATTCACGCCGATGACCGGAACATCGAGCTGCTCAAGCGCCCGGACGACCTGAAAGACGTCGTGGCCAGAGGCGGTACGCCGATTGTCGCTGAAGCTCATCGAGGCGACAATCGGGAGGTCGCAAACCTTTTGCGCCGCCTGAATGCCGTGCACCAGCTCGGTCAGATCAGTGAACGTTTCAAAGATGAGGATGTCGACGCCCTTCTCGACGAGGGCTTCAACCTGCTCGCGCACGCTTACCCGCGTTTCCGGGTAAGCCACCGATCCGATCGGCTGAAAAAGGGCACCCGACGGGCCGATCGCGCCGGCGATGAACACCGGCTCGCCCATGATGTCTCGCGCCTCACGAGCGATGCGCGCGGCCTGCCGGTTGATGTCACCGACCCGGTCGGCCAGACCGAAGGGCGCCAACCGAAAGCTGCTCGCTCCGAACGTGTTCGTCTCGATCAGCTCCGAGCCGGCCGCGATGTACTCGCGGTGAATTTGCTGCACCAGGTCCGGCTCGGAGAGATTAACGGCGTCCAGGCACTGATCGGTGGTGAGCCCGCGGGCGAACATCTGCGTACCCGTCGCACCGTCCGCGAGAATCGGACCCTGGCCGAGTCGGGTCAAAAACGGGTGAGCCACGTTCACTCCAGCAGCCCAGGATGGCCGGAAGCGCCAACGGACCGTGGCGACAGCCAGGCCCATGCGCTGAGCGCCGGTTCGGGTGTGCCACCGGCCTCAGAGCAAGACGGCCACTTTCGATCTTATTCTACACCAGATCGGCACTTCGAGGATGGCGGGCTGCTTCGGGCGTGATCGACACGGTCATAAGGCACTTAGTTGAGGTAGCACGAGCAGTTGCCGACGGCTGGTCGACGCGATCTCTCTACGGCGAGCTGACCTGATTCACTCGTTCGGCGGCTTTGCAATCGGCATCTCGGGGACGCCAGTAGGGGTGAAAGAGCTCGATTTGGCGAAGCGCCCGGCTGTAGTTTCCGCGGAAACAAATTGCCCGGTCGTCGACGTAGGCGAACGCAGGAATCTTGACGTTGGTGACGTCGTCGACGAGCCCGTCCAGATTATTCTTCCGCAGCCAGGCCCACACACCGTCGACCTCCCGGGTGGTGAAGATCACCACTCGGAATCCACGCGCGCGAAGCCGCTCCAGGAACCGACGGGCCCCGGAGCGAGGCGGGTACCATCGGTCCGGCCCCTCCCAGCCGTGGTAGGCGTCGAGAGTGCCGTTGAGATCAACACAGATCGTGATTGGGCTCGACGTGCTTATGGCACGCCTCGATGGCCGGTCGTCGCCAACCGATGATTCATCATCTCTTGAAGCTTCTCCGGAGAGCTCGGAAACTGCTCGCCCGAATGCTCGAAGTAATCGGTGATCGGGATCATCAGCTCGATCAGCGCGTTGTCGATCCCTTCGGACTTTCCCTGGCGGCTTTCAAGCACCTTGTGTAGCTGGGACCACGTCTTGGGATTGGTATCGTGAAATAATTGCCTGGCATCGTCAGCAGGAACGTGGGCCATCGCGGACTCCTTACTCGTACGTTTGCCGATTCTTCTGCACGAGGCGGGCCACGAATCGCCTAACGGAAGAATGGATGACGCGGATACTGAAGATCGATCAGGGACGGGGGTGGCCTCTGCGCCTTCGCGACACCCAGCGTCGGGACCAGTTCTTGGAGCTTCAAGGGCAGATCCTGGTCGTCGCCGAATGCGATGCTGGCTCCCTCCGGCGTGGGGACCACGACTCCCAGATCCGGCGAATAGGTCACCGCGCTTGGAGACAAATTGGTCAGCCGCGGAAGAATAGACATAAGATAAGCGGCCTCGCGAAACGGACGAACGTCGAGGCGCTGGCCGACCTTTACCGGTTGCCGAGAAGCATCGACGACGATGACGCGCTCGTTTTCTCGCATCGTCGTGCCCAGCACCGTACCGTCCGAAGATACCAGATACATCGTGGAGCCCACTTTCCAGATGTACGCCGGCGTGCGCTCGACGACGGTGATGACGGCAATATCTGGCAGGACAAAGGCAACCGAGGCCGAGACTGGTACGCCGAGCGCGAGGATACGTTTCTCTACCGCGTCGGTATTAGCGGTGAACGGGTTAGCGCCGCTCAACGCCGCCGCCGAAGCGACGTCGGAGCTCCTGAGGAGGAGCGTTCCGTACACCTCGGTCCGCCGCACCCGAAATCTCTCACCGCCGATCACCAGCGCCAATCCCGCGACGATGGCGACCAGGAAGGCGACGTAAAGAGCCCGATCGCGAGTCAAGGTGATGCCGGGGTCAGCTGGCTCGCGTCGATCCGGCCGGTCGGACCGATGAGCTCGATCTCCGGTTGGAGCTCGATCCCGAACCGCGCGGCGACTATCTCACGGGCTAGACTGACGAGCGCCCGCACGTCCGCCGACGTGGCGGCGCCGACGTTCACGATGAAATTGCCGTGCTTCGGCGAAATAAGCGCTCCCCCGCGTCGCGTTCCTTTGAGGCCGGCTTGATCGATGAGCGCGCCCGCGGAGTGGCCCGGAGGGTTCCGGAAGATCGAGCCGGCGCCCGGATCCACCGGTTGGGTGTCCTGACGGTGTCGCCTGAAAGACTGGACCCGCGCGAGAGTTTCCTCCGGTGACGCGCTACCCAGCTGGAAGTCGGCGCCCAGAACGACCATGCCGCGGTCTCGCTGGAGCCTACTTGAACGATAGGCGTGCTCAAACTCTCGCGCGGCGGCAATGACCCGTGCGCCGTTGGTCCAGACCTCCGCGGAGACGAGTACGTCGGCGATGCATCCGCCGTGCGCCCCTGCGTTCATCACCACGCCACCGCCGGCGCTTCCCGGGATTCCAACCGCCCATTCGAGACCCGTCAGACCAATCTTGGCCGTCTGCGCTCCTACGCTTGGAAGGCGGGCACCGCTGTCGCAGCGAACCAATCCCGCCTCGCGGTCGATCGTGAACCCGCTCGCGTCGTTACGGATGACCAGGCCACGGATCCCTTGCTCGTCGATCAGGACGTTACTTCCCCGACCCAAAACCAGCCAGGGAAGGCCGTCCGCCACAGCGCCGGCGATCGCATCGACGATGTCATCGCGGGTGCGAGCGGCGATGAAGAGTTCCGCCGGCCCACCAATCCGAAAGCTGGTGTGCGGGCCAAGCGGCTCGTCATACCGCAGCCTCGATCCGAAGCTACGCTCAAGCGCGGGAGGAGTTGAGCTCTTCAACCTGGGCCCTCTCTTTCGGACAGTCGGCGGAGTATCGCCGGACCGGCGGTCGTGACGTCACCCGCCCCCATGGTGACGATCCAATCGCCGCGTCGCGCCTCGCGACCGACTTCTTCGATCGCCGCGCCAAGACTTCCCCCGTAGCGGGCAGCGGGACCGACGATGGCGCGGGAAAGGTCCTCGGCAGTCCGGGCGCCGTGTCCGGGACCACGGCCGACCGGCTCGTAAACGTCCGAAACGACGACCAGATCCGCGTCCTGAAACGCGTGGCAGAAGTCGTCGAAGAGACTTTCCAAGCGATGGTAGGTGTGCGGCTGATAGAGACAGACAATTCGTCCCTCGTGTTGCTCGCGCAGCGCGGCGAGGCTCGCTCGGATCTTCGTTGGATTGTGCGCGTAGTCGTCGTATACCACGACGTCTGAGACGCACCCTTTTCGCTCGAGGCGACGTTCAACCGTGGTGAAGCGCTCGAGGGCGTCCGCGGCCACGGTGAAATCGACGCCGACTCGGCCCGCTGCCACGACCGCCGCCAGCGCGTCGAGCACATTGTGAAGACCTGGCACCGGTAGGCGGAAGTGGCCGACCAGCGTCCCATGCGCCTGGACGTAGAAGTCGTTGCCGCCGACTTCGTTTCGGGAGATGCCGACGGCCCGCCAGTCGGCAATCTCATCGGTTCCAAACGTCACCGAGTTGGATGGTCGCTCTTCCGCCAGTCGGGCGGAGATCGGATCGTCGGCCGAGGCGACGACCCAGCCGCCATCGGGCACGGCATCCAGGAACTCGCGAAACGCTTGCTCGATCGCGGAAACGTCTCCGAAGTAGTCCAGATGATCCGCCTCGACGTTGGTGACGACCGCGATCTCCGGGCGCAGCTGGAGAAATCGGCGATCGAACTCGTCCGCCTCGACGACGAGAAATTCACTGGAGCCAAGCCGCGCGCCGGAGCCAACCGATGGAAGCACGCCGCCGATTAGCATCGTCGGGTCCAGCCCGGCCGCGACGAGGATGGTCGCGAGCATCGCCGTCGTCGTCGTCTTGCCGTGAGTCCCCGCGACCGCCAGGGTGCGGCGGGCCTGACTCAGAAGTCCCAGGAACTCGGCGTGCTTCAAGACCGGTATACCGCGCCGCCGCGCTTCGCGCACCTCGGAATTCGCCTCGGGGACCGCGGAGGATCGGATGACCAGTCCGGCGCTGCCCAGGTTCACTGGATCGTGCCCCACCACGATCGGAACCCCCGTCCCACGAAGGGCTTCGACGGCCGGGCTGTCGTGGAGGTCGGAACCGGTCACGGCGAAACCTGCCTGGCGCAGCACGGTTGCCAGCGAGCTCATTCCGGTTCCGCCAATTCCCACGAAATGAATGATCGAATCGTTCGGGACCGGGAACCGCAGCTCAACCAGCATTGCCATCACCCTTTCGAGCGACCGGTGGCCGGGCGCGGGCCCCCGCGCGGCGCGAGACGACGACCGCTGAGGAGCGCGACGGCGATTGCCACGACGACACCCGCGATCAGAACGGTCGGTAAGAACTGCCCGAGCGAATCCGCGATGCCGTTGGGATTCATCGCCAACGCCAGATCGAGGCGGGCGGTTGGGGCGAAGAAGCGAAATCCGAGATAGGTCACGATGTATCCGTTGGCAAGACCGACGAGAGTACCAATTGCTTGCGAAGACCAGCCATTGGCCGGCGCGACGAACCGCGTCGCGGCGAAATAAGCGCCGAGCGCCGCGGCCGTCATCAGGACACCGAAAAAGATGCCCGGATGACGGGGCTCGACGAGCGGGGTTGCGCGAAGCGCGTGGATCAGCGCCACGGGCTGCGCGGAATCTACGCCGTCGCGCACGAAAAACGCGACGGACAAGTACATGTGGTTGACGAATCCGATGAGCAAGCCGCCGAGCGAGTCGAGGATCAGCCAGCCGACGAGGAGTCCGGCGAGAGTGACGATCTCACGAAGCCAACCACGCCAGAATCCGATCGCGGCGCCAAGACCCAGTCCAGCGATGACAAGAAATGAATAGCTCACGCAAACCCCTCCACCCTACGTCGAAACGTCTCCCCAGCCACGTCCGCGACCAGCCGAAATAGCGCTTGGGCCGCCTCAGGCCGGGCCAGGCTTCGCGCGGACCGCGCCATGCTGGCAATCCTTGCCGGATCCGCGAGAAGCACAAGCACCTCGGTAACCAGGGCACCTTGTTGGGCCGCCTGGTCGTCGACCACGACCGCCGCGCCACGATCTGCCAGAAATCTCGCGTTGAGACGCTGGTGGGCGCCGGCGAATGGTCCCGGTACGAGCGCGCCGGGCGCGCCAACCGCCGGTAGCTCCCCCAGGACCGACGCCCCCGACCGGGCGACGACCAGGGTCGCGGCCGCCATGGCCGGTGCGAGCTCGGCGTCCAGATAGGGAAACAGCCGGTAGCGCTCCCGGAGCGAGTCGGGCAAGGTCGATCGCTGAGCGTCAAGCGCGGCAAAGTGCTGCTGCCCGGAGGCGTGAATGATCCAGGTGCGCTCCAAAAGCGGTATCAGGTCGTGTCCAACTGCCTGGTTTAGCGTCCTGGCGCCCCGGCTGCCGCCGATCACCAGGGTGACCGGCACGTCCTCCGGTATTCCAAAGAATCCACGGGCGCTCGATCGGCTCCAAGCCATCAGGTCGGGCCGAACCGGATACCCGGTCACGACTACCCGCCGGCTTGAAATGTACGGACGCACGTCTTCAAACGACACCGCGACCGCACTCGCGATACGGGAGAGGAATCGCACCGCCCAGCCGGGCCGAAGGTCCGGGAGATAGACGACGCTGGGCACGCCGGAAATCCGCGCCGCCAACACAACCGGTACGCAGACGAATCCGCCGGTGGCAAGCACCGCGTGCGGCCGAAGGCGACGGATCAAGCCGCGAGACTGCGACACGCCACGCGCGCAGCGGGCAAGACCGACAACCGCCGCCATCGGCGACCGTCCGCGAATCGCGCCCGCGTCGACGGCGTGAAAGGGCAGTCCTGCCTTTTCGACGATCGGACGCTCGAGCCCGATCGCGCTTCCCACGTATTGAAAATCGGGCGGTTCGTCGACGACGCCCTGACTGCTTGCGACGACAGCGAGCGACGGATAGACGTGGCCGCCGGTGCCTCCTCCGGCAAGAAGAACGCGGAGCGACTGACTCATCGGGCAACCAGCCTGGGTCTCGTGCGCACTGCTTCGTCGGGTGCACGGCGTTCCGTTCCGGGAATCTGTCGCGACACGTTCAGCAGCACGCCGATTGCCATTAGCGATACGATCAATGAGGACCCCCCGAAGCTTACGAAAGGCAGCGGGATTCCGGTGAACGGAATCGTCGCGGTAACGACCGCGATGTTGATGAGCGCCTGAACGACTAGCCACGACGTAACGCCGGCGGCCAGGAGCGCACCGTAGGTATCGGATGCGCTGAGGGCGATCCGGTAGCCCCGGAGAGCGAGAAACCCGAACAACAGAATGATTGCCAGTGTTCCGATCAGACCAAGCTCCTCCCCGATGACCGCGAAGATCGCGTCGGTCTGGGCGTTCGGCAGATAATAGAACTTCTGGCGACTGGCCCCGAGTCCGAGCCCAAAAATACCTCCTGAACCGAGAGCGATCTCGGCCTGGAGGGTGTTCCAGCCGATTCCGAGCGGATCCTTGGTTGGATCGAGGAAGGCAGTGATGCGCTGGAAACGATAGCTGGCGCTCAGGATTATCAGGATCAGGGCACCGGCGCCTGCCATTAACCCGAGCAACAGGTGGCCGAGGTCGGCTCCGGCGATGAAAAACAGGCACACCGCGGTCGCCGCGATCACAAAAGCGCTGCCGAGATCGGGCTGCACGACGACCAGGGCGCAGACCAGGGTGACGGTAATTCCGAAGGGCAACGTTCCGGTTGTGAAACGGGAAATCTGATCTCGTCGTCGACTCAACCAGTCTGCATAGTACAACACAAGCGCGAACTTGCCAAACTCGCTCGGCTCGATCGGAGGCAACGGCCCGATCCGAAGCCAGCGCTGCGCGCCGTAAGCTGAATGGCCGAGTCGGGAAACCAATACGGCGACGAGTAAAATCAAAACCACGGCCATCATTGGGACGGTTATCTTTCGCCAGACGTGATAATCCACCGCCTGGAATGCCAGTAGGAACAAACCCCCGACGAAGGCCCAGATCGCCTGTCGAACCAGGAAATAGGTGTCGCTGCCGTAGGTCGGATCGTTATGTGCCAGAACATAGCTGGCGCTGTAGACCATATCCAGCCCGACGACCAGCAGAATCGCGACCGTCGCGAGCAAAGCGAAGTCGGGTCGACGCCACGCCGTCCGCTCGATCACTCCACGCCTTCCAACCGATGGACCGCGTCCTTAAAATGGCGCCCTCGGTCCTCATAATCTCGGAACTGGTCGAAGCTGGTTCCCGACGGCGACAGAAGGACGGCATCGCCCGGCCGCGCCAGCTCGCGCGCCCGGCGGACGGCGGCCTCCAGGCTCGCTGCCCGTTCGATCGAGAGGCGCTCGCCTCCGGAACAGGCGCGGATCGCATGCTCGATCTCGTCGGCCATCTCTCCGATGAGGATCAGAGCTCGGGTCCTCTCCACGATCTCCGCGGCCAGATGCTCCATCGCGAGGTGCTTGCTTCGCCCCCCGGCAATGAGCACGATCGGTCGCCGAATCGCGCGAAGGGCAGCCAGAGTGCGTTCTGGTGCCGTGGCGATCGAGTCGTTGAAATAGGAAATGCCACCCAGCTCGCGAACGAGCTCGAGGCGATGCTCGACGCCCCGAAACGTGGTAATGACCTTCCGGATCGCCGCGAGATCGACGCCAACCGATCGGGAAACCGCGGTGGCAGCAAGGACGTTCAAGACGTTGTGGTCTCCCGGTACCTTCAGCTCGGAAGTCGTACAAAGGGAAGTATCGCCGGCTTCGTCGCGGGCCACCAGCACCTCGTCCCGACGGAACGCTCCGACCGTTACGTCGGACCTACCGGAAAACCAGCGGACCGTGCCGGAGCAGCGGCTCGCTAATCCGCTGGCGACCGGATCGTCCGCGCCCAAGACGGCGACGTCGTCAACCGCCTGATGTCTGAGGAGATTGAACTTGCTCTCGCGGTAGTGCTCGAAGGTGGGGTGT
>JAJPKB010000430.1 GCA_021323915.1 Chloroflexota bacterium | reverse complement strand
GGGCATCCCTACACCGCTCCTTCGGGGAGCGGTGGGCAGGACTCACGGCCGAACAGAGAGATCTTCTGGAGCAATCGGCTCGAGACGGGCTCTTGCTGGAGACTCTGCAACTCTTCCGCCACGTTCTGAAGGAGGGTTCGTCCGATGAATGAACCAACCAGGTACCTGGCGCTGTGTCTCGATCCGGTCCACGTCGGGACCGGTGGCTACCGCCTCGGCCGGGTGGATATGAGCATCGTCCGCGATCCGGCGACCGGCATTCCCAAGATCCCCGGTACCTCCCTGGCCGGAGCCGTCCGAGCTTATGCGGAGCTGGCCAAAGCCGAGGACGACAGCCTTCCGGACATCAACGAGGTCTTCGGAACCGCTGAGGGAGACCAAGGGAAACAAGGAATGCTCCGCTTCTACGACGCGGAGATCGTTCTCTTCCCCGTCAGATCTCACCTGGGCACGGTGTGGGTGAGCACGGCCGAGCGTCTGAGGGAGTGGCGCGCAGGACTTGCCGAAGGGGGCGACCAGGTGCCGCTCCCTAGCGGGCTACGGGACGAGAACAAAGTCCTGGCCCTGAAGGGCCTCGATAGCGGAAAACCTGTCCACCTGGGATGGCTCCTCTTGGAAACCGAGGCCGTTCTCGGCACAACTGCGACCCTCCAACTACCAGATCACCTCACGTTCGTGAAGAGGCTGGTGCTCGTCTCCGATAAGCTGTTCTACCACCTGGTCAATGACCATTTGGAAGTGAGGACCTCGGTCGCGATCGACGACGAAACGGGTGCTGCCAAAGGTGGCTTCCTGTTCACCTACGAGGCTATCCCTCGGGGTACCG
Organism: Chloroflexota bacterium; assembly: GCA_021323915.1. Lineage (GTDB taxonomy): Bacteria > Chloroflexota > UBA6077 > FW602-bin22 > CADDYW01 > JAJPKB01. Next base: position 12,396 of record JAJPKB010000430.1, on the reverse strand, counting down.
TCATCGGGTTCGAAGTGGCGATTGACCCCCGCCGCAGTGGCAGCAGAACCGAAGAGCAGACACTTCAACTCTTACGGAAGGCCTTCTCTACGTTGAAGCTCCTGGGCGTCGGAGGCATGGGTACGCGCGGGTTCGGACGCATCGAGGTCTTGAACAGTGCGCAGGAGGGGCGCGCGGCGAGAGCCGGCGACGGAGGGCACTGATGCTCAATCTCGACTTCCTCTGCATGAAGACAGCCCAGGATATGATGGCTTGCCAGGGCACGGCGGGCGACAAGGAGAATGTCGCCACTGCCGGGCTGGGGGTGCTCCTGGAGAACGGGCCCTACGGGCTCATGCTCTTCTTGGAGAGCCATTCCAAGACAGGTATTGCCGGCCGCTATAAGGAGCAACTCCTCGCTCTCTGCCGCCAGGAGCTCGTCGCGTCCTACCTCTCCGGAGGCGTTCCGACGAGTAGTGACTTCCAGGCCGTCACGCGTTGGCTCCGCGGCCTCGCCGAGGACCTGGACCGCTACCTGTTCACAAAACGCTTATGGCAACAGACCTTGACCTACGCCCGTTACCACGCGAAAGCACTGGGGGAAGGAAGTGAAGCGAACCAAAGTGAGGCGCAGGGGGAGAAAGGATGACCTGGCAGCGTCTACCCCTGTGCTTCGATCTGCTCAGTCCCCTACACATCGGGTTCCTGCCGAACCAGCCGGGAACGGTTGTGGCCCGAACCCGCTGCTACGTCCCGGGCAAGAACCTTTGGGGCGCCGTCACGGCAAGCATTACGCCGCGGCTGCACCCCCATCCGACCGCGGGCAATTATCGCGATGTTGGCAAGTCGATCCGCAAACAGATCGTCTTTTCCTACTTCTACCTATCCGATGGAACACAGCTCTTCACCCCGGACTACACGGAAAATGGCCTGGTTTGGGGAAACCTGACCGACAGGGCCTTTCGCGCACGGTTCATCGGATCCCGAGTTTCAACCGCGATCGGAGAAGCCGGCGGGGCCGAAGACGCAAGCCTGCACGAGATCGAGTTCGTCCGGCATCGCATTGGCTCTCCCGGAGCATCCAGTCAGAAGGTCCTGCTGATGGGGGTGGCCTGGGTTCGCCAGGATGCCTGCATTACCGATCATGCACATCGCCGGATGGACGTGCTGGACTACCTGAGCAAACTTGACCTCGTCGTTGGCGGGGAACGGAACTACGGTTTCGGACGGTTGCGTTTACTCCCCGGGGAAGAGGCGTTTAAAATCAACATGAGCGATCGGTGGCCCGAGGACACGGAAGTGGCAATACCTGTGGATGGCCCACTCCTCGGCCATGCTCCCTACCGGCCAGATCAGGCATTCAGGGGAGAGATCGAGATCGTTGCCGGTCGGGAGTACCGATCCGACAGCGCGGGTGCTGAATTTCAGGGGCCCGGCGTCCAGATTACAAACGCAGGTTATTACTTCGTGCCCGGAACTCACCTGAGTGGCGGCGAGCTGTTGGCGCGCCTGGACCCTTGGGGGCGCCTCACCTGGGTGTAGGCTCCCTAATGCGGCTTTCTTGCTGTAACGTGCTCGCTCTCGCTGGGAAGTCGGCAAGATCTCTAAGTGCGCGTTTCTGCTCCACAGGCGCCAGCGTCAGGAGCGGGCGTAGCAATCGTTCGCTCACTATGGGCCGAGACAAAGGATCGCCCAGTGCCGCGATGGCCTGCACGACCTCTGGCGCGAGCTTGAGCAACTTCAGGACTTGAGTGACGCGGGCGCGGGAGACTCCTAGTCTGCGTGCAGATCAGCCCGAGAAGTGACCTGCCCCTCATTCAGCATGCTTTGCCATTCCTGCGCCAGGACAATCGGATTGCGGTGCTGCTTGGAGGCGCGAGCTGGCCCTGTCGGCGGCTTGAAGAACTCGGGCGGCGCAGCGCCCCCGAAGTGGTAGGTCAGCCTTGAGGCTCCCCGCCCCGCAAGCGCCGAGCCGACGAGGATTGCTAAATTCAAGAAAGTTCGGGATTTCCCCCTCCTCGGGGAGCCAAAGACCCCAAATCCCGAACTTTTCCCCGAGTGTTAACCACTCGGGGATTGTGTTATCTTCGGCAACTGGTAGAGGGCGATCCGCATCCGGTGCCACCGGGTGCGGATTTTTGTTGTGGCGGTCCTCGCCTCGCCCCGTTTGGTCGCCGCGGCCGCTGGCGCCTCCTCGGGTGCCTCTCGCTCCGGCTCGAACGGCGAGACCACCACCTCGCGCACCAGCAGGTGGAAGATCTCCTTCTGGTCCTCCAGCGGAAGCAGGCCGACCAGGCGCTCGAAGTCCTGCAGGCCGCGCCGGATGAGGTCGGCGTCCAGGACCCGCTTGCGCCGCTACTCGATGTCGAGCTCCAGCTTCTCGCACCGAGTCTGGAGCTATTCCTTCTCGCGCACCAGCCGAGGATGGCCGGCTGGTTCCCCAAGTCAGCGAGCACCTGGCGGATCAGCGCCTCGAACTCGCGGGCCGGCAGCATCCGCACCAGGCATGTCGAGTGGGCCGATCCCGCTCTCAACTCCGTCACTTCCGTACCGGTTCGCTTAACAGAATCTTACTTAACGCTCTGGTTCAGCGACGGCGCTGAGCGCCGTCCGCTGCATGCTGTTGTTAGGCACCAGGCGAGTATCCGTGCTCATCATGGCACACTCTCAGTTCTCTGACGCCGTCGCACGACCTCCACGACTGTCTTCAGTCGCTCTCTTATTCGGTTGCCTAGTCGCTTGAAAGGCAGCGTCTCGAAAATCTCACGGATGAGTTCCTCGTCCGTACGTAGCAAACCGTCGGATGTGACCCACTCGGCAATCTGCCGCAATTCGCGGTCACTGTACTGGTCGATCGTCTCGCGCACCGGCACGGACGGCCGTGGCCCGCGCTGCCGCGCGACTGGTTGCTGCTGAGCCTGCCTCATGGGTTGAGCCCCGCCCGTAGCTTGCGGGGGGCGGGTATCGGCATCCGACAAATCCGCCCAGCGGACAGCCTCCTCGTATGCTGCAATCGCGCGCTCAATCTCCTGCTCACGGTGGTAGAACCAGTCGGTCGACCAGATGCGGTGGAACCGCCAGCCCAGCCGCTGGAGATGGGCTTGCCTAAGCCGATCGCGGTCCCGCGCAGTGGCGCTCGAATGATAAGACGCCCCATCGCATTCGATCGCGAGCACCGGCCGACCCGGCTTCTCCGGATGCATGGCGACCAGATCAATGCGATAGCGAGACGCGCCGAACTGCGGTCGCGTCTTGACACCCTGGGCCTCCAAGGCGTCACGGACATCGGCCTCAAATGCATTGAGACTAACTTCTCCCGCGCGCTCGTCCTCAGGCAGGCGCGTGCCTCCACTAGCAGCGTACTCTAGATACGCTTTGAGCAGTTGTACGCCCCGACTCCCGGAGCGGTTCAGATCGATCTCGTCGTGCGAGAAGGAACTGATGACGCACATCCGGCGCTTCGCCCGAGTGATGGCCACGTTCAGGCGGCGGTAACCGACGTCCTGAGTGAGCGGACCAAAGCGGTGCGGCAGATCGCCGTTCGCCGTTTTGCCATACCCGATCGACAAGATGATGGCATCACGCTCATCGCCCTGCACGGTCTCCAGGTTCTTGACAAAGAAACGCTCTTCGCGGTCCAGCGAGAAGAAATCCGAGAGGTCGGGCCGGAGGTCGAGTGCGCGATCCAGAGCAGCCTGTATGCGGTTCGCGTGCTTGATGCCCATAGTGATGATACCGAGGGACTCGTGCGGCCGCGTTTCCGCGTGCAGGATCACCTGATTCACAACCTCCTTGACTTCCCGCGATGCACTTTCCTCCTGTCCACCTAACGCGGGGTCGTGCGGTACAAGGATGTGTCGAATTGTCTCCTGGCCACGCGCACTCGGAAAGGTCACGAGCCGCCCCGTGTATACGTGGGCGTTGCTGAACGCAATGAGCCGCTCGTCCTCGCTACGGTAGTGCCACTCCAGGAGCCAGTTCGGCAGGAAGGCTTCCAGTGTGTCGAGCAGACTTTCGAACCCGCCAATTGATGCCGCCGCCGTCACCCCTGCGCTACGCGCCTCATCGTCGTCATCAAGGATTTCGTCCTCGCCTTCGACAGCCGTCGCAAAGAACGTTGTGGGTGGCAACTGGTGCCGATCACCCGCCGCCACCACCTGTTCTGCGCGGTAGAGCGCGGGGATCGCTTCTTCTTGAAGGATCTGGCTCGCCTCGTCGAAGACGACGAGGTCGAAGTGCCGCCTGCTGCCATCTAGCAGTTGGCTGACCGACAGCGGGCTCGCGACCCAGCAGGGTGCGATCCGCGTGAGAACCTCAGGCGCGCGGGCCAGCAATTCGCGCAGCGGAATGTGTCGTGATTTCTTGGCGGCCTCTCTCTGAACCAGATCTGCCTGATCGAAGTGCCTGTTCATCGCCTCGATCGCACGCTTGGCATGGAGTCTGCGCACACGCTGGGCAGCGAGGCGGACGCGTTCACGATCCAAGTGCTTGAACTCCTCGATGACCTGCTCGTGGGTGCGGCCGCTGAACGAAGCGAGAGCTGGATCGGATGCCAACGCTTGCTCCAGCGCCGAGTAAAGCCAGACGTGCTCGAATCGCGCCGACCAGTGCTCGGCAGCAACACCATGCTTGCGAAGATCATCGACAAAACCGCTGAGCCCCTCCTTGGTAAGGCGCGATCGAAGAACGTAGATGCCTGGCAAGCGGAACGGGGTCTGTCGGTCGCCGGCGAGCGCCCGCAACCGTGAGGCCGCCGCCGAAAGCTGCATGCCGTCGAATGGACCTGCTTCCGTCATGGCCCCAAGTTTCTTTGTCGCCTCGTCGAGGGCGTCGAACGCAGCACTGAGTTCGATTTCAGCATCCGCCTTAACAGGCACGGCTGAGGGTGGGGCAAGGGCTTGCCAACGGCGAAGGATGTCCTCGGCCTGCAACGCCTCCTGTCGCAGCGTTGTTGTTGGTGCCGGCGCTACGCGCATTGCGTGCAGACGTTTGCGCGCGGCGCGGTATGTCGGGTTGCTCAGGAACGCCCAGGCGCGGGCGACCCATCCAGCCGTCGCGGGCTCGAGCGCCGTCGCCAACTCGCCAGGCTTTGCTGAGAAAAGCTCGGCACTGTACTGCTGGCGAATGCTTCGCGCATCACGGAGAACAGCCAGGAACGAAGCAACCTCACTGAGCGTATTCGCCGGCCGAACGCCAAGCTGGTTCGCTACCTGTTCGAGAAGTCGCTCGAACTCGGGCCAGAGCTCATTGGCCGCTTTGGTGGCCAGGTCTAGGGCTTCCTGTGCGCGGTGACCGTCCCTGATATCCGCGTTGTTCCACGGCGAGCGATCAGTGCCGAGGAATAGAGTCGGATTGGCGGCAGCCTCAAGGATCCGCTGCCTTACCTCGCTTGCGCTCTCAGCCGTGAGCGCAGCCAGTGTCTCTCCACGGAGTCGAAGCGCGGAATTCGCCTCTGCCGGCAGGCGGAGTAGCCTACCAATCATCTGGTTCACAGAAAGTCCGGTCGGTTGGCGAATCTGGTTCACCCGACGTGCGTGCTCGTTTAATTGCTTGCGCCGAACCTCGAATTCGCGGTGAAGTGCCTCGGCCCCGTCAGCTGGCAGCGCATTACGTATCTGCTCCAAGGCGTGGGCAAGCCGCGCCATCACCTCCTTCCGCGACACGGACGCGCCGTGCAGATCGAGCACCAGATGGCCGAGCCCCACATCAGGATGGCTCAACCGCTTGATGACCGCATCCAGGGCCGCGCGCTTCTCTGCGACGAAGAGCACGCGGCGCCCCTCCGCCACGCTCTGCGCGATGAGATTCGAGATCGTCTGGCTCTTGCCAGTTCCCGGTGGCCCCTGTATGACACCGTTCTGCCCTTTGCCGACAAGCACGATGGCGCGGTGCTGCGTGGAGTCGGCATCGAGCACCAGGTAGTCGTCGGACGCGGGGCGTTCATCGAGTTGGGCTGGCTCGATGTCGATCGCCACCTGGGCCAGCTTCTGTCGTGAGAGCGAATGGCCGGCGACGGCCGCAACGATGGCGCTCGAAGATATGGTGTCGCCGTTCCTCTTCAGATCCTCGACCATGGCTATCTTCGCGAACTGAAAGTTAGCCAGGATCACGCGCCGCGTTATCCTGAAACCCGGTACGCTTGTGGCCGCGTGCTCGATGCGCTTAAAGACTTTCTCTGGGGCGATACGCCACTGCCCTGATTCGTCTTCGCCGCCGCACTCGCTCAGCACCGCAGGCGCGTCGATGCGGATCGCGTAGTTCTCCTCGAGCACATACAGCAGCACCGGGTTTACTCGCGGCTCGCCCGCGACCGCGAGTCGCAGGTCGTCGCCCGCCCGGCCGCGCGCCTCGATGTGGGCCGGCAGCAGCAGCACGGGCGCATCGTACGGCCGCCCACCATCGGAGGCGGGCCATGTAGCCATCCCCATTGCCAGGTGGAGCGTCTCGATACCTTTCTCCTCGAGGTTGCTCAACGCCTTGCGCTGGAGCGCTACGAGCGCGCTTCGTACCTTCTGGCGCGCCTCGGCTTCGGCCGTGGTATGTACGACGGGGTCAGGGCTCTTCGCGTACCGGCCTGCCGAGACCAACGACTCAACTGTGAGTTTCTCGCCTGCCAGCAGACGGCCCACAGCCTCCCTCTCCGCAGTCAGGTCGAGAGTGCCAACCTTGAGGTCGCGGTAGAAGAGGAGGGAGTTCGCTCGCGAGTGGTCGATGAGCCGGCGGGTCCATACACCGCGCGCGGCATCGACGATGTGGCGAATCTCCGTCTCCAAGCCTATGGATTGGGGTTCAGGCATCAAGCGCTAGCCTCGGGTTGCCTACATCGTGAGACGTGCGAGGATAAACCTGACAATCGGCACTTGGCGCTCGTTCGGCCGCAGGGTTTGTGTCTCGTATTCTACTCATCGTCCGCTCGCGGGTCAACGCTGCTACACCGTTCCAGTATGAGGCCCGATCGTCTGCGCCTCTTTGAGATCGCCTCGGAGCAGGGCAGCTACTTCACGGCCGAGCAGGCTCGGGCGAGTCGGTACAGCTTTGGCCTGCTCTCGCACCACGTCAAGAGTCACCAGTCGCGAGTACCCGTCCTTTCCGCGTGAGGAGGTCCTCGCCGCCTGGCTCGCCGCCGGAAAGGACATCGCCGTCGTCTCGCATGAAAGCGCGCTCGATCTGCTCGACCTGAGCGACGTCATCCCAGACGTACTGCACCCCACTGTCCCTCGCTCCCGCCGCTACCTACCGGCGCCCCCGGGGGTGAAGATCCGTACGACCGAACGACCGTTGCGCCCGGGCGATCGCATCATCCGCAGCGGCATGGCCATCACCTCGGCAATCCGCACCATTCTGGATGCGGCCGAGGCCGGCACAGCGCCGGAGCAGATTGAGCTGGCGGTCGCGCCGTCGGTTGAGCGAGGCCAGGTCCTACCCGACCAACTGCGACGGGACGCCGCCGAGCGGAGCCGACGGGTGGCTGCGCTGATCAACGGCGCGCTCTGGAGGATCGGGGCGTATGGTACGCGGCTGCTGCCTGTCACGGGTAGTCCTCGGGATTGAGCGTGGGCAGCCCGGCCCAATTCGCGGCGTCCAGCAGCGCCCGGTCGGCCGTAATGAAGCTCCCGGTGGCAACGTCGCGTCGGCGGGCGCGGGCGAATGCCAGTCGGGCCGGTGCGACGTGCAACGCGTCCAGCGTCCGCAGGCGTACGGAGGGCGGCGCCGTGAGCAGCAGCGTCGCGGCCTACTGGGCAATCGCCTGGTTTGGCTCGACCACCACGAACGCTCGGAGGTCCCGCAGGAAGGCCTGGAAGAGCGTATCGCGCTGCTAGGCGTTCAGTGCACCTTCGCGTGTGTGGCGTGCGAGGGCAGACGTCAGTTCAGGAATGGCGATGAGCGAGATCGCGGCGGGCTCCTGCTGGCAGAGGCGCACTACCCACACCGAGCCAACTTCCGGCACGTACCGCTTGCGAGGGCGCTAGTGTCGAGGTAGACGGGAGCCATGAGCAGCCGCCGGGCCGTTAGAAGCGGTCTTCGTGATCAGGGCTGATCGTGGCCGACAGCGGCGGAATGAGCGCGGGCATCGATTGCCTGAGGGTATCGGTGTCCGGCAGGCCTTCGCTCGGGCGCAGGTACGGTGGTACATGCTGCAGATCCAGCTCGATCGCCAGGTCACCCAGGGCGCGCCGGACGTGCTCCACCTGCTCCAGGAGCGAGCCCTCCGCCTGGTCCGCTACCTCGCCCCACGCCAGCGCCACGCTGAGCGCGGCGACGATCAGTTGGTTCAAAGACGCTCCGGTGCGTTCCGAGGCGGAGCGTAAACGTCGGTGCAGATCTTCAGGCAGGCGCATGGTCACTCGGGGCATAGCAGCCTCCTTTTCTTCATGCGACACCATAGTGTCATTGTTGTACCAGAACGGTGAGCCACTTCGCCCGAATGTTGGCCGGCACGTGCGCCGATCACGAGACAGTCGGCTCTGGCGCCCACCGTATCGAGAAAAGACGGAGAAATAATCAGGCCGGCTGTGCCTCAAATCAGCCAACCTATTTTCGTTGCCGTGCTCCGTCAGCTAATGCCGGGCTTCCCGGCGCATCTGGCCGCGCCGGGCCGACCTCCCCCTCATTAAAGAAGCCCGCCTGGACGGCCTTCGGATAAATAAACGGCCAGGCGCACCTACTCCCGTGCGCTGACCGGGTAGGTGGGGAGCTCGGCCGGCAACTGTGATCCGGCGCCGATTGGAGCCTGCAGTTGAAGCACAGGGTGCGGCCGCCGAACAGGCGCGCGGTGTTGGTGACGGCGCAGCGCGGGCAGGACTTGGGCTGGATGAGCACGGCATCACTCCATGGGATGACGTTGCAGGGCCGCTAGGCGCGCCACTCCCGGCGCACGGCGTACCCCGCCCCAGCCAGTGCGATACCGATACTGGGGAGCAGCGGCGCGACGCTCGGCGCCCGCCGCTCCAAGTCGCGGGCGGCCGCTTCCGCGCTGCCCCAGACCCGCTCGATCTCCTGGAACCGGTGCGCACGATCGGTCGTGGTCGCCCCCAGGGGGAGTCCGGGGCCCAGAGCCGACGCGGGACGCACCCGATCAGCACGAGCGCCGAGGTTCGCTCTAGATATGTGGCGGCGAAAAGCGTGCACATCGCGCCGGCTTCGGACACGCCGAGCAGCGTGGCTCGCCTGGAGCCGGCGGCATCCATGACTGCACGCAGGTCGTCCATCTGCTCCTCGAGCCCGGGTACGCCCACCGCCCGGTCCGAGAGGCCCGTTCCGCCCTTGTCGAACAGGATCAGGCGGGAGAAAGACGCCAAGCGCCGCAGGAACCGCGCGAAGTGGGCCTCCTCCCAGAAGTAATCCATGTTCGAGACCTACCCCATCAAGAACACGAGGTCGATCGGACCATCGCCAACGACTTGGTAGGCGATGTTGACCCCATTGCTCTTCACATACTTCGTCTCGAGCCCCATGCTGGCCTCCCGGTCCACTCGCAATCAAGCCACGATCGCGCCGTAATCGGGCCATCAATGGCCCGATTAGTGGCACGACTAGACGCTATCATGCTCCTGCAGCCGATAGCTGGTGCTCCTCCCACGCCCCCACCGAACTCGAGGTGGTTCCTCTCTACAAAGTCTGCCAGTTCGCGGGCCGCCGGCCGCTCCGTCACACTCGTGAGCTCCACGTGCTCGCCCCGACGGATCACGCCGCATGCGCGTAAGTGGAGCAACTCTTTGTGTTGCCGCTCGTCAATGTCGCCCGGTTCGAGAAGCGCCCAGAACGGATCGGGCGTGGTGGAGTGAACTTTTCTCGACACGCCTTCCACAGGAAGCTTGTTAGAACGCACGCTCTAGACTCATTTTCCGCACCTCTCAGAGGGGGTGAGGGGTGCTAACAGCGTGCAGGTAGTCATCGGGTTTGGTCAGGCCCAAACGGTCCAAAATCGCGATCTGCACGCGGTGCAAGGTCGTTGGAACAATGAGGTCGTGGATTTCGCCGCCGACTTGGATCCGTTGTTTGACCAAGGTCAACGAACTGAAGGCATCCAAGAGGACGGCGGTGGTGACTGGCAAATGATCCCGGCGATCGGGACGAATCCCGACAAAGGGGGTGTTGCTCTCCTTGACCACGCGGCGGGCTTCGCGCTCAATCAAGGCAAAGACCAAGAGCGCGACCATCACCACGAAGATTAGGCTGGCAAGGCGTTTGGGTTGGTGCAGCCAGAGGGGGCGAATCTGGACCGGCAGTGCTTTGAGGGCGCGGAAACGCCCCTCGACCTTGGGCTGGCCTTTGTAGGCGTGGAAGACGCGATACAAACTGGCGTCGATGGCGGTATCGTTGGTCAGGAGAGCATAGATGCCGTCGAAACGCGCCTCTTCCGCCAAGGCGTGCCGGTTGAGGCGCCAGGACAGCGCGAGGCCCGGGGGAGCCTCGTCGATGCTGACGGTCAGGTAAGGTGCCACCTTGGCAATCGCTGTGGCGACCTTGCGCTCGACGAGCGAACGCTGCCGACAGGAGGGCAAGCGCAGGCGGTGCCGAATCGTCCCGAGTTCCCGATGGGCCTTGGCCAAATCCTTGGCCCGTTGGTGACGAGCAGCCCGCCGATCATCCAGGCTCTGGATGAAGAACCGTTGGAGAACGTAAGAGGTTCCCTGGTCGGGATCGGCGATGGTTTCGGTCGTCTCCAGGCCCCAGTAGCGTCCGGGATTGGCAGGTGCGCCCTCCGTTGGCAAGTCCAAGCGCTGCCATGCCTCGCCCCCGTCCCACAGGCGTTGCAACATCTGCCGATCCGACGGGGTCAGGCTCGTCGGACCGACAAAGCGGGCGTTGGCCCGGCAGAACCCGAGGATGTTCGGACGGGTGATCAGCTTGCTGTCCCCGACGATCAAGGGATCGTCCAGATGCAACAATTCCTGGATCGCTTTCAGATGGGCCAGGTAGGCCCGACAATCCGCGGCATTCCCGTCGGCGACTTCGTACCAGGCAGGAATCGCCCCATCGGCGCTGACGCTCAGCGAGACGGTGACTTGCTTGCGGGTGGGATCCTGGTGGCCGGTGTAGCCGTGGGTGATCGCCAGCGGCGGGGTGTCGCCCGGGGGTACATCATAGTCCCCGGCGAAGCTGACCCGGGTGACGTCGCTATGGAGTTGGCGCAAATCGAGGTGATAGCGCTCCGCCGCGGCGAGGACGAGTTTGACCCAGGCCGCGGTGAGATGGGGGGAGATGTCGTCCAAGGCGCGGCCAATCCGATCATCGTTGAAGGCGGCGGCGGGAACGCCGTAGATCTCTTCGATCACCTGCTCGTGCGCCCACGCGTCGATCTTACTGATCGGCGTGGGCTTCAAGGAAAGCCGATTCAAGACCAAAACCTCCACCACCGTCCCGGTCGTGACGTCCCGTTCTTTCCCGCTAGTCGTCACGTCGTCAATAAGGGGGGCAACCCCCAACTGCTTGAGATACGGATAGGCCAACGCCAGCGAGCCAATGGTCTTCGTGACCATTTGGACAACCCGGACATCCACCGGCCACCTCCCGACGAGATGGCCTCGATCTTACCCCCTCCCACCCCCTCCAAAGGGTGCGGAAAATGAGTCTAGAGAAGAGCTGTGGCCATTCGTTGGATACAGTAGCGAACGTGAACCCATCTGACACAATCAACGCTGCTCCTGAAGACCCAACAGCCTTGCCCGTATCGCCTTCATGAGGTCTGTGCAGAGGCGAGCCGGTTCGTTCTTGCCAAGGTCCCGCAGCACGTTCTGCACCAGCGGCTGGGTTAGGAAGGTTCCGTTGGTCGACCACAGTTGTGCATCTTCCATCCTGCGGCGGGCATGATCCATGAGCTGTGGAGTGGGTTCGTTGTGGGCGACGTCGTGGCGCAGATCACGAATATCATCTGTTAGTACATTCCAGAAATCTTCTAGAGTCGGCTTATTCAGAACCGGTAGCCAGGCGTCGATGCCTTCCTTAAAGTCGTTTTACGCGCCAAGTGCCGTTATTCTTTTTGAAACGTTTTCTCAGTCCGCCACATGGTTGAGAGGGCAGTTGATACTCTGATTCGCTAATCTTCGTGATACCCTCTGCAGTAAAGTCGTATTTCTTCAGCCAATCCCAAAACGCGGCCTCGAAGAAGGCTACGGTCCCATGCACCGCCCTCGGAATGTCCCCGGCCAGCAGCGCCAACTCCACGCGCAGGGCAGCGCGCACTGCCATTCGGGGATGTTTCAGCAGGTCGATGTCGCACTCATCGGGAATGGGCAACGATGCCGCAAAGTCGGCAAGCCATTTCACGACTCGCGTCCACCGGTGCTCTACTTTATCCCCGACTAGCCTTGAGTTTTAACCCCAGCAGGCAGAGGGTCTGGCGGCTTCTGGCGACATCGCGCCGGTGATGGCCCCATGGTGTGCTATGCCCAATCACGACTCCCTTGCCAACAT
>JAJPKB010000444.1 GCA_021323915.1 Chloroflexota bacterium | reverse complement strand
CGCCAATCTGGCCGGCGTTCTGGAGCAGGCCTGGGGCGCGGCTCCGCCAACTGGCCAGGGGAAAAATCTGTCTCAGATGCTCGAAGGCGCTCGGTCCGGCGAGATCAAGGCGCTCGTCGTCGTCGGGGCCAATCCGGCCGGCTCGCTGCCCGGCGGCGCCGAGGTCGAGGCCGCGCTGAAGAATCTGAAGCTGCTGGCGGTTTCCGATATATTCCCGAACCACACGACGCGCCTGGCGCACGTCGTGTTCGCGGCCTCGACGGCCGCGGAAAAAGATGGCACCTTCACCAACACCGAGCGTCGCATCCAGCGAGTGCGGGCCGCGGTTCCGCCGGCTGGCGTCAGCCGCCCCGACTGGTACATTCTGACCGAGCTCGCGAACCGCACGGCGAAAAAGCTCGGAAAGCTATCCACGTTCACGTACAACGGCCCCGCCGACGTGATGAGCGAGATCGCCCGGGTCGTTCCGTTCTACGCGGGCGTGAGCTACGGCAAGATCGACACGGCCGGCCTGCAGTGGCCGATCCCGACGGCGGATCACCCCGGAACGCCCTATCTCTTCGCGGACGGCTTCGGCGATCGGAAGGCCAGGCTGGCCCCCGTGCGCTATCAGCCCGCCGAGTCAGCGCCGCGGCTCCCGCTGGTGGCGTCCAGCGCGCGCGACATCGCGTTCAGCACCGGCGTGATGGCTGACCATTCCCGTCGGTTGACCCAGATGAAGGGCACGGCCCACGTCGAGATCAACGAGGCCGACGCGAAAGCGCTCGGGATCGCCGCGGGCGATCAGGTCCGGGTGACCTCGGCCCACGGATCGATCGAGCTGGTCGCATCGATCAGTCGCAAAACCCGCTCGGGCCACCTTTCGATCTTCGCCCACTACGCGGACGGTCCGGAGCGGCGTCTAACCGAGTTCATCGGCCAGACGACCGGAATGCCGGAGTTGCGTGCGATTCCGGTGCGGATCGAGAAGGTGCGCGTCTCGACGAACGGGAAGGTGTAGAGTGATTTGGGTCCTCTAGGATCGGGAGACAAGAAGGTGGGAGCGGGAAGAGCGAGGCATGCCCATCGGCTCCTGCTAGCTAGACGTCGGATAGGAGACAGGTAAACGACGACCAGAGCTTCGGTGCAACACTTTGTCGATAACGACGCGGGTTATCTGGATTGGCTCAACGGTCACCAGGACGGATTTGTAGTCAATACCTATCGTCATCCGTCCCCGGGCTACCTCAAGCTGCATCTAGCAACTTGTCCGACAATCACCCGCATGCAACCCTTTGGGAAAACCTTGACGGCTCACGAGTACAGCAAGGTCTGCGCTAACAGTCGTATTGACCTGGACAACTGGGCTCGGCAGACCTTGAGGGGGCAACTGGATCCTTGCGGTATCTGCAACCCCTGACAACCGATCGAAAGCTGGCATTCGTCGCCGGAGTAGGCTGGTCGGGATGGTCTTACTCTGGAAACAGATCCGTACTGAGATACTTCAGCCCGGTGTCGTTCGCGGTGGTGACGATGAGCGTGCCGGGTACGGCGGTTGACGCCAGACGCAGCGCGGCGGCCACGTTGGCGCCGGTCGAAAAGCCTCCGAAGATTCCCTCTTCCCGTGCGAGCCGACGCGCCACCTCGATCGCTTCTTCGTCGCTGATGCCAAGGAAGCCGTCGCAGAACGCCGGGTCCCAGAGCGGGGGAACCTGCGCGTAGCCGGCCCCTTGAATCTTGTGCCGGGTGTCGACGACTTTCCCTCCGGCCAGGATCGGCGCGCTGGCAGGCTCGACGGCGTAGGTCCGAACGTCCGATCGGCGCTTCTTCAGCGCGCGGGCGATCCCCATGAAAGTTCCGGCGGTGCCGACCGTTCCCACGAAGACGCCGACTTTCCCCTCGGTTTGCTCCCAGATCTCCGCGCCGGTCGTCAGCTCGTGCGCCTCGACGTTGCTCGGATTGTGAAACTGGTCGGCGCGAAACGCACCAAGTTCGCGGGTGAGCTCTTCGGTCCGCTGATCCACCAGATCGAGATCTTCCTTCGACACCTGGCCTGACCTGGCGCCGGCCGCCTGGGGCACCAGCTCGACCCGAGCCCCGAGCGCCGCGAGCATTCGACGGCGTTCGACGCTGTTCCCTTCGGACATCACCGCGATCAGGCGATACCCCTTCACCGCGCAGACGACCGCGAGGCCGGTTCCGGTGTTGCCGCTCGTCAGCTCGATCACCGTCCCGCCCGGTTTCAGCTTACCGGAGCGCTCGGCGTCCTCGATGATCTTGAGGGCGATCCGGTCCTTGATGCTGAATCCCGGATTGAAGAACTCGATCTTGAGCAGGACTCGCCCGGGTCGGTCCCTGGCGATCCGATCCAGGGCCACTAAAGGCGTGTGTCCAATCGCGTCCAGGATGCTCGGCAGGATGCCGGTCGATCGGTCGTCGCGCTCAGCCATCGTTCCTCTCCGTATCCGCGGCAAGGTCACGCCGCGCGCTCGCGCCCCGTAGTACAATAACACAAGCCGTCGACGCTTCGGGAGGGACGATTGCAGCGGCCCCTGTTTGGTGGATCCGGCCAGGATTCGATGACCGGCCGAGCGGACTCGGAGCCGCTGGCCTCGCGGATGCGGCCCAGATCGCTCGACGAGTTCGTCGGCCAGGAGCACGTGTTGGCATCGGGAAAGGCGCTGCGGCGGGCGATCGATACCGGGCGCCTCGGCTCGATCATTCTCTGGGGGCCGCCGGGCTGCGGAAAAACCACCCTCGCTCGAATCATCGCGGCGAGCGCGGGCGCCGAATTCGTCAGCCTGAGCGCAGTATCGGCCGGCGTGGCCGACCTCCGAAAGGTGATCGATGACGCGGGCCGCCGTCTCCGTCAGTTCAACCGGCGAACGATCGTCTTGATCGACGAGATCCACCGCTTCAACAAGGCGCAGCAGGACAGCGTCCTCCACGCGGTCGAGCAAGGCACGATCACCCTCATCGGCGCCACCACCGAAAACCCGAGCTTCGAGGTCAACTCGGCACTGCTGTCAAGATGTCGCGTCTTTACGTTGCGCCCACACCGGGCCGAGCACGTCGAGCTCCTGATCAAGCGGGCGCTCGCGGACCCGGAGCGGGGATTGGGCGCCCTTCAGGTGGAGCTGGCTCCGAACGCGCTCGCGGCGCTGGTGGCGCTCGCCGACGGGGACGTCCGTGCCGCCCTGAACGGTGTCGAGCTGGCGGCGACTGCTACCACTGCCGACGCCGACGGGCGGCGTCTCGTCACCCTCTCGACCATCGAAGACGCCATGCAGCGGCGCGCCCTGCTCTACGATCGGGCCGGCGACCAGCACTACGACATCGTTTCGGCGTTCATCAAGTCGCTGCGAGGATCCGATCCCGACGCGGCGGTCTACTGGATGGCACGAATGCTGGAGGCGGGGGAAGACCCTCTTTTCGTCGTCCGCCGAATGGTGATCCTCGCCGCCGAGGACGTTGGACTCGCCGATCCGCAGGCGCTCGTCGTGGCGATCGCTGCCCAGCAGGCGGTTCACTTCGTGGGCATGCCAGAGGGCTACCTGCCGATGGCGGAGGCAGCGATTTACCTCGCCACCGCGCCAAAGAGCAACTCCGCCCTCACCGCGTACAGCCGGGCGCGCGCCGAGATCGAGGCCGGCGGGAATCGTCCGGTCCCTCTCCATCTGCGGAACGCGCCAACGAGCCTGATGAAATCGATGGGGTACGGCAAGGGCTACGAGTACGCCCACGACTTCACGCCGGACGATCCCCGAGGGTACCGACAGCGCTACTTGCCCGAAGGAGTTTCCGGAGGATTCTACGAGCCGCGAGTCGCCGGCTACGAGGCAAAGATCGTGGAGCGGATGCGAAGAATCGCCGAGATCAGGAACGCATCGCCGAGCGAGCGTCCCGATCCTCGGTGACCAGCGACGCGGTCAGCTGGTCCTTCTCCTGATCCATTCGGTATCTCACGTAGAGCGGTATCAGCGAGGAAAGGACGACCATCCCTAAGAAGACGAAAAGGGTACGCGGATGCTCCTCGACGATTGGAGCAACCCAGGTACCGGCCCGGCTACCGATGAAGATGAAGCTGCCCCACCAGACCGTCGCGGAAGCCGCCGTTCCGAGGAAGAACGACGGGTAAGGAACGCCGAACGTCCCGGCCATGAACGACGACCCACACCGCATCCCGGGGATCAACCGGCCCAGGAAGACGGCGAAGCCGCCGTAGCGAGATAGCCAGCGCTCGATCCGTTCCTGACGTGCGCTGGTCAAGTGAAGGTATCGTCCATATTTGGTGAGAAGGGGACGCCCGCCGCGCTTGCCGACGTGATAGAGGATGCAAGAGCCGATCAAAGTGGCGCACACCCCGATCAGCAGCACCTCGTACCAGAGCATCAGGCCCTGGTGGACCCGGTAGCCGGCATACATCATCACCACGTCGCCTGGGACCGGGACCGGAATTCCGGACTCCTCGATCGTGAGCAACAGGAAAAGCGCGAGCTTGTCGTAGTGATGAAGGAAGAACCAGACGTGCGCCGCCATGGACTCCTACCCGCGCTCGCCACCGGCCGCGTTTAACAGAGATTTAACCTTACGGCTCAAGTCTACACGCGGCCGGCTGATCTGGCAAGCAGGACCATCAGGCGGGGGCCCTGGTCGAACGGCGTTCCAGGGGGACGAACGTCAACCCGACCGGACCGACGTACTCGGAAGCGGGACGAATCAGACGATTATCCTTCAGTTGCTCGATAACGTGGGCGGTCCAGCCGGTGACGCGACTGACCGCGAAGGTCGGGGTGAACAGGTCGTCGGGAAGTCCGACGCCGTGCATCACCGCCGCCGAATAGAACTCGACGTTGGTGTAGAGCTTTCGGTCCGGCTTCCGCTCGTGCAGCATCTTCAGAGCCAGGTCTTCGACGCGCACCGCCAGCTTGAAGAAGTCGATCTCGCTAGTGCGCTCGGCAAGCGACCGCAGCACCCGGGCCCGCGGATCCTCGGCCTTGTACACGCGGTGCCCGAAGCCCATGAGGCGCTCGCCGCGGTCGAGCGCGGCGGTCAACCAGGCCTCGGCGTTTTCCGGCTTGCCAATCGATCGAAGCATATCGAGAACGAGCGCCGGCGCGCCGCCGTGCAGCGGTCCCTTCAAGGCGCCGATCGCCCCCACGACCGCCGAGCCCATATCCGAAAGGGTCGAGGCGATGACCCGCGCGGTGAAGGTCGAAGCATTCAGCCCATGGTCGGCAGTGAGTGTCAAGTACGTGTCGAGGGCGCGCGTTCGCTGTTCGCTCGGAACTTCGCCAGACAGAAGATAGAGATAATTTCCGGCGTGATTGAGGTCGGATCGCGGGGCAACCGGCTCGAGGCCTCGGCGCAGGCGATCGAACGCCGCGACGATCGACGGCATCGACGCGGTCAGCACCATCGCGTGCTCGACCGACGCGGGTCCGCTGAAGCGCTGGGCGGCGCCGAGGGCCGAGACGCCGGTCCGGACGACGTCCATCGGTTCGGCGGTCTTCGGCAACGCGCGAATCGTGTCCACAACCGCCGCGGGAAGCTCGCGGAATCCGGCCAGCTTCGCCTTGAGCTCGGCCAGCTCGGCCTCATCCGGAAGATGCCCCAACCATAAGAGGTGAGCGACCTCTTCAAACGTCGCGCCGTGCGCCAGATCGGCGATGTCGTAGCCCGAGTAGATCAGGCGTCCTCGCTCGCCGTCGATGTGACTCAGGGCCGTGTCCGAGACGACGACTCCTTCCAATCCCTTCGCAATTTGTGCCATCGCCCGAAACCTCTTTCCGATTCGTGTAATACCTATGATAATCCATTCGTCGGGGCATCGTGCTTGCCGTGCTGCCAAAACGCTGCTAAATTCCGTGCGACTCAACATATGAGTATTCGACGGTGGAATCTCGTCTGCTGAAAACGACGGTCGACGCCGAGTTCGCTTCAACCGTCCGGGCGTTGCTGGAAAGCCTGGAGGCCGGGCGGGAGCCGCCTCGTCCGGGAGGCGGACTCGGACAGGTCCTCACGGTCCCAGGGCTTTCGACTCGAGAAGTTGTCGCGCGACTGGCCGAACAATGGCTCGGTCCGGTTCCCCTCGGGAACGACGGAGTCCACCAAGCGTTCCCCTTGAACGACGAAAGGTTGAGCGACGTGGAAAAGCAGGCGACCGTCCTGCTTTTCCACGTCGGGCAGCGGCGGCCCTGGTCCGCCCTTTCGACGAACGAGTCTACCTTCTACCGTTACCGTCGGGCCGCCTTCGGAACCTTCGTCGAGCGTTGCTGGGCGGAGATTAACAAGCGAGTGATCCCGACTAATCGGCCCCGTCCGGAGTACGATCGATTCGTCGGACGATCGGTGGAGCGGACCGAAATCGTCCGCCGCCTCGCCAGCGGCCACGGAAGCATACTGAGCATCGAAGGGCCGGGCGGAACCGGTAAGACTGCCCTTGCGCACTCGGTCGTCAGCCTGTGCCTCGGGGCTGCCCGCGATTGGCGGCCGACGGTCGTGGCCGAGGGGGTAGTCGTGCCGTTGTTCGATGCCGTCGTCTGGGTAGGCAGCCGTCAGGAAACCCTCGGTCTCGGAGACGTTCTCGATACGATCGCCCGAACCCTCGACTACCCGGGCATGCTCGGCCGCGAGCTACCGGACCGTCGTTCGGCGGTGCGGGAGCTACTGGGACGACAACCGGTGTTAATCGTCGTCGACGACGTCGACCGCGCGGAACCGGCCGTCGTGTCCTTTCTCCTCGATCTTCCCGCTCCCGCTCGCGCATTGGTAACGACGCGTCGGAAACTGCCGCCACGGGTTCCGGCCGTGCCGATGGGGCCCCTGGATGTGAGCGACGCGCTGTCGCTGTTCCGGAACGAGGGCGCCCGGCAATCGGTACCGGCGCTGGCCAACGCGCCGGATTCCTCCCTTCTGCCGCTCGCCGACGCTACGCGTCGCTTCCCGCTGCTGACGGTCTGGGCTGCCGGGCAACTTCGGCAGGGACAGACGATCGAGCGGGTTCAGGCGCGTTTGGAGCGCGCCGAGGGAAGCATCTTCGAGGAAATGTTCGACGGATCGGTCCAGGCGCTCTCGTCAGGGGCGCGACACGTGCTGAGCATCCTGCCGATCTTCGCCGGGTCGGCTCACCGAAGGGCAATCGTCGCCGCTGCCGCGGACGCCGAGGATCCGGAAGCGGCGCTCGACGAGCTGCTCGAGGCGTCGCTGCTGGAAGCAACCGAGGGGTTAACGGACGCGGAGCGCCGCTACGCGCTGCACCCGATTGCGCGGGCTTTCGTTCGTCGCCGCCTGCCGCTCGACGCGCACCAGGAGCGCCGAGCCGTCATCGGCGCGACCGACCACTATTGCCAGCTTGTCACGGCCTACGCGGGCAGCGTCAGTCAGTGGGCAAGCTTCGATCGCGTCGAGATCGAGATCGACAATATCCTGGCAGTGAGCGAGGCAGCTTCCCGCCTCGCCGCGGTCGACGCCTCGAATGGGAACCCGCGCGAATTCGATCGGGCGCTCGTGCAGCTCGCTCACGGTCTTCGGAACTTCTTCTGGCTACGGCACTACTGGCGCGAGGGCATCGAATTCTTCTACCGGGCGGTCGATGCCTCGCGGCGGTTGGGCGATGGTCGGGCCGAGGGCTGGAACACCTATGGCCTCGCCTACCTTCACTACGAGCTGGGAACCGCCGGCTTTCGCGAGGCGCGGGTACGCGCCGCCGAGGCGGTGGAGATTTTACGCCGCGCTGGCGACCTGCGAGGGGTCGGGCACGCGATGCGGCTCCTTGGAAGAGCCGCCCGCGAGCGTGGCGACTTCGAGACCGCCTGGCGACTTCTGGAAGAAGCCAGTCTCCTCCTCGATCGCCACGGAAGAGGCGACGACGTCGGCATCGTGCGCGCGAGCCAGGCAGACTTGTTACGGCGCCAGGGACGGCTGGATGAGGCCGCCCAGCGATACGTTCAGGTGCTCGACTCTGGCCTCAGTGACCCGGGGACTCGGGCCAACGTTCTCCACAACCTCGGCGACGTTCGTCTTCGACAATCGAGACTCGACGTCGCCGAGGAGCTATTTGGCCAGGGTGAGCAGGTCGCGGCGACCGCCGGAGCGCGGGGCCTGGTCGCGGAGTGTCGCTGGGGGCTCGCCCAGGTAGCGCTCCGGCGCGGCGATGCGCGTCGATCCGCTGCCCTCGCCGGCGAAGCCGCCGACCTCTTCGAGCGGCTGGGCGAGTCGGAACGCGCTGCCGAGGCCCGTGGCACACTGCGCATCCCTTGAACACAACCCTAACGCCGTGTTAATCTCGGCCATCTTTCGCTTTTCGTGCAGATATCATACACTCGCGCGTGGGACCTCGGACGGTTGGAGGATGATTTCAATGGATCAGACATGCCGACGGAATGTCGGCGCCACTTCGCGACGCGCATTCCTTTCATCGGGCATCGCCAGCCTGGGCGCGCTCGCCCTGGCGGCGTGCTCGTCGACTGCGCCTGCTCCGGCGGCTACCCCGGCCGCATCTGGATCGAGCGCGCCGACAAGCGCGCCAGCTCCGACGAGTGCACCGGCGCCGACGAGCGCCCCGGCGCCCACGACCGCGCCTCGGGCCACTGCTCAACCAGCGTCTGGACAGTCGATCGCCCTGACGTTCTTTTATCCGGTGGGCGTGGCAGGCCCGCTGAGCAAGCTCATCGACGGCATGACCGCCAAGTTCAACACCCAGCAGAATGGCGCGATCAAAGTCACCCCGGTCTACAGCGGAGATTATCTTCAGACCCTGAGCAAGGCGCAGACGGCCCTCCAGGGCGGAAAGCCGCCGGACGTCGCGGTTCTGAACGCGGCGGCCATCTTCGCCGTCCAGGATATGAAAGCCGCCTTGCCGCTCGACGACTACGTCAAGGCCGCCGGCGGCAGCTCCTTCGTCGACGATTTCTTTCCCGCTTTCCTGCAGGACTCGAAGCTAAGCGGCTCGCTCATCAGCGTTCCCTTTCAGCGGAGCACGCTGGTGTTCTATTACAACCCTGACCTCCTCCAGTCGGCTGGCGCGGGCGACAAAGCGCCCATCACCTGGGACGAGGTCGTCAGCGCGAGTCAAAAGCTCACCCAGCGGCAGGGCGACACGGTCAGTCGCTGGGGAGTTGGCTTTCCGTCGTCAGGTTCGAGCTACTGGGAGTTCCAGGCGCTCGCGATCGAAGCCGGTCAGAACGTGATGGGCGACGCCGGTAACAAGGTCTCGTTCAACTCTGACGCGGCGGTGACTGCTCTGCAGTGGCTGATCGACCTGTCCCACCAATGGAAGGTGATGGCCAGCGGGACGATCGACTGGGGCAACCTTCCCACCGACTTCGCCGGGGCGAAGACGGCGATGATCTACCATTCCACCGGCAGTCTGTCGTTCATCTCGAAGCAGGCAAAGTTCAAAGTGGGCGTCGCCTACGACCCCAAACAAAAGCAATACGGCAGCCCGACCGGCGGCGGGAACATGTACATCTTTCAGGGCATCCCGAAGGCAAACCAAGACGCCGCCTGGACCTTTATCAATCAGATGTGCTCGGCCGATAGTCTGGCTCAGTGGAGTATCGACACCGGGTACGTCGCGCCGAGGAAGTCGTGTTACGACGTGCCGGTGCTGAAGGATTACACGTCTAAGTTTCCGCAGGCGCTGGTGGCGCGCGACCAGCTACAATACGCGCAGCGCGAGCTCGGCACTCATCAGATGGCGCAAATCCAGAATATACTCAGCAACGCGATCCAGGCGGCACTGACCGGCAAGCAGCAGCCCAAAGATGCCCTTGGGGCGGCTCAAACGCAGGCCGACCAGATCCTGGCGAGCTTCAAGGAGTAATGGGGCCGGCCCCGGATCGTCCCTCTCGTGGGCGACGGGCCGGGGCGCCCCGTGGCTCAAGGGGACAGACCATCGTTGGAGATATCCAAGCCCGAGCTTGCCGTCTCGAGAGATCGATCGATCTCCTCAGCGCGGGAAGGATGGCGGCGTTGGCGTTCGGCCGGCATCGCCTACCTGTACCTTCTGCCCGGCCTCGCCTTCCTGATCGCTTTCAGCCTCTGGCCGGCGATCGATTCAGCCTATCAGAGCCTGTTTCAAAACAACCTGCTCAGTCAGCGGCACGGCTTCGTCGGCCTCGCTAACTACCAGGCGCTGGTTCAATCGGATCTATTCTGGCAGGTGCTGCGAAATACCGCGGTATTCTCGGTGATTACCGTTCCGATCAGTCTCGTGCTCGCCCTCGGATTCGCCCTATTGTTGAATCGCCGCCTACTCCTCCTCGGTCTTTACCGCACTGCCATCTTTTACCCCACCGTCCTTCCGATGATCAGCGCGGCCGCAATCTGGGCCTTTATGTTCGTGCCCAGCTACGGTTTGATGGACCGCGCCCTTGGTCTGGTGGGTCTTCCCGCGATCAACTGGCTAGGCGACGATTCGAGCGCGCTTCCCGCGGTCATGCTCGCAACCATTTGGAAGCAAGCCGGCTACTACATGATCTTCTTTTTGGCTGGCCTGCAGAGCCTGTCGACCGATTTGATCGAGGCAAGCCAGCTCGACGGCGCCAGCCGTTTCCAGACTTTCCGCCGCATCGTCTTTCCCCTGCTGATGCCAACCACCGTCTTCGTGACGACGATCGCCTTGATCGCCAGCATCCTTGCGGTCGATCAGGTCTACCTGATGACGCAAGGAGGACCGGATAACGCGACGAACGTTCTGCTCTACTTTCTGTATCAGATCGCGTTCATGAACTTCGACGCCGGCCAGGCGTCGGCCCTGACCGTCATCCTGATCGTCATCCTGTTCGGGGTAAGCTGGCTTAACTATCGCACGCTGGACCTCTACACCCATTATGAATGAGAGATTCGGTTTCCGATGAACAGCAACGTTGCCAAGCTGCGCGCCGCGACGGCATGCGCGCTTGCTGCCATCTGGGCGGTGCCGTTGATCTGGAGCATCGAGACGGCGCTCCGGACGGAGCGCGACGCGGTGTCGAACGGCCTGCTCTGGACCGAGCCGCCCAGCCTGGGAAGCTTTATCGACGCGTGGAACTCGGCACCTTTCCCTCTATATTATGTCAATACAATGATCATCGTCACCGGCATCCTGGCCGTGCAGATGCTCACCGTCTCACTCGCCGGATACGCGTTCGGTCGGCTCTCGTTTCCCGGGAAGGGGCCGTTGTTCGCGCTGTTCCTGCTCCAAATGATGCTGCCCGCGACCGCGCTGGTCTTGCCGAACTATCAGACGATGCACTTCCTGGGACTGATCGACAATCGTCTCGCGATCATGCTTCCTGCCTTCGCATCGGGATTCGGGACGTTTCTGATGGCCCAGACCTTCAAGTCCCTTCCCCGCGAGTTCGAGGATGCCGCTCACGTAGACGGCGCGGTGTGGTGGCAGGTGCTCTGGCACATCTACGTGCCGCTGGGTCGGCCGGCGCTCGTCGCCTTTGGCGTGGTGTCAGTTTGCTACCATTGGAACGACTTTCTTTGGCCGCTCATCGTGACGAACACCCCGGCCAGCCGGCCGTTGACGGTGGGTCTGGCCGCGTTCACCCAGAGCAGTGAGAGCGGTGAGGCGTGGCAGCTGATCATGGCCGGCACGCTGTTGACGGCAATTCCACTCCTCGTGGCGTTTTTTGCCTTCCAGCGCCGCTTCATCAACAGCTTCATCCAATCGGGCCTGCGCTAACCCGGAGCCGGCTTCAGTGAACCCGGCCGACTTCGGTCTGGATATCAACCTGCGCTGCTTTCAGGGCGTCGGCGGTCGACTGCTTTCCATCCAGAACCTCGCCAATCAGCTGAGTCCACTTTGCCTGGGCGAACCCGGCGACAACGTTGTTGGACCGTGATGTCAAGCGTGTGGCCTGCTGCAGCGAGTCCACGTAGAATTGAAGCGCCGGGCGCCCTTTCCAGCCGTTGGACGCAAGGAAAGACCGGGTCATGGCGCAGGTTCCGACACGCTCGAAGAAGATACGATTCGCGGCGTCTCCGCAAAGCTCCGTCATCAAGGCCCAGGAATCGTCCGGCGCCTTGGCGATCGATGGAATCGACAGGACCCGTCCTCCCAGGCGTTGGACACGCGCGCCGGACGTCAACGTGGGCGGCCAGGTGTATCGAATTTCCAGCTTCGATCGCGCGCCAGTTGCTCCACCTCGGCAACCGACCAGTAACCGTTCAAGATCGCGACCTGTCTGCCCACGTTTACCGCCGACTGCTCCGAGTTTGTCAGAGGCCGATTGGCTTGGCGAAACGTCAGGATCTGCTCGATCCCGACCGCCTTGTAAAATGCAAGGATGCCGTCGATGAAACCCCGATAAACCGGATTGTCGAGGATTACCCGGTTCGTAGAAGCGTCGAACCAGTTCTGGCCGGTAACATCGCGGACGGTGTCGAGAATGCCGCCTACCCCGTCCAGTGGATCGAAGCCGAGCGTCTGAATCGCTCCGCTCGCGTCGCGCGTGGTGAGTTGGCGGCCGAAGACGTACAGGTCGCTCCAGGTTCGCGGAGCAAATGCCGTCGCGGTCAGAGACGTATTCCAAACCAGACCGAGCTCGGCGCCGTGATCGAGGGCAGGGATGCCGTAGGTCTTTTCCCGCCACGCCCCATTCGCCCACATCGCCGGGAGGTAATTCGAGGCGTCGACCGTATCACTCGTTAACAGGTGATCGAGCACCTGGACGAGCGATCGCGCCGCGAACGGGACGAGATCTCCGGGCTCGATCACGTCGGGAACCTGGAGCGTGCCGAAGTCCTCCACCGTCTTGCCAAAGTCGGCGTGTCCGCCGGAGACGCTCACTTTGATGTACGGACGTTTCGAAGTCAGCAGTGAAGCCGAGTCTTCCAGGGCTTTAAGCCACGGCGAATCCGTCCGGGCGGTCCAAATCGTGAGGGTACGCGGAACCGGAGTGGGCGTAAACGTCGGAGGAATCGGGGTTGCCGCCACGGTCGCGGCCGTCGTCGAAGGATAACCCGCCAGGCCACCGAGAACCGTCGGCGACGGCTCCGGAGTGGAGCGGAGAGCCGGCGACGGGCCGCCATACGGCGGACGCGTCGCGCCACAACCACCAAACGCTGCCCCTACTCCGGCCGACGCGAGAATCGAAAGTGCCTGACGCCGTGAAAGGATCTGCCATCGCGCACCGGACGGACAAGGCAAGACCGACCAACCTCTTCATCGCTATCCTCATCAAAGACTATCACGGAGCCGAGCCGGGATCAAACGTCGTTCGGAGTCCGCGCTATAATAGCGACCGGGACCGAGACTCGCGACCGAAGAGCGTTGTCGCCGTCGACAGACGCGCCACGGTTTCGGTTCGCCGACGCACCACGTACTGGTCGGAGTGAAGATCGAGAATGACCAAGATTGCGATCATCGGCGCCGGTGGTTACGTATTCCCCTTGCGGCTGGTGGGAGATATCCTCAGCTTCCCGCCTTTGCGGGATTCCAGCCTTGCTCTGATGGATCTGGATCTCGGCCGTGCCGAGCGAACCGCGAACGCGGCTCGGGATCTTATCGCGCACTATCAGTTCCCGGCGCGGGTCGACACGACGACCGACCGTCGTCGTGCGCTGGACGGCGCTGACTACGTGATCGTTACCTTCCAGGTGGGGGGAATCGAGGCTTACCGCCTCGACGTCGAGATCCCCCGGGAGTATGGAATCGACCAGACGGTGGGCGACACCCTGGGTCCGGGTGGCGTGTTTCGATTCCTCCGCTCAGCCCCAGCCTACCAGGCCATCGCCGCCGACGTGCGCGAACTATGTCCCGATTCGCTACTGATCAATTACGCCAATCCGATGGCGATGAATTGCTGGCTACTAAGCCGTCTCGGAATCAACACCGTCGGACTGTGCCACAGCGTTCAGGGCACGTCTCGCATGCTCGCCAGGCAGCTCGACGTTGCCTACGACGAGGTCCGTTTCGTCGCGGCTGGCATCAATCACCAGGCGTGGTTCCTGGACTTTCGCCGGGGAGACGAGGACCTGTATCCGCGGCTGCGTGAGGTGATGATCCGGCGGCATCTCAAGCCTCACGACACCGCCGATTTGGCCGAAGATCGTGGAGAGCACAGCGCCCCCGACCGCGGCGCGTCGACGTACGAGGGTGGCAACGAGCGCGTCAGAACCGAGATCATGGCCGCGTTCGGTTATTTCCACACCGAATCGAGCCACCACGCGTCGGAATATCTCCCCTACTTCAGAAAGAACGCCGATCTAGTCCACGAGTTTATCTCCCGACGCTGGGACTATTACGAGATCTGCGCGGCCCATGACGAAACTGGTCGAACGAGTGAGCTGCTGAACGGTCTGAAGCGAGAGCTCGCACCCTCGGTCGAATACGGCGCGCTGATCGTCGACAGCATGGTGACCGGACATCCCCGCGTCGTCTACGGGAACGTCGAGAACCGCCGCCTGATTCCCAACCTGCCCGATGGCTGCTGCGTCGAGGTTCCCTGTCTGGTCGACGGCAACGGCATCCAACCGACCTCGGTCGGTCCGCTGCCACCCCAGTGCGCGGCAGTTAACCGAACCAACGTCAACGTGCAGGAGCTCGCCGTCGAGGCGGTCATCGCTCAAAATCGCGATCAGATTTACCACGCGGTAATGCTCGACCCGCTGACCGGCGCTCTACTCACCCTCGCTCAAATCCGGGAAATGGTCGACCGAATGATCGACGCTCAGCGCGCCTGGCTGCCCGAGTTCGCGCGTGGCTGATCGCCGGCGGTCGGCCTACCTGAATCATGGCGCTTGAAGATCGAGCGCTGGACGACCCCGGCGAGCGGCCGGGGCACGCCACTAACGAGCGGTTGCTTCGAGGAATGGCATCGGCACGAATCCCGGTCGAGCCTGGTCGGTTGGGCCGCCTCGGTTTTGCGCTCTCGGTCCTGATCGTCTTCCTGGCTGCGTTTCTTCGACTGTTCGCGCTCGACCGCGTGCCACCCGGAGTTTACTACGACGAATCCGCCAATGCCGTGGATGCGATCAGGGTGCTCGGCGGCGTTCATTCCATTTTCTTCATCGGCAACCAGGGGCGAGAGCCACTGATCATCTACTTGCAGGCGGCGACGATGGCCTTGATCGGACCATCTCCGCTCGCGATCCGACTGCCGACGGCGGTGGTTGGTATCCTGACCGTGGCGGCGACGCTCGTGACGTTCAACCGGATCTACGGGCGTCGCGTCGGGCTTTTCGTTGGCTTCCTGGTCGCGGCGTCGTACTGGCACCTGAGCCTCAGCCGCCTCGCGTTTCCGGCTGGCATGCTCCCACTGTTCGTCACGGTCGCCCTTTTTTGGTCGTGGAAGGGAATCCACGGCGGACGCGCCGTTCACTTCGGTCTGGCCGGTGCGGCGCTCGGGCTGGGAATCTACACGTACATCCCCTCGCGAATCACCCCCCTGCTGTACGTTGCCTGGCTCGTCGGCATACTCGCGATTCCGGCGTGGCGGAAGCATCATGGGCCGCCAGTCCGCATCCTGAAAGGGGCCATTTTCGGAGCGATCGTGTTCGCCGCGGTGGCCTCACCGCTCGCCTGGTATTTCTATCGACACCCCGGCGAGTTCCTCCGGCGCGTTCGCGCCGAGCAGCAGACCGACGCTGGCGCTACGATGATCGGAGATTTCGGGCAATCGATCCGTGCCCTGACCATCGACGGCGATCCGAACCCGCGCCAGAATTTGCCCGGGCAGCCGTTAATCGCCGTCCCGGTCTCGTTGGCGTCGGCGATTGGCATAGTGGTGGCGCTGCGGCGCTGGCGCGATGGCGTGTCGATCTTCTGTCTGGGCTGGTGCGTTGCCATGCTCGCGCCAGCCGCCCTCAGCCACGAACCCGCCCACGCCCTTCGCCTCGTCGGCGAGATTCCGTTTGTTTTCGTGATCGCGGCGCTGGGTCTGGACTGGCTCTTCGATCGGCGTGTCGACGGTCGGTGGCCATTCGGGGCTCTTCTGGTCGCGCTCGCGTTCACCTATCTTGGAGCCACCACGTTCCACGAGTACTTCGTCGGCTGGGCTGCCCGCTCGGATACCTATCAGGCTTTCGAGGCAGATACATTGCACGCGCTGGCGATGCTCGACCGGGTGCCCGCGTCGGATCCGGCCTTTGGAACCGACGACGTGTACGAAGGAATGCCGATCCCGGCGATCCTTGATCCAGCAGCGATGCGGAGGGCTCGTTTCTTCGACGGGCTGCGCGACTTCGTCACGCCGACCGATACCAGCGCCCCGGTTTACTACGCCTTCTCGCGGAGTCGCGCGCCCAGCCCTGAGCTCCTCGCCACGGCGCATCTCGCGCTCGTTGCGACGTCGCGCGACGGGTGGCTTTACCGAATGGATCCACCGCTTTCTCCCCCGGGTCCCGAGAGACCAGCCAACGCGCGAATCGGGAACGCGATCCAGGTAACCGGCGTGGCGATTCAGCCGGTGATCGCCCCGGGTCAGGCAGAGCAATTCGCCCTTTTCTGGACGGTGATCGGAAAGCTTCCATCCGGCGATTGGATCTTCTTCGCCCACCTCGTCCGCCGCGACAACCAACAGCTCGTCGCCCAGGATTACAACCAGGGGTTCGCTCCGGAGCAGTGGCGGCGCGGAGACCGCGTCGTGTCCTATTTTTCGATTCCCGTCCCGGCTAATGCGTCGGCGATGGTGGCAACGGTGGACGCCGGTCTGTTCGACGAATCCACGGGCGAACGACTCGGCCTCACCGATCCAGCAGGGCGTCCCGCCGGCGCCGCGCTAGTCTCCGGACCGGTTCGCGTGGACCGTTCGTCGGCGATTCCCTGGCCGTCTCACCCGCTTTCCGTGACGTTCGGAAGCGCGATACGCTTACAGGGCTACGACCTAAGCAGGCTGTCGGATGGCTCGCTATCGCTTCGGCTGCACTGGGCCGCCGATCGGCCGATCGATCGGGACTACACAGTGTTCGTTCACCTCGTCGATCCAAAGGGGCACCTGCTCGCCGTCGCCGACAGCGAGCCAGGACAGGGGCAGTTTCCGACGTCGACCTGGCGTAGCGGCGAAGCGGTGCTCGACGCGCACGTTATTCGGCCGCCCGTCGGGGTTCCCGCGGGCTCGCATCTCGAAATCGGAGTATACCTGCTCTCGACTGGGCAACGAATCCCGATCGTCGGCGCGGATGGTCGGGCGCACGGCGATTTTACGACAATTCTCCTTTGACAATTCGGAACTGGTGACATAGCATCGTCATACCAAGCAGGGGCAGCCCAACGACGTCCCATCAGCGAGGACCCATGCCTGACTCGGACGATCACATCGACGAGCTCACCGCGTCCGTCGCCTATTGGCAAAATCAGGCGCAGGTGTACGCGACCGAGCTTCAGCGGATTTACAAGAACGAGAAGTCGGGTCGGGCGGCGCTCGAGTCCGCGCAAGCCCAGTTGATGCGATACGCCGACGACATCCACGTCGCCTTTCAAGCTGAGCGCCAGCGTCGGCAAGAAATTCAGCGCGCCTACCTCGAAACCATCCGCATGCTCGCGGCAGCGGTCGAGGCCCGCGACCGATACACCGGCGGCCACCTCGAGCGGGTCACGCGCTACTCACTTGCGATCGCGCGGAACCTCGGTTGGGCAGGTGATCGTCTCAACGAGGTCGAGATGGGGGCGATCCTCCACGACATTGGAAAGATCGGGATTCCGGACGCGATTCTGCGCAAGAACGGCGCGCTCAGTCCGGAGGAGTGGCAGCACATGAAGGCCCACCCGATCATCGGCGCCGAAATCCTGCGCGGGATCTCCTTCCTCGAGGCGGTAGTCCCGTACGTGCGCCATCATCACGAACGATATGACGGCAAAGGTTATCCCGACGCGCTGGCCGGGGACGAGATTCCGGTCGGCGGTCGCATCATCGCGGTTGCCGACACGTTTGATGCGATGACCAGCACGCGCCCGTACCGGGAGGCGCTGTCGATCGCCGTCGCGATCAACGAATTGAAATCGGCGGCGGGAACGCAGTTCGATCCGGCGATTGTTGACGCCTTTGCCCGCGCCTACGAACGTGGCGAAATCACCGTCGAGCTGATCTCGTGAGCGCACCCGATGGCCTGGTGATCCTGGCGATCGACCAGGGAACGACCGGAACGACGGTGCTGCTGGTGGATCGAACGGGCACGGTCGTGGCCCGCGGCTACCGCGAGATTCCCACTTATTACCCCCATCCGGGATGGGTCGAGCAAGACGCGGAAGAGATCTGGCAGCGCAGCCTAGAGGCCGTCGCTGACGCCCTGGGCCAATGCCCCGGGCGCCGCGTCGTCGCGATTGGCATCGCCAACCAGCGCGAGACCACTATCCTCTGGGACGATTCGAACTCACGACCCGTCGCACGTGCCATTGTCTGGCAGTGTCGACGAACGTCGGAGATCTGCGACTGCTTGCGCGCGGCTGGTTTGTCCGACGACGTTTCCCGCCGCACCGGACTGGTGATCGATCCGTACTTCTCAGCCACTAAAGTACAGTGGCTCCTCGACACCAACCCAGACCTTCGAACACGCGCCAGTAACGGGGCGATCAGGTTCGGCACGGTCGATAGCTGGCTGATCTGGAAGTTAAGCGGTGGGGCGGCGCACCGCACCGACTATTCCAATGCATCTCGGACGATGCTCTACAATATTTACGAGCGAAGGTGGGACGAGATGCTTACCGGTCGGCTTGGCATTCCCATGTCTTTGCTTCCAGAGGTTGTTGGCTCGCGCTCCATGTTCGCCACGTCCGCGGCGATCGCGCTTCCGAATGGCATTACCCTGCCGTCCGGCATTCCCATTTCCGGCGTGGCAGGCGATCAGCAAGCCGCGCTGTTCGGGCAGGCCTGCTTCGAGCCGGGGATGGTCAAGTGCACGTACGGCACCGGGGCATTTCTTCTCCTCAATTCCGGTTCGAGCCCGGTTCGCTCCCACTCGGGCCTTCTCACTACCCTCGCCTGTGGCGCCGAGGGCGAACCGATCTTCGCCCTCGAAGGAAGCGTTTTTGTCGCCGGGGCGGCGATCCAATGGCTGCGCGACGAGCTTGGAATCGTCGAGCGTGCTGCGGACACCGAAGCCCTCGCCACTCGGATCTCAGACAACGAAGGTGTGTACTTCGTGCCGGCGTTCGTGGGTCTGGGTGCTCCGTATTGGGATCCGTCAGCACGCGGGGCGGTCGTGGGATTAACGCGTGGGGCCGGCAGGCTCCATCTCGTGCGCGCGGCGCTTGAAGCGATCGCCTACCAAACCCGTGACGTCGTCGACGCGATGAGTCGTGACGGCGGTCCGACGGCTCGGGAGCTTCGTGTCGACGGCGGAGCCGCGGCGAACAACTTCTTGACCCAGTTTCAGGCAGACATCCTGGGAACGAGCGTCGTCCGCCCGCGCATCACTGAAACGACCGGGATGGGGGCGGCCTACCTTGCCGGACTTGAAATCGGCTTCTGGAGCTCGGCCGAGGAAGTCAGCCAACTCTGGCAGGTTGACCGCCGCTTCAGCCCATCGATCGACGCCGAGCGACGATCGACTCTTTACCGCGGGTGGAGACGGGCGGTCGCGACGGTTCAGGCGCTCCACGACGGAAGCTGATCCGATTGGAGCCGCCCCTGAGCCTCGGGTGGCTCGGACCTTGAGCCGATTGAGCCGCGCCAGCTTGCCGAGCCTGCCCTGAGCCTCGGGTGGCTCGACCGCTATTGCAGATTGGTCCGAAAGAGCTGAACGATCAGCGGGAGCGATCGTTCGACGGTTTCCCGAGCCGGTTCCGGCGCGCTGGCCGAAACCAGGAGCTCGACCCCGGGGGCCAGGCGGTACCGAACGATCGGCTCTGGATCCGATCCGCCGGCATTCGGGTTTGCCCTCTCCGGGGGAGCCGGTTCATCGTCGGCCGGAAGGCGGCCGGTCTCGACGACCCGCGTAATCGCGGAACGGGTCGCGCGCTGAAAGAAGGTGCGAATCTCGTCCAGACGCCACCCGCCCGCGCGCAGGCGCGGCACCGCGAGCAGCCGAAGCCGATGCTCTTCGTCGTAGGTCGCGCGGGGGCCGGCGCCAACCGGAGGCGGAAGCACCCCTTGCTGAACGTAAAAGTGGATCGTGCGGCGGGTCGCCCCGGTTTCGTTGACCAATTCAGCGATCGAGTACATCGATCTCCCCTCGCTTCGAGCGAACGCATGTTATCACTGTAACATATCAGCGTCAATTCCTGGCCTGCATTGTGCATCTTCGAAGCTGTTCGGCGGTTCCGCGCACCGGTGTCGGGGCAACTCAAGCCAGGGATCTCTGACCAAAATGGGGGATGGTGGTCGTGTCAGACGAAGCGCATAAGGTCGTGGTAGTCGCCGAGGACTATCCTGACATCAGTCAACTGGTCGCGGACATCTTTCGTTCCGAAGGCTACGGGGTGGTATCTGTATCCCGGGGAGGCGATGTGGTGCCCGCGGTCATCCGCTATCATCCGGCCGTGGTGTTGCTCGATCTTGCGCTACCGGATATGCCGGGGAACGAGGTACTTCAGCAGCTCGCGAAAAGCCCTGACACGGACAAAGTGCCGGTCATCATTATCTCGGCCTACTCAGAGCGACTCCAGCGCGTTCCGCAGGTACGTGCGGTGGTCAACAAGCCGTTCGACATCGACACCCTGCTACGAGCCGCTCGCGAAGCTCAGGTGCCACGAGCCAAAGCGACGTAACCGCGAACCGTACGCGAGGATGAGCGCGTGCGCCGTTGTCCGGCGTGTTGTCCGAGGCACCCACGTGGCAATCGACGTTCGGAGGCCCCTGGCGATCGTGACGGCCAGACGGCCGATCCATACTCCCCCGCCCGGATGAGTCAGAACCATGCTGGTTCGGTTTCCGTTCACACTCCGTCGTCCACGCTTGCCCCGGATCTTCCGGTCGGCCACCTGGCGGGCCCCCCTCAGTCTGCGCTGGAAACTACTCCTGGCGCTGACGCTGATTCTGTTACCAAGCCTCATCCTCGTTCTGGCGGGCGATCTCACCAATCTGAACATCCGACGTAACGACATCATCTCGGCTAACCAAACGACCGCCGAGACTGTCGCTAGCCTTGTCGACGCCTCGATCGACGATGCTGTCGCGGTCGGCCAGTCGCTCGCGACGTCCCCGTCCCTCCTGACGACGCCTCCCGCGGCGATCGACGCCCGGCTTGAGCGGTTGGCGCCCGAGTATCTTCAATTCGACAATATCCTGGTCGTAAACGCCCAGGGAGAGACGATCGGCGACATGGTGCCGGGCGCTCCGCACGTCAACGTGTCTGACCGTCCTTACTTTCGATCGACAATGCAATTCAATACCGTTCAGATCTCACCTATCTTGATCGGGCGGCGGGTCGAGCATCCGGTCGCGGTCGTTTCGGTGCCAATCCGTAGCTCGACCGGGCGGCCGATCGGCGCGGTGCTTGTCGCTCTCAATCTCAGTTATTTCCGGGCCAAGCTCTGGTCAGTGCCGCTCGGCCAGAGTCGGGTAATTGTCATCACCGACCCGATGGGGCAGCTCGCGTTCGTCAGCGATCAGTGGAACCTCGGCCCCGAGGTTCGCAGCGTTGGCAATGCGCCACTGATCCACGAGGCGACGCACGGAATATCGGCGGTTCAGCAAAGCGGTACCTTTCCCCTCTTGACCGGCCAGCAGACCGGCGTCGCGGTCCCATCCCCGCGCTACCACTGGGTCGTCGCCGTTCTCCAACCAACCAGCGCGGTTGCATCCACGATCGGCTCGGTTGTTCTCTTGGATATAGGCTCGTTCGTGCTCGCACTCGTTCTCGGTACGCTCGCCATCCTTTACCTCGCTAATCAAATTATCAACCCGATCCTACGGCTGGACGCGGCGGCTCGGGATTGGAGCGCTGGTCGACTGGACGTGCGAGTAAGGATCCACACCGGCGACGAGTTGGAAAGACTGGGAAACTCCCTCGATCAGATGGCGGCCTCCCTATCGGGGACGTTACGGCGGCTGGCGGAGGCGGACCAGCGCCTGACCAACGAGCGCAATCGCCTCCACACGATACTGGAGACGTCGCCGGCCGGGATTATGGTTCTCGACGCGACTGGACAGGTCATCATGGTCAACGTGGCGGCGGAGACCTTGTTCGGGGGCAGAATCTCGACGCCCACGCCAATCGAGGAGGTCGCCCATAGCTTCCAGATCCTGCGCGCGGACGGCGTGCCCTTTCCGATCGAGGAGTTACCTGTGGTTCGCGCCCTGCGCGAGAATACCGCTATCACTGGCGTGGAGGCGATCATCCGCCATCCAAACGGCTGGGAAACCCACCTTATAACGAACGCGGCGCCGCTTCGCCAGACCGATGGAAAGGTCATTGGCGCGGTCACGATCTTCTTCGACATGACCCCGATGGTCGAAGAAGAGCGTCTGAGGCGTGAGTTCGTCGTATCTGCTGCTCACGAGTTTCGGCATCCTCTCACGGTCATCAAGGGGTATGCCGAGGTCGCGATGCGGAGTCCAGCCGTCGCCAACACCCCGGTGTGCCACGAGCTGGACATGATCATCGAAGCAGCAGACCGCGCGAATCGTCTCG
>JAJPKB010000034.1 GCA_021323915.1 Chloroflexota bacterium | reverse complement strand
TGGTCCGCTCGAATGGGTGCGACAGAAGACGCCGTCGACGATGTGTTACAATACCGCAGGGTGACCAAAGGCCACCGCCCGGCAAGATGCCAAGGTAAGTTCGTGCACGGGCTGTATGGACATGATCCGGCGTGAGATTCCCGCGGCCGCCCTCGCGACCGTTGCCGCCATCGTTCTGATCGTGTTGATGTACGTCGGATCGCGGGGGTTCGCCGATTTCGACTCGGCATTGATCGGATACGCCGTCGGAACGATCTTCGCGACGGCCGCCGTGACGTACCGCTACACTCTCTGGATCACGCGTCCGCCTACCTGGCGCTACTTCAAGGCCGGCTGGACGAACTTCCTCTCCTGGCAAAACTTCCGGTCGTACACCAGCTTTATTCCGGCGGCCTGGTGGCGCGACATCTTCGGCCAGACGTTCATCCTCAAGCGCGGCGCGCGGCGCTGGATCATGCACATGTGCATCTTCTGGGGGGTGGTGCTCTCGTGCTTGATCACCTTTCCGCTGACCTTCGGCTGGATCCACTTCACCATGGCGTCGCTCGGGCGCTACTGGGCGTGGTTCTTCGGCTTCCCGATCCTCAACTTCTACCTGGGCACCGTCCTGAGCTTCCTGATCTTTCATGCCCTCGACTTCACCGCGGTCATCTTGCTTATCGGACTTGCCATCGCCTTCGGCCGGCGGGTGAGCGATCTCGGCCTGATCACCACCCAGCGGTTCGGCTTCGACCTGGTGCCCCTGCTGCTCCTCTTCGCCATCGCGGTGACCGGTCTCGCGCTGACCGCCTCGTCTGAATTCTGGTCGGGAAAGTTCTACTCCTTCATCGCTTCGACCCACGAGGTGGCCGTCGTCGGGTGGTTGATTTCACTTCCCTTCGGCAAGTTCTTCCACATCGTCGAGCGACCGGCGAGCATCGGTGTCACCCTCTACCAGACGGTCAATCAGGATATCGAGCGCACCGGCGAACGACCGGCGATTGGCCGCTGCCGACGCTGCGGAGTCGAGCTTCCCTCGCGGCAGTTCGTCGAGGATCTCAAGGTAACGCTGTCCGAGCTTCGTCAGACGTACGACCTGGGCGCGGAACGTGGGGTGCTTCAGGACTACTGCCCGACCTGCAAGCGCCTGCTCCGAGGAGAAGCGTACTACGAGTTAATGGGAAAGCGGTTCCTGTAATGAGCGTCAACAAGGATTTCTTTCAGCCCGATCGCGCCTTCAACTACGATTTCCAGTCGGTCGGCCCGCCCGCGCCGGGCTGGCCCGGAGCCGATCGACTGCCCGACGCGCTCGTTCCCACCCACTGCGCCTTTTGCGGCGTCCAATGCGGCATGTTCCTCAAAGTGGCCGACGGTCAGGTAATCGGCGTCGAGCCACGCGACTTTCCTCATAACCGAGGCTCGCTGTGCCCAAAGGGCGTTGTCGCTTACCAACAGGCCAGTCACCCTGATCGGCTCACCTATCCGATGATCCGGCGCGGCGGGAAGAGCGGTAAACTGGAGCGGGCCTCCTGGGATGAGGCGCTCGACTACGTCGCGCATCGCTGGCAGGAGATTCAGGCGCGTCACGGCCGCGACGCCGTCGCGATCTACAGCGGCTCGTCGATGACCAACGAGAAGTGCTACCTGATGGGCAAGTTCGCCCGGGTTGGGCTGAAAACCCGGCACGTCGACTACAACGGCCGCCTGTGCATGTCGTCCTCGGCGGTAGCCTATGCGCGAGCCTTCGGACTCGATCGATGTCCGGTTCCGATGCCAGACGTCGCGCTCGCCAAGTGCATCCTTGTCGTCGGCTCGAACACCGCCGAATGCTTCCCGATCCTGATGAAGTGGATCTGGAAGGCGCGCGACGACGGCGCGCGCCTGATTGTGATGGATCCGCGTCAGACGCCGGTCGCCCGCTCGGCTGACCTCTGGCTACCGGTCCGCCCCGGGACCGACATCGCGGTTCTGAACGCGATGCTGCGCCAGGTCATTCACGATGGAATGGTCGACGAGGAATACGTCGCGTCGCGTACGAATGGCTGGGAAGCCGTCCGGACCGCGGTCGAGGAATTCACCACGGCCGTCGCGGAGCGCATCGCCGGCGTCCCGGCCGAGCGCGTGGTCGCGGCGGCGCGGCTTTACGGCCAATCGGACCCTTCGCTCATCTTGCACGCCCGTGGCATCGAGCACAGCACACACGGCGTCAACAACTGCCTCGCCTGCATCAATCTCGCGCTCGCCCGAGGTCAGGTTGGCAAGCCCGGCGGCGGCACGACCATGCTTACCGGCCAGGGAAACGGACAGGGCGGGCGCGAGGTCGGCCAGAAGGCCAACCAGCTTCCCGGTTACCGCCACATCGACGTTCCGGAGGATCGAGAATACGTCGCGGGTGTCTGGGGCATTCCGGTCGAGGAGATGCCCTGGGAAGGCGCGGCTGCGACCGAGATGGTTCACCTCATGGCGGACGGCGACATCAAAAGCTGCCTGGTGATGTGCTCAAATCTGATGGTCTCGCTGCCCGACAACGAGGTTGTCAAGCGGGCGATCCAGAATCTGGATCCGCTCGTCGTGATCGACTTCTTTATGTCCGAAACGGCCGAGCTCGCCGACGTCGTCCTGCCGGCGGCGGTCTGGTGCGAAGACGAGGGCACGACCACGAACCTGGAAGGGCGGGTCATCAAGATCAACCAGGCGGCGGAGCCGCCGGGCGAGGCGCGACGAGATTGGGAGGTCGTCGTCGACCTCGCGCGACGGCTGGGCCGCGAAAAGTATTTCCCCTATCGCTCGATACGGGAAATCTGGGACGAATTACGCGTGGCATCCCGGGGCGGGGCCGATTACTATGGCATCACCTACGAGAAGATCGACGCCCAGCAGGGGGTCTTCTGGCCCTGCCCGTCGCTGGATCATCCGGGCACGCCGCGACTCTTCGTCGAGCGCTTCGCTCACCCGGACGGCCGGGCCCGAATGTTCGTGACCCCGTATCAGCCGCCCGCCGAGGAGCCCGGGGGAGCTTATCCCTTCCGGCTCACGACCGGTCGCGTGGTCTACCACTACTTGAGCGGCAATCAGACCCGTCGTCTCGGATTCCTCAACAGTCAGGCGCCGGAGCCCTGGGTCGAGATCCATCCAAGAGCCGCCGAGCCACTTGGCATCAAGACGGACGATCTGGTTCGCGTCCGGACGCCGCGCTCCGCCATGGTCCTCAAAGCGCTGGTGACCGAGACGATTCGGCCAGACGTGCTGTTTATTCCGTTTCATTACGGACACCGGCACGCGGTGAACCAGTTGACGAATCCAGCAGTCGAGCCCGACGTCAAGATACCGGAATTCAAAGTGTGCGCGGCCGCGATCGAACGCGCCGACGCTCCGCCAACCCGGGATGGTCAGCTCCCGGTCGAGAATCTTACCGCCGACAACGCGCCGAAAATGTTCCCATACACGGTGGGCGAGACGAAGACGCCCGCGCAGCTTGGGAAGCACGGGGCGCTGCCCTGACCTGAAAGGGGGAGCGATTGGCAATCAAGACTGTCTTTACCGATCCATCGCGGTGCATCGGCTGCCGCGCCTGCGAAGCTGCCTGTCGCGAGTGCGACTCGCACAAGGGCGAGAGTATGATCATGGTCGACTTCATCGCCCGCGGATCGAGCGTCGCGACCCAGCCGACTCTGTGCATGCACTGCGTCGACCCGGTTGCCCCTTGCGCCCAGGTGTGTCCGGTGCTCGCCATCCTGATCACGCCCGAGGGAGTCGTCCAACAGGCGGATCCATCTCGGTGTATCGGATGCCGCAATTGTGTCTATGCCTGCCCGTTTGGCGTGCCGAAGTTCGACGTCGAAGCGCGCCTGATGAAGAAATGCAACCTTTGCTTCGACCGTACCTCGCAGGGCCTGCAGCCGTGGTGCACCCAGGCGCGCCCGACCCAGGCAATCTGGTACGGAACCTACGAGGAGTTCGTCAATCAGCGAAACGGCCACGCGGTGAGCCGGACCGTCTTCGGCACCCAGGAAGTCCAAACGCGTAACTACTTCGTTCTACCTACCGGGCAAGCGAAGCTCGACGTGACCGCGCTTCTCGATCAAGCCAGACGAGACGTCGGAGCAGCATCCGGCGAGCACGAGGAGGCGTGGGTGTTATGACCGAACCGAAGCCGACCGATCCAAGACGCCAGATCGTGACCCCGGAGTCGATCGATCTCGAGTCGGCCACGCCGAAGCGCTGGCGCGCCGAGTTTCCCTACCACTGGGACATCGACGACCTGGTCTCGCGCCGGGAGCTCCTTCAGTTCGCCGTCTACACCTCCGGGGCGCTCTTCGCGGCGACCGGATTCCTGGCAGTGCTTGGCCTGGCTCAGCGACCGACCGCGACGCCGGTCGTTCAGATCGCGCGCGCCTCCCAGGTTCCGGAGGGACAGGCGGTGTACTTCAACTACCCCGGGCCCGAAGACCAGGCGATGCTTCTTCATCTCCCGGGTGGACAATTCGTCGCCTATAGCCAGAAGTGCACGCATCTCTCGTGCGCGGTCTATTACGAGTCGAACGCTTCCCGGCTCTACTGCCCCTGCCACGAAGGCGTGTTCGCGCCGGCGAGTGGTGATCCGATCGCCGGCCCGCCGCGTCGGCGTCTCCCGCGAATCCTCATTCGTCAGGACGGTGACGTGATCTCGGCGATCGGTAGGGAAGCATGACGCCCACCCCGAACGGACATCTGGCCTCGGACGGAAGCGCGCACCCGGAGGAGCTTCGTGACCAGCCGCCTCCCGTCGGACAGGTGACAATCGTCATGGCCGCGCTGACGATCGGCATTCTCCTGATGGCGATTCAGCTCTGGCTGCTGACCGTCGCGCTCGACCTGTTCCTGGCCGGGAACGGCGGTGACGTCTGGCGCACCGCCGTCGTCTCCGGCGCGATCTTTCTGGGCGGCCTCGGCATGCTGACAATTCTCCGTCGTCGGCCTCGCGTCCGGAGGACGTCCGTCGGATGACCTTCGATCAGATTCTCACGGCGAGCGCCGCGCTGCACGATCACCTCTGTCCGCGTCAAGTGCTCGGCGCGCGGATCGGGGTGCTGGCCGGCCGAATCCTGGCGCTCGACTTACCACGAGAGGACAAGCGCCTCTTGACGATCGTGGAATCCGATGGGTGCGCCGTCGATGGCATCTCCGCCGCCACCGGGTGCCGCATCGGGAAACGAACCTTGCGCGTCGAAGACTACGGCAAAGTCGCGGCTACGTTCGTCGACACTCTCACCGAGCGCTCGATCCGGATCGCGCCCCATCCGCGAGCGCGCGAGACGGCGGCCATCTACGCGCCGGAGGCGACCGACCGCTGGCATGCGCAGCTCCTCGGCTACCAGCGGATGCCCGACGAGAAGCTACTGGTCTGGCGAGCCGTCGTTCTTACGGCCACGGTCAGCTCGATCGTCAGCCAGCCCGGCCGGCGGGCGATCTGCCAGCGATGTGAAGAAGAAATCTCGAACGAACGCGAGGTATACCTCGGGAGCACCCTGCTCTGTCGCGCCTGCGCCGGTCCAGCGTACTATCGCTCGCTGCCGGACTCCGGGTTGCCCGACGGCAAGCGACTTTCGCAATCGTCGGATAATCTCGATCCGGCGCATCTCCACTGAAGATGGACGAGGATCCGCGCACCGGCGCACCACCGCGCCGAGAAACCAACTTCATCATCGACCACCTGCATCCGATTGGCGGCGAGATGTCCGACATCCTGCTCGGGCTGTTTCACCGCTTCCAGCTCACTGAGCTGGTTCGGTACCACAACTCGACCGTGGTGCTTGCCATCTTCAGCCTGATCAACGGGTTCACCAGCATCGCGCTGATGGCCGCGGTCGCCCTGATCACCCGCGCTCCGTTCATCTTCCCATCGCTCGGTCCGACCGCCTTCCTGCTGTTCTACACGCCAACCGCGCCGCCCTCGGCGCCACGCAACACCATTCTGGGCCACCTCATCGGGGCCCTGGCCGGCTGGCTGAGCCTGGTCATTTTCGGATTGACCGCGGCTCCGCCCGCCCTCGCGGCGGGCGTCACCTGGCCACGTGTTGGCGCCGCCGCGCTCTCGCTCGCCGCCACCAGCTTCCTCATGGTCCTGTGCCGCGTCCCCCACCCGCCCGCGGGCGCCACGACCCTGATCGTATCGCTCGGCCTGCTTCGTGAGCCCTGGGAGCTTGGCATCTTGATGGTCGCGGTCGTGCTGCTGACCGGTCAGGCGTTCGTCATCAACCACCTGGCGGGCATCGACTACCCGGCGTGGGCGCCACGGCAGGCCAGACCAGCCTCGTCGGTCAGTACGGCTTCGGATACAGGTTCGTGAAGACGCCGATATCCGGGTAAATTTCTGCCTGGAGCACCGCGAAGATCTGGCGAAGATGGTCGAGGTCGTGGTAGGCCCATTCGACCGCGTGTTCCTCGGCGCTGATGCGACCGTATCTCGGATGACGGCCAGCCCGCTGCCGCTGCGACGGCGACAGCCCACGCAGGAACTCGAGATTCGAGGAGCGAGCTTCCAACCAGGTATCGAGCGTCTCGCCGGGCGCTGCCGCGGCGGGCGCGGGCCCCGCTGGCGTGAGCAACGGCTCGTCCTCCTCGAGCATGCGACGAATCCGTGGTCCGATGATCGCCGTTTCCACGTGCAGCATGTGCCCGAGGATCTCCCGAACCGACCATTCTTCGGCGGCGGGCCGACGCTCCAGCGCCGCGGCCGGCGTAGCCTCGACGACGGCACGAAGAATCGAGGGAGTCGCCGATAGAGTATCCAGCGCGCGTTCGTATGAGCTCATCCGCTGTTCCTTTCCGCGACGACGTCCGGCCCTTCTGGCCTCGGGCGGCCATCGACGACGCCGTCGCTTGTCCGTCGCCGAGCCGGCGCGTCCCGACCACATTGACGTCAATACAATAGTCGGTCGGCGCGGAGGGATTCAAGTCCGGCTGACGTCATGGGATACAACGCGGAAGCGTGGGCGATCCTCCCGGAGCGCGGGCGTCTCGCCCGCCTGCGTCCGGTTTCCCCGACCAACAAGACGTTCGCGTTACCAATCCAGGCAGTTCAACGGCCAGGAGTCCGAGCGTGGGGCTGGCTCCGACGCGCGACCAAGCCGGTCTAGATCGACCAGCAGCCGCTCCAGGTTGATCGGAAGGGTCTCCGCGGCCTGGCGGATCGTCACTTTGGACGCCATGCGTTCTCGAAGGATCGGGTTCGCCAGCGGAGTAAAACCGATTCCGATCAAGAACGAAAGCGCCTTGGGCATCGTCTGGATCAAGTGCTCGATCGTTTGATCGGGATCGACGCCGTGCGTTCCGTAGACAAATTGGGTCTGTAAGGCTGCCATGGGCTTTCCTTTCCGCGTCACCTGACGTCAACCTGACGTCAGCTACCATGCCGACTGAGCGATTGCTCGGTACGATCGGTCATTTTGCGCTGTGCGAGATCGTGGAGAAGTCCACTGGGACGGACGAGCAGGGCCGGAACGTCGGAGTGGTGAAGGATCCTCATCGCGACGCTTCCCAGGAGCGCGCGCGCCACGCCGGTCCGACCGTGGGTCGCCATGACGATCAGCGCGGCCTGCTGCTCTTGTGCAGCCCGCGCAATAGCGAACCAGGCCTGGCCGACCACGACTTCGGTCGTCGTTCGAATGCCTTGCCTGCGCGTCGACTCCGCGGTCGCGTTCAGATAATCGGCGGCCAAGCGCTCGTCAACTTCCTCGGGTACGACTGCCGAGGCCACGTCCAGTCCCGCGAGCTCGTCGCCGACGACGACCACCGCGGGTCTGACAACACGCACGAGGTGCAGTTTGACCGCGAGGAGACGCGCCAGGTCGATCGCCCAAGGTAGGGCGGCCTCGGCGACCGGCGAGCCATCCAGCGGAACGATGATCGGGGATGCCGTCTCGTCGGTCGTCTCGGGCCTGGTTGTCCGGGTCGATCGAACCATCAGCACTGGCACCGAGCTTCGCGCCAGGACGGTTTCGGCGACGCTTCCGTAGATCACACGTCCCAGCTCCGAGCGCGCGTGGGTTCCAACCACGATCATGTCGGCGCCCAGTCGCCTGGTCTCGTCCAGGAGCACCCCGGTCGGATCCCCCGCGGTCACGACGACCTCGCACCCGAAGCCGTTGCGATTCAAACGCGCCGCGATACCCTCCAGGTACGCGGCAGCCTCCTGCAGCATTGGCGTCGTCGACGCGGTGTCATCCACGCGCTTCTCCCAGGACACGGCTGGCGCGGTGGGCAGGAGCGTTGGATCGACATCCACGAACGGCTCGCCGGTCCGATCGACCGAGATGGCGCGTACCAGCAGAAGATCTGCGTTGCTCGCACGGGCCAGCCGCTCGGCCAAGGGAAGCGCGGCTTCCGCGAGCTCCGACCCATCCAATCCGACGAGTATCCGGGTAAACATGCTCCCCTCCTCGAGATGGATCGCATTTCTACGTACCGGTGACCGGCAGGCTAGCCGCGGATCTGGTGGATTCCGCGGGTTGGCGCCTACCCTGTCAACGTACGAGGTTACCCCGTTGGGCATGATGCCGCCCTGAACAAGGGCACCGGCATCCTGACAAGAAACTGAAAATCGCGTTGAACACGTGGAGTGGCGACTATTCTCGATCTTCAGGCGATGTTCAGGGCAGCTTCGTGGATGTTCAGGATACCGTCAGGACCGCTCGGCTATCCTTCGTAACGCGGACTAGAGGATGCGCTGGGTTCCATCGGCGTCCCAATCGAGGTAGAAGTCGTGGGGCACGAGCAGGGTGAGTCGACGGTGCTGGTCGTCGGTGACGACGCCGAGCTGGGGCAGTTGATCGCGCTGAATCTCAGACAGCGGGGCCTGG
Source organism: Chloroflexota bacterium (assembly GCA_021323915.1). Classification (GTDB taxonomy): domain Bacteria; phylum Chloroflexota; class UBA6077; order FW602-bin22; family CADDYW01; genus JAJPKB01. The sequence goes on along the minus strand of JAJPKB010000034.1, from coordinate 1,581 downwards.
TCGCCGACTACGCCGGCCTTGCCACGGCGCAAGCCGCTCGCTGGTCCCCGTCGGTTCGCGATCCCGCCTTGCTGATCATCGATCTGGAGAACCCGGAGCAAGTATCGCCAGCTCACCTTCATCGTCTGGCGCGACAGCCGTGGGCCGAGCGCACCACTTTTCTTTTGGCGCTGAAGACCCCGGGGCCGTGGTCGAGGCGCTCGGACGAAGGCCGGATCTGGTCCTCTCACGCCCCGCCGCCGTGGCAGACATCATCGCCGCTTCGCGTCTTCTCCTGGGCCACCAGGCAGAGCACTGAATCCGACCTGATATACTTTTTGATGCGGATCATGTGAGGACACGTCTTGGATCGCGGCCAGGAGTTCGTCTCAACTATTGGCCTGGGCGAAGCCACTCATCAGCCGTTGCGTCAGTACCTGACCGCGTTGGGCGACATCGCTCTAGCCGGCGAGGTCCCACTGGACGATCTGCTGCAGCGCGTCGTCGAGACCGCGCGACAACTGCTGAACGCTCGGTACGCCGCGCTCGGCGTGTTCGACGGACAGGGACGGGTCGCCCAGTTCTACACCGCCGGAATTACCGCGGACGAGCGCGATCGCATGGGGCCGCTCCCGGTGGGCGCCGGGCTTCTCGGACTCATCGTTCGGGAGCGACGGTTCGTGCGTTGCCGCCGGATTAGCGAACACCCGGCGTCGGTAGGCTTTCCGCCGAGCCACCCGCCGATGACCAGCTTCCTCGGCGGCCCGATCGCCCGGGGAGACGTCGTCTACGGAAATCTCTACCTGACCGACCGCGTCGGCGCCGACGAGTTCTCGCCTGAAGACGAGGATCTCCTCGGGCTACTCGCGCGCCAGTCGGCGGTCGCCATCGAGAACGCCCAGCGATTCGCTCGGGCGCGCCGGGACGAGCAAATCACCCGAGCCCTTTTCGAGATTGGCAAGAACCTCGCGGCGCTCAGCGAGCCCGCGGCACTGGTGGAGATGATTGTCCGATCGGCGCTCGAGCTTCTTAGCGCGGACGTGGCCGGTCTAGCCCTCTGCGAATCCCCGCCCGGCGAGCCCTTGATGGTACGTTGGACCTTATTGCGCGGAACCCTCAATCGCTTTCGCCAGGGAACCCTCGTGATGGCTCAACAGAGCGTGGCCGGGCAGGTGTTTCGGACCGGCGACGGCCTCGTGGTCGACGACATTCGGACGCTAAGCTTTCGGGAGGGGGACAATCCGCTCCTCGACGACGAAGACATCCGCGGGCTGGTGGTCGTTCCCTTACCCGGCGAGGGCCAGCCGCGGGGTGCGTTGATGGTTGGATGGCGCCAGCCTGGCCCTCCGCTGGAGGGATCGCGGGACGCGCTCGCGCGTCTGGCGGAGCGCGCCGCGATCGCGCTGGTCCAGGCCGAGCTGCACGCCCGCGAACAGGCGGCGTTGCGTCAGAGCGAGATCGAACGGTCCAGTCTCGAAGCGATTTTCGACAGTATGCGCGACGCGGTTTTCACGACCGGCCTCGACGGTCGCATCGTGCGTCTCAACCGACAGGCAAGCACCTGGGCCCACGGCAATGCTCTCGGAAGGCCCGCGTCCGACG
>JAJPKB010000639.1 GCA_021323915.1 Chloroflexota bacterium | reverse complement strand
GATCGTAAACACGCCATACAGTATTGACAAGAAGTAAGCGCTTGGGTAAAGTTTAGCTGAAAATCAGGAGCAGGTATGCCAGACTTCGCCGAGCTTCTCAAACAGTTCCGCCAGGCCAGCGGCATCTCCCAGCGCGCCCTCGCCCGCGCCGCCGGGATCAACCCGGCGATCGCCAATCGCCTCGAAAGCGGCGATCGCGGTCCCTCCGGCCCCGACCAGGTCCGGGCGATCGCCCGCGCCCTTGATCTCGATCCGGTCCGGTCCGACCAGCTACTGGGCGCCGCCGGCTTCTGGCCCGACGTCTTCCTCCGCGTCGGCCCCGGCGATCCCACCCTCCGGCGCGTCGCGCGGCTCCTCGCTCGTTCCGACCTCCCCGACCCCGACCGGGCGCGTTTTCGCCAGATCGTCGATCTGCTGATCGATCAGTGGGTGGGGGGAGACGATGCCAGCTCCGCACCGTAGCCGCGACGAGTTCCGCTTCGACGCCCGCTACGGCCGGCTGATCCGCGCCGCCGGCATCGCGACGATCCCCTACGCGCTCTACTATTACCAGGGCGAGCTCGCGCTCTCGCCCCAGGAGCTCTGGCTGATCGGCTACGTCCTCGCCCACCGCTGGACCAGCGAGCTGCCCTTCCCGGCGGTGCGCGAGCTCGCCCGCCGCTCCGGGGTGACGACCAAGACGATCGAGAAGCACAAGAAGGCGCTCGAATCCAAGGGCTTTCTCGAGGTCGTCCGCCGCACCCGCGCCGACGGCGGCAACACCTCGATCGGCTGGGACTTCTCGGCGCTTTTCGACCGGATCAGCGAGCTCCTCCGCCGCGACGTCGAGATCTGGACCCGGCGCAACACGCAGTTTCTCGACGACGACGCGGTCTGGCGCGAGGACGCCGTCGCGGATAACCCGGTGGATAACTCCGGCCCCGTGCGACCCGCCTCGCACCGGCCCGTGGTACGTGGGTCACACGGGGCCGTGGAACACGGATCCGACGGGGCCGACGAACCCCTCTCGCACGCCCCGCGCTCCACGGGTCGCACACATGTCGAAGAAGATCCCGGTGACCTAGATCCCGAACCGGAAGAGCCCGCGGAAGGCGTCAAATCGGGAGCGAGACAGCCTCGAAAGACTATGGTCTCGACCTCGAACGGAGCAGACTCGAGCGGTCTCCCCCTCGATCCCGATGACGAGGCCGACGCGAAGGTACCCCCCGGGGCATCGCCGTTGATCGACCGGATCGTCGAGGATTACGCGGCCCGCCTTCACGACGCGCCCAGGAGCTTCCGCTCGAACTGCACCCGGGCGCGCCGTCTCTGGACCGATTCCGGTCTCGCCGAGGACGATTTCGTCGGTCTCCTTCACCAGGCGTACCGAAGGACCCAGGAGAACTCGCACCGAATCCGCAAGTCGGCGAAGGACGGCCCCTTCGGCACCAAGAACAAGATGCCCTATTTCTTCTCGGTGCTCCGGAGCCTGCTCGAGGAAGGGGTAAGTTAGCCAGCGGGTTGCCCATCGCCCTCGGGCGATGGGCAACCCGCTGGCTAACACCCGGCAACCGGGGGTCAGTACGAGCAGTCGACGGTGACTTCGCCGCCGCGCTCCGCCGAGCTCAGCATGCCGTCCATCACGACGTTGGTCAGAAAGACGCCGCGCGGATCGATCGGAGACGGCAGGCCATCGCGCACCGCCTCGGCGAAGGCGCGGATCTTCTCGGGCCAGTCCTCGACTTCGCGCAGACCCTTCGGCGCGCAGGTGAGGTCGAGATTGCCGACGTGGTGGTTGAAGTAGATTTCGACCGGTGGGTCGACCCCCCGCGGATTGAGGACCATGCCTCCCCTGGTGCCGAGGAAGAAGGGTCGGCCGATCGAATCGGCGTTGGCGGCCCAGCAGGACTTGAAGACCATGACCGCGCCGTTCTCGAAGCGGACGAACGCGGTGGCGAAGTCTTCGACCTCCACGTCCTCGGCCCGCCAGCGGAAGCGTCCCCACTCCTGCTCGCCCCGGGCCTCGCGGGCGAGGAAGTTGCCGGTCATCGCGGTGACGGTGACCGGCCGGGGGTCTCCCATCAGCGACATCGTCGTGTGCAGGGCGTAGCAGCCGGTGTCGACCAGCGTCCCGGCCCCGGCGAAGGCCTTCTTGAGGAAGGTGCCGCCGGGGATGCCCCAGCGACGAAACGACACCGACTCGGCGTAGTAGATCTGACCCAGGGCGCCCGAGTCGACGATCTGCCTGGCAGCCTTATATTGAGTCGAAAAGTCGGGTTGGAAGCCGACCATGAGAATCCGCCCGGAGCCTTCCCAGGCGCGCATGATCGCCCGGGCGTCCTCGAGCTCGACGGCCATCGGCTTCTCGAGCAGGACGTGCTTGCCGGCCGCGAGCGCGTCCACCGCGGGCGCGCGGTGCGCCATGTTATAGGTGCAGATGCTCACCCCGTCCATCTCGACGGTTTCGAGCATCTGACGGTAGTCTTCGAAGGCCCGTTCCTCGGGAATGTCCCATTTCTTCGCGAACTCGGCCGCCTTGCCCGGCACGATGTCCGCGATCCCGACCAGCTCAACCCAGGGATGTTGCCGGTAGTAGCGCGCGTGGGTGTTCGCGATGCCGCCGGCGCCGATGATACCGATCTTGACCCCGCGATTCGAATTCACACCAGCCCTCCTGGAAGGCGGAGTATAGCAGCAGACGGCAACTCGGACAAGCGTGCTGACGGTTGCCATTCCCGGCGCGGCCGCGGCTTGCCTCGAACGGGAACGAGGGTTTACCATTCGACGGGGGCGCGACAGTGCTGGCTCGGCAAGGGAGCGGTGGTGGTGTCCATGGAAGAAGAGATCGATCTCGTCGCGCTGGCTCAGCGGGTGGTGGCGCGGCTACGGCCGGCGCCGGATCTTCGAGATGACCTGACCCAGCAGGCCATGACCATGGCGATCGAGCTATTGCGCCGGTTCAAGCCGCGCGACGACCCGGACGCTCCGCCGGCCCGGGAGCAGGCGACGCGCTACCTGTTCGTCTCTTTGCAGTGGAACCTCCGCAGGTACGCCCGCGGCCTCCGCTCGTCGATCGCGGCGCCCGAGAGCGATCGTCGGCTCGCCCGGGCGTACCTGCGGCTGAGCGCTGCCCAGGGCTCGCTCTCGGTGGCCGAGGCCGCCCGTCAGCTTGGCGTGTCGGAGAAGCGGCTCGTCACCGCCCTGGCCGCGAACGATCGGACGATCTCGCTGGACGAGTCCCGTCGTGACGACGAGGGTGGCGCGACGCCCCTGGGCGAGCAGGTGGCGGCGACCGCGCCCGGTCCGGAGGATCTGTCGCTGGCGGCGGCGGATGCCGAGAGCGCGGCCACGCGCCGCGCCGTCGTTCGGGACCTGGCCGCGGAGGCGCCGCCGGTGTCCGCGAAGGGGCGGCGACGTCAGCGGCGCCGCTTGCTCTACCTGCTTCTCGATCGCCTCCGCCACGGCGACGCCGAGGTGCTCCGGCTGGCCTACGGGCTTCCCCGCAAGGAGCTGGCGACGTTGCGCTCGTGCCGCGCCTACGGTTGCCGGCAGGACGGGCCACACGCGCACGGTCCGGACGAGATCGCGCGCTGGCTCCAGGGCGACGAGGCGGCGCTGGCCCGTCGCCTGCGCGATAGCCTGGACCGCCTCGGGGAGCTGCTGGGTGGCCGCGATCCCCGCCCTCTGCTGCGCGAGGTGAGCGCGGACTCGCCTACTGGTGCTTCAAGTTGACCAGCTCCTGCAGGATCTCGTCCGAGGTCGTGATCACCCGGCTCGACGCCTGGAACCCGCGCTCGGCCTGGATCATGTTGGTGAACTCCTGGGCCAGGTCGACGTTGGACATCTCCAGGAAGCCGCTGCTGAGCGAGCCCCGGCCGCCGCTGCCGGGCGCCCCGACGACCGGCGCGCCCGAGTTCGGCGAGCTGCTGAACGCGTTTCCTCCCTGGCGCGTCAGCCCCCGCGGGTTGGCGAAGGTCGCCGTCGCGACCTGCCCGAGGAGCTTCTGGAGGCCGTTCGTGTAGACGCCGGTC
>JAJPKB010000026.1 GCA_021323915.1 Chloroflexota bacterium | reverse complement strand
AGCGGGTTCGGTCAACCTGGATGACTTTTTCCTCTACGACAGGCTCCGCCGGCGGTTGGGTCTCCCTCTGGCCCGCTGGTCGCAGGCACCCGTGGCGGGCAGGCGCCCGAGCCGACGCCGAGACGGTCCGGGTCTTTGGCAGAGGATACGCCGCCCGGTTACCGCCGTGCCCGGCTGAGACGCAGCCCGCAGAGGACGAAAAAGTCGACCACTTCGGGCACCTCCGCTATGGCGGGCACCCCACGTCGGTGCGGATCCGGCGCGGTTTGAAGCGCCTGATCCGCGACGCAACCGGGCATGAAGAGGATTGTGCGGGTGTTCACCAACCGAGTCGTCGCCATCGTGTTGGCGCTGCTCTGGCTGCTGGCTGGCTGCCGACCAGTTCGCCCCTCCCCGGCTGCTGCTCAGCCGTCGCACTCACTTGAAGTGCGAAACGACTGGCACCGCGACATCACTCTTTCTTACAGCGCAATGCGGCTGCCCACGGCGAATCAACGCCATCCGATCGGCGCGATCGCAGTCGGAGCAACCGCCACGTTCCCGGCGGCGCTCCCCGAAAATCAGGAGCGTTACGTTTTTCACGCGCGCTACGATCGGGATCGCCTCGAATTCCTCACGATCTTCCTCGATCGATCGAGCCTCGAAAAGCTTGGTTGGAAAATCGTCATACCGGGGACTGACAGTACGTGCTAAGGCTGTCTGGTGAGCGTCCCGGTAGCGGGGCGCCATCGCCGGGTACGGAACGCCCACCACATTGGCGGCCTAACTCCGCGCTACACGCTGGAAGGCGGCTCAATTAGCATGGCAAGCAGTCGAGCAACACCTGCGCCGACCAGGGCGTAGACGACCATCGCGATCACGACGTTCGGATCAAAGACGTACTGGGCATGGCGCGGTACGGCGAAGATGGCGTTGAACGGCCAGGCAAACGGCTCACTGAGCCCGTAAACGAATCGGACGAAGCCGGCCGCCCGATTCGCCCCGGTGAGCTCGAAGAAGAAGCGCGCCGCGAGAAACACCTCGAGCACCGCGATCAGGTACCACCAGCCGTCGATCAGCTTGCCAATCGTAAACCGTCGTCGGAGGCTCGCCTCGCGTCGCGCGCCCGTAGGGGCGCCTTCGCTGGACGGCTGGGCCATTCGGTCGAAAGTCCCGGTCTGCTCTCCCGAGAAAAGCGGACCGGATCGTTCGAACTCGCGGTTGACCTCATCGGAGCGCGTTGAGCCCGGATGCACGATCACTTCGACCCGTCTTTGGTCGAATCTCGGCTTCCCTTGTTGGTCATTCATCATTGACGTGACCCTCCTGAGGCAATCCGGCTGGTGAAAATCGACATATTCTCGACTCACCTCCAAAGGTGGTAAACGAGGTCACTTTCGGGTTGTTACGGCAGGCTTCCCTCTGACCATCGCGTTAGCCGCACCACTCGACGATATCTCCTGACGCCATCGGCATCGCTCGCATCGCTGGCGTCGGCCTTCGCCCATCAGGTCGGGAAGCGTCATCAAGGCACCGGTTCAAGAGACGACTCTTTTTTGACAGGCGAGCCGGGGCAACCTATACTATGAAGGTCACAGTCCGATCCTCCGGGGTGGCGCGCATGGTCGAGAGTGTTACGCTCTTCTACAACGAAACCTGCACCGAATGTCTTCGCGCGCGCGATAATCTCGCGCGCATCATGTCCGAGCGACACATTGGCTTCACCGCGAAAGAAGTCTCCGCCAACGTCGACAACCGCGATCTGCTCATCCTGACGTCTGGCCAGGTCGGCGCTCCAGTCGTGCTGGTCAACAAGCGTGAGGTGGTCGGGCTGGACCGACCGCGCTTGCAGCGCCTACTGGGCTTCGACGTCGGTCAGGATCACCCCGCGCACTGGTAGGTGTACGTCTCGGTTCGGACGTGGGCCTTGCCAATTCTACTCGGAGCGCTTCTTCTTACCGCCTGCGCTGGCAACGTCCAAACGTCTGTCGTAGTCCGCCCTGGATCGACCGGCGCGTCGTCCGCGCGGTTGATCGTCGAGCCTGACGATGGAGTGCAGCCAGTCGTCGATTTCATTCACGGCGCGACGCGGAGCCTCGACGTCGCGATGTATCTGCTGAGCGACCGCGACGTGGTCAGCGCGCTCGAGGCGAGCCGCAAGCGGGGGGTCGTCGTCCGGGTGATGCTCGAGGAGAATCCTTTCGGGACCGGGCCAGGAAACCGGGCGGTGTTTTCCCGTCTCACCGCCGCGGGCGTCGCGGCGCGCTGGAGCCCGGCTCGCTTTCGCTTCAATCACGAAAAGTACGCGATCTCCGATGGAAAGGTCGCCCTGGTAGGAACCGCGAACTGGACGCTCAGCGCCTTCACCGCGAATCGGGAGTATCTGGCGGTGGAGTCCGACCCCGCCGAGGTGCGGCAGCTCGTGGCGCTTTTCGATGCCGATTGGAATGGCCAGCCAGGCCAGGCGGCTTCATCCAATCTGGTCGTAAGTCCGACGGATAGTCGGGCCGATTTCTACGCGCTTTTCGGCGCGGCAAAGCAGACGTTGGACCTGGAATCCGAGGAGATGGAGGATACCGGAATCGCGGACGGGCTAATCGCCGCTGCGCACCGGGGCGTTCAGGTTCGAGCCATCTTTCCGGTTGCCTCGGGCGCATCGGATCCCAACGTCGCCGGAGAGCGGGCGCTGGTCGACGGAGGGGTGCTCGTACGACACCTCGCGAATCCCTACGTCCATGGCAAAGAGGTTGTCGTCGATCGGCGCGAAGCCTTCGTGGGGAGCGAAAACTTCTCGAAATCATCACTCGACGAAAATCGGGAGGTCGGATTATTGATCGAAGACCCCGTGGCAGTGCAGCGGATCGGGAGCACGTTCGAAAGAGATTGGCAGTCTGGGAGACCCTGAAATAAACATCGAGGAGGCAAGCGTGCCCACGGCGGCGCCGTTTGACAGGCTCGCCCTGGGTGTGTTATAGTATTCTGTCCCTGTCTATCTTCCTCTCTTTAAGGAGTGTATACGCATGGCCATTGCCGCGGTCAATCAGGCTCTCGCGCACGGCGTCGAGCCGAATGGCAACCGCAAGAACTATGCACGCATCGACGAGGTGCTGGCGATCCCCAACCTCATCCGCGTGCAGATCGATTCATTCCGCTGGTTCCTTGAGGAGGGGCTCAAAGAGCTTTTCGCCGAAATCACCCCTATCACGGATTTTACTGGTAAGAACCTCGAACTGCAACTCCTGGACTACTCTTTCGGAAGCCCCAAGTACGACGAGTTTGAGTGCCGCGAGCGAGATATGACCTTCGCCGCGCCACTACGAGTAAAGACGCGGCTGATCGCCAAAGAGACGGGGGAGATCAAAGAGCAAGAGATCTTCATGGGAGACTTTCCCATGATGACCGAGACGGGTACTTTTGTCATCAACGGTGCGGAGCGGGTCGTGGTGAGCCAGCTGGTGCGCTCGCCGGGCGTGTACTTCACCATCGAGGAAGACCCGACCACCGGGCGTGAGCTTTGCTTCGCCAAGCTGATCCCAAACCGCGGCGCGTGGCTAGAGTTCGAAACCTCCAATAAGGATATTCTTTCGGTCAAGGTCGACCGCAAGCGAAAGATTCCGGTCACCACGCTGCTGCGTGCGATTGGCTACGAGAGCGACGACGAGATTGTCTCGTTGTTCGCCGACGTCGATACCGGTGACCGGCGATACATCCACGAGACGCTGCAGCGAGATCCGAGCAAGAATCAAAACGATGCCTTGCTCGAATTCTATCGGCGTCTGCGCCCGGGCGATCCGCCGACGATCGATAACGCCCGCAACCTGCTGAATTCGCTTTTCTTCAATTTTCGACGCTACGACCTGGGCAAGGTTGGCCGCTACAAGCTGAACAAGCGTCTCGAGATCGACGTTCCGATCACCCAGCGCGTCCTGACCAACGAAGACTTGGTGCAGATCATCGCGACGATGATCAAGCTCAACACCGGTCAGGGGCGTCCCGACGACATCGACCATCTCGGCAACCGTCGGGTGCGCGCGGTCGGCGAGCTGATCCAGAGCGCGTTCCGGGTCGGTCTGCTGCGCATGGAGCGCGTGGTCAAAGAGCGCATGAGCATTCAGGACCCCGAGACCGCGACGCCGGCCGCCCTGATCAACATTCGTCCGATCGTCGCCGCGATGAAGGAGTTCTTCGGCGGAAGCCAGCTTTCACAGTTCATGGACCAGACGAACCCGCTCGCCGAGCTGACCCACAAGCGACGCTTGAGCGCGCTGGGTCCGGGAGGTCTGAACCGCGAGCGCGCGGGCATGGACGTCCGCGACGTCCACCACAGCCACTACGGCCGGATCTGTCCGATCGAGACGCCCGAGGGCCCGAACATCGGACTGATCGGTAGCCTGGCGACCTACGCCCGGATCAACGAGTACGGCTTCATCGAGACGCCCTACCGGGTCGTCCACAAGGACGTGCCCAACGAGGTCGAGCACCTGGTCGGCCGGGTCACCCGCGAGCGAATCCTGAACCCGGACGACGCGAAGGTCGTCGCCGAGGCCGGCGTTCCGATCGATCAGAAGCTCGCCAAGAAGATCGCCGCGCTGCCGCTGCCGCGGATTCCGACCCATCCGTTCGCGTCGAACGAGATTCGGTATTTGACGGCGGACGAGGAAGAGAAGTGGCTGATCGCCCAGGCCAACTCACGGCTTGAGCCGAACGGCGATTTCTCTGACGAGCGCGTCGAGGTGCGACACGGCGAGACGTTCTCGATCGAGTCACCGATGAAGATCCAGTACATGGACGTTTCGCCGAAGCAGATCGTCAGCCCGGCCACGTCGCTCATCCCGTTCCTCGAGCACGACGACGCGAACCGCGCGCTGATGGGCTCGAACATGCAGCGCCAGGCGGTGCCGCTCGTGCGCCCCGAGTCACCCACCGTGGGCACCGGCATGGAGTGGCAGGTCGCGCGCGACAGCGGCCAGGTCATTCTCGCGAAGAACGACGGCGACGTCATCAGCGTGACCTCGCGCCAGATCGTGGTCCGGGTCAGCGAGACCGAAAGCGATACCTATCGCCTGCAGAAGTTCGTCCGCTCGAATCAGGGCACCTGCTTCAGCCAGCGCCCGATCGTCTCGGTCGGCGACCGGGTGAAGGCCGGTCAGCCGCTGGCCGACAGCCTGTCGACTCAGAACGGCGAGCTTTCGCTCGGCCAGAACGTCCTCTGCGCCTTCATGTCCTGGGATGGCTACAACTTCGAAGACGCGATCATCCTGAGCGAGGCGCTCGTCCGCGACGACAAGTTCACCTCGATCCACATCGAGAAGCACGAGGTCGAGGCGCGCGACACCAAGCTCGGTCCGGAGGAGATCACCCGCGACATCCCGAACGTCGGCGACGAAGCGCTCCGAGATCTCGACGAGCGCGGAATCGTCCGAGTCGGCGCCGAGGTTACCGCGGGCGACATTCTCGTCGGGAAGATCACGCCGAAAGGTGAGACCGAGCTGACGGCCGAGGAACGACTGCTCCGCGCGATCTTCGGCGAGAAGGCGCGCGAGGTAAAGGATACCAGCTTGCGCGTGCCGCATGGCGAGCGCGGGAAGGTCGTGGACGTTCGGGTGTTCACCCGCGATGGCCACGACGAGCTGCCGGCCGGCGTCAACGAGCTGGTGCGGGTCAGCATCGCCCAGAAGCGCAAGATCTCCGAGGGCGATAAGATGGCCGGCCGCCACGGCAACAAGGGCGTCGTGGCGCGTATCGTTCCCGAATCCGATATGCCCTACCTGGACGACGGGACGCCCGTCCAGATCATTCTCAACCCGATCGGCGTGCCCTCGCGTATGAACGTGGGGCAGATTCTCGAAACGCACCTGGGATGGGCAGCCGAAACGCTCGGGTTCAAGATCATGACGCCCGTTTTCGACGGTGCCAAGGAGAACGAGATCGTTCAAGAGCTCGATCAATCGAAGCTGCCGACCGACGGCAAGGCGCGGCTGCGCGACGGCCGGACCGGCGAGTACTTTGATCAGTCGGTAACCGTCGGAAGCATTTACATGATGAAGCTGATCCACCTGGTCGAGGACAAGATCCACGCCCGATCGACCGGTCCCTACAGCTTGATCACCCAGCAGCCGCTGGGCGGCAAAGCGCAGTTCGGGGGTCAGCGATTCGGCGAGATGGAGGTGTGGGCGCTCGAAGCCTACGGCGCGGCACACATCCTCCAGGAGATTCTTACCGTGAAGTCGGACGACGTCGTCGGTCGGGTGAAGACCTACGAGGCAATCGTCAAGGGCGAGAACATCCTCGAGCCGGGCGTGCCCGAGTCGTTCAAGGTTCTGGTGAAGGAGCTGCAAAGCTTGGGTCTCGCGGTTGAAGTCTTGAACGAGGATGAAGAACGAATTCAATTCGTCGAAGATTCCCAGTCTGGCGATGATGCCCTTCCGGAGCTAGGCATTAGCCTGTCTCAGCCGGAGCTCGGAGAGTGAGACGGTCGTGGCGTTTGGCGAAAGATCCCAGGAGGATGAATGCTCGAAGTCAATGATTTCAACGCGGTCCGAATTAGCCTCGCTTCTCCTGAGCAGATTCGGTCGTGGTCGTACGGGGAGGTAACGAAGCCCGAGACGATCAATTATCGTACGTTGAAGCCCGAAAAAGACGGCCTGTTCTGCGAGAAGATCTTCGGCCCGACAAAAGACTGGGAATGCTACTGCGGCAAGTACAAGCGCGTCCGCTACAAGGGAATCATCTGCGATAAGTGCGGCGTCGAGGTGGCCCGAAGCAAGGTCCGTCGCGAGCGGATGGGCCACATCGAGCTTGCCGCGCCGGTTAGCCACATCTGGTTCGTCAAGGGCACGCCGAGCCGGATCGGCCTGCTGCTGGACGTCTCTCCCCGCAGCCTCGAGCGGGTGCTGTACTTCGCTCAATACATCATCGTCGAGGTCGACGAGGAATCGCGCAAGCGCGAGATCGAAGACATCGACAACCAGCTCCAGAACCTGGGCGGCGACACCGAAGCGGCCCGCGTCGCGCGAATCGCGGAGATCAACGCCGCGCTCGCCGATAAGGAGGCGGAGCTCAGCGCGCGTCAGTCAGCCGAGGAGGCCACCCTGACCGCTCGGCGCGACGCCGAGGTCGAAGCCGCGCGTGCCGAGGAGCAAGCGCTTCGTCAGGAGCTCCTGACGCTCCAGAACCAGGCCGCACCCAAGGAGTTCCTCTACGGCGATCAGCAGGTCGCTCGCTTTGATCAAATGGTCAATGCCGACGTGCTCCACCGCCTGGACGAGCTGGCCGGCGACCGCCTCGACACGCTTCAGCGTGACTTCGAGTCGGACCTGGCGAATCTGCGGGCACGAATCGGCGCCGAGCGCGATCAGGCCCGTCACGCCGCGACCGCCGACATCGACGAAGTCAGCAACCGCGACGCGATCGACACCGAAAAGCGCCGCGAGGAGCTCGAGGCGCAGAAGGCGGACCTGGAGAGCCTGCAGCGCCTCCAGCTCTTGAACGAAGGACGCTACCGCGAGCTTCACGACAAGTGGGGCCACGTGTTCCGGGCCGGGATGGGCGCCGAGGCGGTTCGAGAAATCGTCTGCTCGGTCGACTTGAACCAGCTTGCCGAGGAGCTGCGGGGCGAGATTCGCGCCTCATCGGCGTCGGGACAACGGCGCAAGAAGGCGACGAAGCGACTCCGCGTCGTCGAGGCGTTCCGCAAGAGCGGCAACAAGCCGGAGTGGATGATTCTCACCGTTCTGCCGGTGCTGCCGCCGGACCTCCGTCCGATGGTCCAGCTCGACGGCGGTCGATTCGCGACGTCCGACCTCAACGACCTTTACCGTCGCGTGATCAACCGGAACAACCGACTCAAGCGATTGCTCGAGCTCGGCGCGCCGGAGATCATTATCCGCAACGAAAAGCGCATGCTTCAGGAAGCCGTCGACTCGTTGATCGACAACGGTCGACGCGGCCGCGCGGTCTCCGGTTCCAGCAATCACAAGCTGAAGTCCCTCAGCGACATGCTGAAGGGCAAGCAGGGCCGCTTCCGCCAGAACCTGCTGGGCAAGCGCGTCGACTACTCCGGACGGTCGGTCATCATCGTCGGCCCGAACCTGGCGCTGCACCAGTGCGGCTTGCCGAAGATCATGGCGGTCGAGCTGTTCAAGCCATTCGTGATGCGCAAGCTCGTCGAGCGAGGCTTCGCCCACAACATCAAGAGCGCCAAGCGAATCGTCGAGCGACTGCGTCCGGAGGTGTGGGACGTGCTCGAGGAGGTCATCCAGGACCATCCGGTCCTCCTCAACCGCGCGCCGACCCTGCACCGTCTGGGTATCCAGGCATTCGAGCCAATCCTGATCGAAGGCAAGGCGATTCGAATTCACCCGCTCGTCTGCTCGGCCTTCGGGGCCGACTTCGACGGCGACCAGATGGCGGTTCACGTCCCGCTCTCGAACGCGGCGCGGCGTGAGGCCAGCGAGCTCATGCTCGCGAGTCGCAATCTGCTGCTTCCGTCGAGCGGCGAGCCAACCGTGGCACCCACCCTCGATATGGTGCTGGGCTGCTACTACATGACGGTCGTCAAGCCGGGCGTCAAGGGCGAAGGAAAGATCTTCGGCAGTGCCGAGGAAGCGATCCTGGCCTATCAGCTCGGCGCGGTCGATCTGCACGCGAAGGTCAAGCTGTACTGGAAGAATCCGGAGACCGACCAAAGGGAAGTCGTCGACACGAGTATCGGGCGGATCATCTTCAACCAGGAGCTTCCGGAGGCTCTCCGATTCCTTCCCGAGACAAACGACGTGCAGGACCGCAAGCGTCTCCGCGCGATCGTCGGAATGTGCTATCGGAAGTACGGCTCAGAGCGCACGGCCCAGGTCGTCGACCGAATCAAGCGCGTCGGCTTCGACTTCGCGATGCAGTCCGGCATCACGATCGCGATCAGCGATCTGACGGTCCCGAGCGTCCGAAACGATCTGCTGAAGGCCGCCGACCAGCGGATCTCCGAGATCGAGAAGCAGTACCGGCGCGGCCTGATCACCGAGGACGAGCGCTACAACCAGGCGGTCGAAATCTGGAACGACACGACCGAGAAAGTCACCCAGGCCGTCGGAGAGGGTCTCGACCACTTCGGCTCGGTCTACATGATGACCAACTCAGGCGCGAAAGGTAACATCGTTCAGCTCCGACAGATGGCCGGCATGCGCGGCCTGATGACCGCTCCATCCGGGCGGATCATCGACCTGCCGATTCGTTCGAGCTTCCGCGAAGGGCTCAGCGTCCTGGAGTACTTCATCTCGACCCACGGCGCGCGGAAGGGTCTCGCCGATACCGCCATCCGGACCGCCGACTCCGGCTACCTGACCCGACGACTGATCGACGTCTCCCAGGACGTCATCATCCAGGAGCAGGACTGCGGCACCATGTCCGGAATCTGGATCGAGGAGAAGCCGGGTGCATCGGTCGTCGAGCCGATTCGCGATCGAATCGTGGGACGTCTGGCCGCCAGCTCCATCGTTGATCCGGCGACCGGCGAGCTCATCGTCGACCGAAACGAGATGGTCACCGAGGACCTCGCCGATCAGATTCTGGGCAAGGGGTTCAAGCGCGTTCACGTCCGGTCGCCGCTGACATGTCAGGCGACCCATGGCGTGTGCCAGTACTGCTACGGGCGCAGCCCGGCCCGGGGACACATCGTCGACATGGGCGAAGCGGTGGGAATCATCGCCGCTCAGAGCATCGGCGAGCCCGGTACTCAGCTGACGATGCGGACGTTCCACACCGGCGGCATTGCCGGCCTGGACATCACGACTGGTCTGCCGCGCGTCGAAGAGCTCTTCGAGGCGCGCGTGCCAAAAGGCCAGGCGGTCGTCAGTGAGATCGCCGGGGTGGTTACCGTCAACCGGTCCGAGGAGCCGCGACGGATCAAGGTCACCTCGACCGAGACCTACCATGACGATCAAGCGATTCCGGAGGGCGCGGAGATTCTCGTGTCGGCCGGAGACCAGGTCGACATCGACCAACCGCTGATGCGCATCGGAGATCAGGGAATCACGGCGCGTTTCAGTGGGACGGTCAGCTTCGAGGAAGGGCGCATCGTGATCGCCTACGAAGAGCGAGACGAGCGCGAATACGCGGTCCCGCCGACAGCCCAGATCCGGGTCGAGACCGGTCAATGGGTCGCCGCGGGCGACCAGCTGACCGAGGGCGCCGCGAACCCGCAAGACATTCTGCGAATCCTGGGCCGAGAGGCGGTTCAGCTCTATCTGGTCGAGGAGGTGCAGAAGGTCTACCGTTCTCAGGGCGTCACGATCAACGACAAGCACATCGAGATCATCGTCCGGCAGATGCTGCGGAAAGTGCGGGTAGACACGCCCGGCGATACCGAGCTTCTCCCGGGCGAGCTCGTCGATCGTTTCGGCTACGAAGACATCAATGCGCGGGTTCTGGCCGAGGGCGGAGAGCCCGCGACGGCACAGACCGTCCTGCTCGGCGTCACGAAGGCCTCGCTCAACACCGAGAGCTGGCTCGCGGCGGCGTCCTTCCAGGAAACCACGCGCGTCCTTACTCAGACCGCGATTCAGGGCGGCGTCGATCGCCTTCTCGGACTCAAGGAGAATGTGATCATCGGCAAGCTGATCCCGGCCGGGTCGGGCGTAGAGGAACGAACGCGGCTGAAGGAGCGGGCGCGGATGATGCTCCTTGGCGGCGAGCCCGAGGCGCTCCCCGAGATCATCGAAGGGGAGGCAGCCCCGGCGGAAGACGCCCTATCCGCGGTCGCCCCTGACGTTGACGACGACGAGTAGTTCTGCTAAACTTTGGAGCTAGTGCGCCGCGAAAGTCGAAGGCAGGTGGGCGCCATGCCGGTCCGGGTACCGGGACCGGCATGGCCCGCCGCCTTCGGCTTTCCGTGTTATAAAAGTGCAAGGGAAGGAGATGGCTTGCCGACTATTAATCAGCTGGTCCGAAAGGGCCGGAAGCAGATCGCCAAGAAGACGACCGCGCCGGCGCTGCGGTTTCAGTTCAATACCCTCGAGAACAAGCTGACCCGCGGGAAGGGCTCGCCTCAAAAGCGTGGAGTCTGCACCGTCGTGAAGACGACCTCGCCCAAGAAGCCGAACTCGGCGCTTCGGAAGATCGCCCGCGTTCGCCTCACCAATCAGATGGAAGTGACCGCCTACATTCCGGGCGAGGGCCACAACTTGCAAGAGCACTCGGTCGTGCTCATCCGCGGCGGACGCGTCAAGGATTTGCCGGGCGTGCGGTACCACATCGTGCGTGGCGCTCTGGACGCCGCCGGCGTCGCGAATCGTCGACGGGGTCGGTCGAAGTACGGCGCCAAGGCTCCCAAGCAAGCCGCGGCGAAGAAGTGAGGAGGCTCGCATGCCACGACGAGCCCGCGTAGAACGCCGGCAGGCGGCGCCAGACGCCAAGTACAAGAACCGGACGCTCGCGAAGTTCATCAACAACATCATGTATTCGGGGAAGAAGGCGACAGCCGAGGGAATCGTCTACGATGCCCTCACCCTCATCGAGAACCAGACCCGTCGCAACCCGGTCGAAACGTTCGAGCTGGCGCTGCGAAACGCCACGCCGGTCCTCGAAGTCAAGCCACGACGAGTCGGCGGCGCGACCTATCAGGTTCCGGTTGAGATCCGAGGCGACCGACGCATCTCATTGGGGATGCGCTGGCTGATCGACTCGGCGCGAAAGCGGGCCGGGCGCTCGATGGCTGAGAAGCTGGCCGGAGAGTTGCTGGATGCAGCCCACGGGACCGGCACGACGATCAAGCGACGCGAAGACACGCACCGAATGGCGGAAGCCAACAAGGCCTTCGCTCACTACCGGTGGTAGGGCCTTTGCCCAGGCGTGCCAATCAGGCGGCTACTGAGGATTGGACTGACCTTCGCGCGTAGTGGCCTGCTGGTCAAGAGGACGGACGATCCCGGACACGGGACGCCATTGTACATCGGGGCCGCTACGTTGCAGCAGCCCATCCGGGGATGCGCCCGGCTTCAGGTTGCGCGTCAGGCGCCTCATTAGCTGGAGAAACGGATGCCAAGAGAAGTACCGCTCGAGCTCATTCGCAATATCGGGATCATTGCCCACATCGACGCGGGCAAGACCACGACAACCGAACGCATCCTCTACTATGCCGGCTTGATTCACCAGATGGGTGAGGTCCACGAGGGGACCACCGTCATGGATTGGATGGAGCAGGAGCGGGAACGAGGAATCACCATCACCGCGGCCGCGACGACGTGCGCCTGGGATGGCCATAACATCAACATTATCGACACGCCGGGGCACGTGGACTTCACCGTCGAGGTGGAACGCAGCCTTCGCGTCCTGGACGGTGGCGTCGTCGTGTTCGACGCGGTGGCGGGAGTGGAGCCCCAATCCGAGACGGTTTGGCGCCAGGCCGATCGGTACAACGTGCCGCGGATTTGTTTCATCAACAAGATGGACCGGGTCGGCGCGGGATTCTGGCGTACCGTGGATATGATCCGCGAGCGCCTGGGCGCGAAGCCGGTTCCGATCCAGATTCCCATCGGCCAGGAATCTGCGTTCCAGGGTGTGATCGATCTCCTGAAGCGTCAGGCGCTCTATTACACCGACGTTCTGGGCGCCAACCCGCAGGTGAGCGCGATTCCGGATGAGTACCGTGCCGAGGCGGAAGAACATCGTCAGAAGCTGATCGAAACCGTCGCCGAAACCAACGACGACCTTATGCTCAAGTATCTCGAAGGCGACGAGGTGACCGTCGACGAAATCGTGGCCGGTCTTCGCGCGGCAACGGTTTCGGGCCAGCTTGTGCCGGTGCTCTGCGGAAGCGCCCTGCGCAACAAGGGAATCCAGCCGATGCTTGACTCCGTCGTCAAGTATCTTCCGTCACCGCTTGACCGACCGCCGGTCCAGGGTATCGATCCGTCGACCGAGCAGCCGATCACCAGAACGGCGAGCGACTCCGAGCCGTTCGCCGCGCTCGCTTTCAAGATCGTGGCGGATCCGTTCGTCGGCCGGTTGGCGTACATCCGGGTGTATTCGGGAACCCTGAACTCGAGCTCCTACGTTCTCAACGCGACGAAGAACCAGCGCGAGCGCGTGGGGCGGCTCTTGCGGATGCACGCGAACAAGCGCGAGGAGATCGCGAGCGTCAGCGCCGGAGACATTTGCGCGGTCGTAGGATTCAAGAACACCTTCACCGGCGATACGCTGTGCGATGCCGACCAGCCAATCGTCCTCGAGGCGATTCGGTTCCCCGAGCCGGTCATCTCGGTGGCGATCGAACCCAAAACCAAGGCCGATCAAGATAAGATGGGCCTGGCCCTCTCGCGGCTCGCGGAAGAAGATCCGACGTTCCGCATTCGTACCGACGCGGAATCCGGCCAGACGATCATCGCCGGGATGGGCGAGCTTCATCTCGAAGTACTGGTCGATCGGATGCTCCGTGAGTTTCGTGTCGAAGCCAACATCGGCAAGCCCCAGGTCGCCTATCGCGAAACGATTCGCGAAGCGGCGCAGGCCGAGGGGCGTTTCGTCCGCCAAACCGGCGGTCGCGGCCAATACGGCGATTGCTACATCCGACTCGAGCCGTTAGGGCCGAGTGGCGGGTTTGAGTTTCTCAATCAGATCGTCGGCGGGGCGGTTCCCAAGGAATACATTCCAGCGATCGAAGAAGGCGTTCGCGAGGCCATGGAAGGCGGCATCGTCGCCGGATATCCGATGGTAGGCGTCCGGGCCATTGTCTACGACGGATCGTACCATCCGGTCGACTCGAGCGAAGTGGCGTTCAAGATCGCCGGGTCGATGGCATTCAAGAGCGCTGCCCAAAAGGCGCAGCCGGTCCTGCTCGAGCCGATCATGAAGGTCGAAGTCGTCGCTCCGGACGAGTACCTGGGCGACGTCATGGGCGACCTGAGCTCGCGGCGCGGCCACATCGTCGGAATCGAATCGCGCGCACCGAACCAGATCGTTCGTGCCTTGATTCCGCTTGCCTACATGTTCGGCTATGCGACCGATTTACGCTCGATGAGTCAGGGACGAGCGAGCTATTCGATGGAGTTCTCCCATTACCAGGAAGCTCCCCAGGCCGTCGCGCAGAGCGTGAGCCGCGGGTAGCTTAATCGCGACGGGTCATGGTGCCCGGCGCGCCCGCGACGTTGGATTGCAGACCAGACGAGGAAAGAAAGAGCATGGCAAAGAAGCGATTTGAGCGGACGAAGCCGCACATGAACGTGGGGACGATCGGGCACATCGACCACGGGAAGACGACGCTGACGGCGGCGATCACCAAGGTGCT
>JAJPKB010000174.1 GCA_021323915.1 Chloroflexota bacterium | reverse complement strand
CGCTATTCCATTCTCGTCTCGGTCGACGTGGCGGCCGACCGGTTGCCGGCGCCGCCAACCAACCGTCTCGCCGCGTTCGACGGCGGGATCGCGCTCGCGCGGGCGAGCGTCGAGCCGCCGTCCGTTGCCGCCGGCCAATCACTCGCGATTGACCTCGAGTGGCTCGACACGCGCCCTCAGCCGTACGATTACACCGTCTTCATTCACTTGAGGGACGCGAGCAACCACACCGTCGCCCAGGTCGATCAACAGCCAACCAAAGGCAGCTTCCCGACCACGTCCTGGCGACCGGGCGATCTGGTCCTGGATCGGTACAGCCTGGCGGTTCCGGCGAACCTGGCGCCGGGATCGTACCACCTGGTGGCCGGACTCTACCGCCTGCAGACGCTGCAGCGGCTGATGGCCAGCGTCGGGGAGGGAAAGCCGCCGACGAACGAGGTTCCGATCGGGATTGTCACCGTCCGTCCGCGTTGATGGTGTGGATTTGAAGCACGTTCGTCGACCCGTGGTCCGCCGGATGGCTCAGGTTCGCGCTGGCGGTCAGGACGACGGTCTTGCCGGGCGTGAGAAGCTCTGGAGCGATCGCGCCGGCGTTGAGGCGGGCGATGATGTCGGTCAGATCGCCGAGATTAGGAACGACGGTCGGGAAGACCCCCCAGAGCAGGAGCATGCGGCGGGCGGCCGTCGGATCACGGGTCAGCGAGATCACCGGAACCGGTGGGCGATACTTCGATACCATGCGCGCGGTGAATCCGGATGCGCTCCGCGCGACGATGGCGGTGGCATCTAAGCGTCGCGCCGCGGTGTTGGTCGCCTCGGCGATGACCTTGGAAGATGACGGCGGCTCCGGCGTGGGGGGCTCGAAGCGTCCGTAGGTCGCGAAGCTGCCGTCGGCGGTCGCCGCGATCGAGGCCATGGTCGCCGTTGCCTCGACCGGAAACTCTCCGATCGCCGTCTCGGCGGACAGCATCACCGCGTCGGTTCCGTCGAAGATGGCGTTGGCCACGTCGGACGCCTCGGCCCGGGTTGGCCGCGGGCTATGGATCATCGACTCGAGCATCTGGGTCGCGGTGATGACCGGGAGCGCGTGGCGGTTCGCCGCGGCGATGATCCGCTTCTGGAGGATCGGCACTTCGCGCGCTGGAACCTCGACACCGAGGTCGCCCCGGGCGACCATGACGCCGTCGGCGACGCCCAGAATCTCTTCGAGATGCTCGATCGCCTGCGGTTTCTCCAGCTTGGCGATCAAGGGGGTGGAGCGGCCTTCCTGGCGAATGATCTCCTTGGCGCGCTCGACGTCGGTCGCCTGTCGCACGAACGAGAGCGCGACGAAGTCCACGCCCAGCGTCAGGCCAAAGCGAAGGTCGCGCTCGTCCTTCTCGGTAAGCGAGGGCGCGCTGGTCAGGGCACCGGGCAGGTTGATCCCGGTGTGACTTCCGATGGCGCCGCCGCGCACCACGCGCCCGCGCACCTCGGTGGGCGTCGTCTCGAGGACGGCGATCTCGACCGCTCCGTCGCTGAGCAGGATGCAATCCCCGGGATGGACGTCTTTGGGAAGCTGGGAATAGGTCGTCGACACCATGCGGTCGGTGCCGGGAAAAGGCAGCGTGGTGATCGTGAATGGCGCGCCGGCGATGAGCTCGAGCGGAGGATTCTGGACTGGTCCGGTTCGAATCTTGGGCCCCTGGAGGTCCTGCAATACGGCGACCGGAGTTCCGAGCTCGTCGGAAAGCGATCGGATGGCTTCGAGGGTCGCGCGGTGCTCGTCGGGTAATCCGTGGGAGAAGTTGAGGCGGGCAACGTTCATACCCGCCTCAATGAGGGCGCGAAGCTGCTCGCGCGACCGAGAGGCCGGTCCGATCGTGCAGACGATCTTCGTTCGACGTGAGAAATCGGTCAGGGGAGGCCTCCGAATGGCACCGGGCGAGCCGCGGGGAATCCGTCGCGGTCAGGTGGCCTGCGGATCGTTGGACTCCGCTGGAGCCGGAACGCGGTAGCTACAGGTGGTGCCACCTTCGACGCGCCAGCTCAAGCGCTCGACCGGAACGCCCAATAGACGCTGAATGTAGCTCTTCTCGGCCGCGCAGATCACGTCCGGATGCCGGTGGGCAACGCAGCTCGCCGGACAGTTGCACTGATCGAGGATGTAGCCATCGTCGGTCTTCACCACCGAGGCCATGGCGCCTTCCTCGGTGCGAATCGCGGCCAGCGCCTTGACGCGCTCTTCCAGGCTCATTCCGCGCATCCGCTCCGCGCGTTCTCGGGCCCAGGTTTCGGCGACCAGCTCAAAGAGCGGTACCGACGACACCGATTCGCGCGCCAGCGCGACGGCGTCGAGGATCCGGTTGCACAGAGTGTCGTAGTTCTTCGGAAACTGATCCTGGGCCTGCGGAGTCAGAAAATAAACGAAGCGGGGGCGTCCAACTTTCCCCCGCTCCTCTTCGTAGCTGACGAGACCGTCCTTTTCCAGAACGGCGAGATGCGCGCGTACGGTCATCGGAACGACTCCGATCTCGCTCGACAACCGGTCAAGGGTTGCCCGACCGTGGCGCTTAAGGAATTCCAGAATGCTCTTGCGCGTTCGTTGCACGCTCAACCGCCCCGATGAGTCATGTTCATGGCTGCCAGGCTGTCGAAGAGAGGTCGAACGCCACTTACTTGACCCCGCTGGCAATGCTAGCAGACTTCAAATGGCACCGTCAACAATTCACAACGGCAGGCGAAATTGCCGGGTGTGAGTTGTGCATGTTGCTGCAGAACCATCGTCGGACGGACGACGTCGAGGTTCCTCACCATCCCCGCGATCAGGCGCGGATCACCTCGCTGTCCTCACTGGCCGGCGGTCGGACCCGACGCGGGCGGCCGGGGCGCTCGCGTTCGAACGTCGTCGCGGTTGGTACCGGCCGCTCGGTCCGCACGTCGTCCATGAAGACGGGGCCACCGCACCGAGCACACCGCAGCGCTCCACGCGTCACCGGCATCTTCACGCCGAGCGCGGGACGGAACGTCCCATTCTTCAGCGACTGGCCATCCGCGCTGACCATCTCCCCGGACACGAACCCACAGTAATAGCACTTGACGTCTGCGACGAGCTGCATCGGCGTTCCCCTCCACTTTCAAGGAGCGCTCCCATAGAGTCACCGCTAGGGCCGCCGCCACGCCGCGGCGGATACGAGCGCTCGCTCGAAGGTGAGTGTACCGCCTGGCCGATGCTTTGTCAATGATTTTTAGATAAATAAGTGAAATTACTTAAAAACTGGGCTGGCCATCGCCGCCTCGATCTCCGAAAGGAGCAGGTCGAGGCCCCACCGGCGGCGCGCCGACGTGGGAACCGCCCGCGGATAGTGGGCGGCGAGCGCGCGCAGCATCTCCCCGATCTCGCCCCGACCCGTGTCGGCGTCGGTCTCGACGCCGTCAAGCTGATCGATCTTGTTCAGGGCGGTGACGATCGGTTTGTCGGCGACGCCGAGCTCTTTCAATACCTGCTCGACTTCGCGTCCCTGCTCGTAACCGCGCGGATGGGTGACGTCCAGGACGTGGACCAGGACGTCGGCGGATTCCAGCTCCTCGAGGGTGGCCCGGAACGCCGCGACGAGGGCGACCGGCAGCTTTTGGATGAATCCCACGGTATCGCTCAAAAGGGCGATCCGGCCCGAGGGCAGCGCCAGGCGCCGAGTGGTTGGGTCCAGGGTATCGAACGGGCGATCCTGCGCCGAGACCCCGGCGCGCACCAGCGCGTTGAACAAGGTCGACTTGCCGGCGTTGGTGTAGCCGATCAACGCGGCGACCTTGAGCCCCTTCTCGCGGCGCTGGTCCCGGTGAAGCTGGCGCTGTCCGCGAACGCGCTCGATTTGGCGCTTCAGATCGCCAATGCGCTGGCGAGCGTTCCGTCGATCGATCTCTAGCTGGGTTTCGCCGGGGCCGCCGCGGGTCGCTGCCCGCCCGTACTGGCGCGAGAGGTGGGTCCAAGCCCCGGCCAGTCGTGGCATCAGGTACTCGTACTCCGCCAGCTCGACCTGCAGACGGCCTTCGCGGGTGCGCGCCCGCTGGGCGAACACGTCCAGAATGACCTGGGAGCGATCGATGACCGCGAGCTTGAGGGCGTCTTCCAGGTTGCGCTGCTGGCTCGGCGATAATTCGTCGTCGAAGATCACCACGTCGGCCCGTTGGTCGGCGGCCAGGTCGCGAATCTCCTCGACCTTGCCACGCCCGACCATCGTCGCCGGGTGCGGCGTGCGCAGCTTCTGGCGAGCCGATCCGACGATCTCGAAACCGGCGTTTCGAGCCAGCTGGTTCAGCTCGCTCAGCGAGTCGTCGACCGACCAGAGCCCATTGACCGAGTCGACGTCCACCCCAACGAGGATCGCCCGGGGTGGGCTCCGCCGGGTTTCGTACGCGTTGCGTTGGGTTGTCGTGATCGACAGTTCCGTGTTCTCCTCCTCCTGGCGTATCATTCTGGCCACTCGCCGGTGAAGACGATCTCGGCCGGGCCGGCCATCAAGATCTGACCCTCGGGACCCACCCGCATCTCCAGCTCGCCACCGGGCAGTTTCAGCACCGCGCGCTCGCCGACCAGCCCCTTGCGGCGGGCTGCCGCGAACACGGCGCAGGCGCCGGTTCCACAGGCGAGGGTTATTCCCGCGCCCCGCTCCCATACCCGAACGTCGACGGTATCGGGGCTCTTCACACGGGCGATCTCGAAGTTCACCCGCCGGGGAAACCGGGAATCGTGCTCGACGCGCGGCCCCACCTGCTCCAGGGGGAACTCGGCGACGTCTTCTCCGGTGAAGTGAACGGCGTGCGGATTCCCCATCGACACGGCAGTTACCCGGAGATTCCAGCCGGCCACGTCGAGCGGCAGGTCCACGACCTCGGGACCATCGGCCAGGATCGGGATCTCGGACGGCGCGAACGTCGGAACGCCCATGTCCACGACCACGCGACGGAAGCGATCGCCGTCAGCCTCGATCTCCAGCCGCTTGACTCCGGCGCCGGTCTCGACGGAGAGCGCCGGTCCTCGGACCTCCCTGGCATCGAAAAGGTAGCGCGCGAAGCAGCGGATGCCGTTGCCGCACATCTCGGCTTCGGAGCCATC
Organism: Chloroflexota bacterium; assembly: GCA_021323915.1. Classification (GTDB taxonomy): domain Bacteria; phylum Chloroflexota; class UBA6077; order FW602-bin22; family CADDYW01; genus JAJPKB01. Next base: position 1,662 of record JAJPKB010000174.1, on the reverse strand, counting down.
CGGGTTGTACATCACCATGCGGTAATCCGCGCTCTTCGAATCCTGGATCAGCAGGATGCCGTCGGAGCCGACGCCGAAATGGCGGTCGCAGGCGACTCGCGCCAGCGCCGACCAGTCCCGAGGGCGGCGATCGCGCGCGTCGATCAGCACGAAGTCGTTGCCGGTGCCATGGAGCTTGGTGAACTTCATCGCGTTACCTCCCGCGCGAGGCTCGTCCGCCGAGCGAGCCGGCGCTGAATCGACGTCAAAAGGCCGTCCGGGTCGGCGGAGCTCGCGTCCAGCCATTCGATGGCCGGGTCGTTTAGTCGGAACCAATTGTACTGCTGCCGCGCGAAGCGATGGGTCTCGAATTTGATGCGCTCGATCGCGACTGACAGTTCCAGTCCCTCGGTCAGGTGTGCGACCATCTCTCGGTATCCGAGCCCGGCGAGCGCCGGCCGACTGGGCGGGCAGCCGCGATCGAGAAGCCGCCGCGTTTCCTCGATGAGTCCGTCTTCGATCTGCCTATCGACGCGCTGATCGATGCGTCGGTAAAGGTCCTCGCGATCCCGGGTGACTCCGAAAGTGAGCGTGTCGTAACGGGGATGGTGTTCGTGGTATTCGGAGAACCGGTGACCCGATTTCTCGACCACTTCGATCGCCCGAACGACCCGCCGCAGGTTGCGAGCGTCGATTCGGCTGGCCGCGAGCGGATCGAGCGTCGCCAGTCGACGGTGCAGGGCATCGGTGCCGCGGTCGGACGCGTAAGCTTCCAACTCGGCGCGCAGGGTAGGATCCGGCGCGACCCGCGGAAGCTGAACCCCGTCGACGACGGCACGGACGTAGAGCCCGGTGCCACCAACCAGCAACGGGAGTCGCCCCCGCTCGAGGATGGCGTCGATCGCCAGATAGGCGCGCTCCTGGAACTCCGCCAGCGAAAAGTCGTCACCCGGGTCGACGACGTCGATCAGGTGATGTGGCACCCGTCGCTGCTCGTCGACCGTGGGCTTCGCCGTCCCGACGTCGAGTCCCCGATAAACCTGCCGCGAGTCCGCCGAGACGATCTCGGCCGGCACCCCCTCGGCGAGGCGCAGGGCAAGGTCGCTCTTCCCCACGGCGGTCGGTCCGACGATGCAGACGATCGTTGGCTTCAGGAGGATCCTCGGTTGAAACGTTTCCTATCATTATAATAGTTTCGCGGCGATTTGGTTTGCTCATGGCACGTCGAACGTGCTACAATCTGAGAGCATTCGGGGTGTGGCGCAGTCTGGTAGCGCACCTGTATGGGGTGCAGGTGGTCGCCCGTTCGAATCGGGCCACCCCGACCACGAGGGCCTTGTAGCACACGGGTTTATCGATCAGACCCTGGCTGCAAGGCCCTTTTTGCTGCTCCACCGATGCTTTCATGATGCTGTCAGCCCACCAAAAGCAAAAGCCCGCCAGGTCGAACCCGACGGGCCGAAACGTGCTATGATCGGCTCGTCAAGCCACTCATCCTGGCGTGGCCACGCCTTAGGCTGCTTCCAACCGCGACAGGGCCTTGGTTTTTGTTACGGCACCACTATATCGCCGTAGAAGCAGGTGGTCAATTGGCTACTTGCATCCGGTCGCAAAGGCAGGCTTTAGGTTAACCCACCCCGGGGAATCAGCCTGTCACAATTGTGTTCTTGAATGCAGCAGATG
>JAJPKB010000244.1 GCA_021323915.1 Chloroflexota bacterium | reverse complement strand
TCGACGAGTTCCTCAGGACGGATCGCCTCGGTTATCTCGAGGACCTGGAGCGTCAGGTCGCGCCGGGGATCGAAGCCCTCCTCGAAGTGCCCGGCCTTGGCCCGCGGCGCGTCCAGGTGCTCAATCGGTCGCTCGGGATCAGCAGCGTCGCCGGCCTGGAGCGGGCGGCCCGCGAGCACCGCCTGGCGGGCCTGGCCGGATTCGGGCCGAAGCTGGAAGCCAAAATACTCCAGGAGACCGAGCGCCTGACCCGGCGCTCTCGCCGACTTCCTCTCGGCGTCGCGTTGCCAATCGCCGAGGAGATCGTCGGACTCCTTCGCGATAACCCGCGGATCGGGCGTATCCACGTCGCCGGCAGCATCCGGCGGATGAAGGACACGATCGGCGACCTCGATGTGCTTGTCGCGACCGACGCTCCGGAAGCAGTGGTCGATACGTTCGCTCACCTGTCGGTCGTCCGGGAGGTTCTGGCCCGCGGACCGACCCGGGCCAGCGTTCTTCTGACCGGCGACTTCCAGGTCGACCTGCGGGTGATGTCAGCCGCCGACTACGGGGCGGCGCTACTCTACTTCACCGGCTCCAAAGAGCATAACATCGCCCTTCGGGAGCGGGCCATCCAGAAGGGGCTCAAGCTGAGCGAGTATGGGCTGTTCGACGAGCGAACCGGGAAGCGTCTCGCCGGCGCGACCGAGCAGGAGGTGTATACCGCGCTGGGACTACCCTGGATTCCCCCGGAGCTTCGGGAAAACCGGGGAGAGATCGAAGCCGCGCTCGCCGGTCACTTGCCCGAGCTCGTTGAGGAGAGGAACCTGCGCGGAGACCTTCACGTCCACACCGACTGGAGCGACGGCCGCGACTCGCTCGAGACGATGGTCGACGCAGCCCGCGCGCGTGGCTACGCGTACGTCGCGATCACCGATCACTCGCGCGGCCTGGGCATCGCCCACGGACTGACCGTCGAGCGGGTGAGAGAGCAGCGACGGCGCATCGACGACCTGAATCGCCGGCTCGCCCCCTTCCGCGTTCTGCACGGCATCGAAGTCAACATTCGGCGCGACGGCAGCCTCGACTATCCTGACGAGGTGCTGCGCCAGTTCGATCTGGTGGCCGTGTCGGTTCACGGTCGCTTCGATCTGCCCGAGGCGACGATGACTGCGCGCGTCCTGACCGCGCTCCGAAACCCCTCGGTTGACGTTCTCTGCCACCCGCGGGGGCGTCTGCTGGGAAAGCGCGAGCCGTACGCGATCGACCTGGAGGCGATCTTTCGGGCGGCATGCGACCGGGGCGTGGCGCTGGAGATCGACAGCCAGCCCGATCGACTGGACCTCGATGACGTCTGGGCTCGCCGGGCGCGCGACGTCGGCGCGATGCTGGTCGTCGACTCCGACGCCCACGCCGCCGACCAGCTTGCGCTGGTCAGGTTCGGCATCGCGACTGCTCGCCGCGGCTGGGTCGAGAAGGCGAACCTGTTGAACGCGTTACCGCTTGAGCAGCTGTGCGCGCGCCTCCGCCGAGCTGGAGCAGCCCGAGGGGCCGGCCTCGAATCTGTCCACTCTACCCCTGGGTGTTGATCCCCTCTTCCGCCAGGACCTTTCGGGCGATCCGAAATGCCTCGACGCCGGCCGGGATGCCGGCGTACACCGCGACCTGGATGAGCGTCTCGCGAATCTCGTCGAGAGTGCAGCCGTTCCGCAGCGCTCCCCGGACGTGAACCTCGAATTCGTTCGGGCGATTGAGCGCGGCAAGCAGGCACAGATTGTTCAGGCTGCGCTGCTTGCGGCTCAGGCCCTCGCGTCCCCAGGTGGCGCCCCAGCAGTATTCGGCGACCAGCCGCTGAAAGTCGCGATTGAAGTCGTCGACGTTCCGGGTCGCCCGGTCGACGTATTCGTCACCCAGAACGGCCCGTCGAATCTTCATTCCAGTCTCGTACAGCTCGTCCGACACTCGTTCGCTCCTGCGCAGAGATTATCCGGTTACCGCGATCATCATATCGCGGGGGCAGCGTCGAGGGACAGTCGTTATCGAGTTTGCGACGCGCGCTAACGCTCGGTCATGGTCGTCTCGTCCGCCAGGGACCAGCCGTGGGCCCGATAGTAAAGGCGGGTGAGCGCTTCGTCGGTTCGGCGCCAATCGTCGAAGAGGGCGGCGACCGGGCGATCGTCAGTCGAGCCGGCGCCATCGAGGCGCGCCGTCGCCTCGATGCGCTCTTCGAGACCCGGATGCGAGTCGGCGGGATCATGCCGTTGTCCGGCCGCGATCAGCCGGTATTCGAGCGCCTCGATTCCGTACGGTCCGAGCTCGTATCGGTAAATCCGCTCCATCCAACCGTCGAAGCCATCGATGAACTGGCCCCGGTTCAGCAGCCACGGCACGTCACGCTCCTCGACAAGATCGTGAAAGACCAGATCGTTCACCGCAACGCGCAACAGCGCTCGGGCGAAGGTGTGACCGCCCAGGCGCGATGCTGCTTCCAGGTCGGCGAGCGTCTCCCGGGTGCGGGAGAAGCCGCCGATCAGGCGGAGAAAGAGGGAGACAAAGAAGAACATCGTCCAGTAGGCCGGATTGAAGGTAGCGATCAGATTGAGAATCGTCGGCGGCTCGCCGAAGGACCACGGCCCGGGCACGGCGGCGAGCGTTGCGCTGAGCGAGGCGCCGAGGGCGTGGATGAACGTCGCCCACCGCGCGTCCCGGTGATCGAGGTGTCCGTACTCGTGGGTCAGAATCGCCGCGAGTTGGTCGACCCGCAGGCCGCAGATGGAAGGAAGGCCAATCTCGAGGGTTCGCCTGGCCCCGAAGACGACGTGCAACAGTCCAACCGGTACGCTGACACCGATACCCGGCTCCGGCGATAGAAGAATCGCGTCGGCCGGCCGGGTCCCCAGGTAATCGGCGGCGGATCGACTGAGGGCCCAGAGGGGACGGTCCTGGTCGGGGGTGAGTGGGATACCGATTGGCTCGGGAGCGGGCAGGACGAAGAGGCGGAACAGGCCGATCGCGACACCCAGCACCGTCCCGACGACGATCATCGCCGGGATCAGCAGGGCGATCAACGGCACGTCTCCGCCCGCGGCGACGGCCCGCGCCAGATCCAGCGAGATAGCGACCACCGAGTACAACGCGAAGCCCTGGAGGTAAAGAAAGAACGGCAGAAGCGACAGGACCAGCAAGGCGTAGGCGCGGGTAAGCGCGTGGTCGCGGAGCGGCGACGGGCCGGACCGAGCCAGGAAGGAAGCGAGGTCGCGGCTCAACCGCCGATCGAGGAGCTGGCCAGCGCCGAGGAGTGCCAGTCCGGTGGCGACACCGATCAGAACGAACACGAGCATGCTACCAGGCGAAAAGACGAGCCCGCCCAGCGTCGCGACCAGCAGGAGATAAATACCAAGGATCATCCCGAGGAACGCCAGCGCAACCACCAGCACTGCCAGGACAACCATCGCCTTACCCGGGAAGAGATCATCTCCGGAAACAGTACGTCGCTGGGATTACGCAATAAGTGAACCGAGGTCAATCCGGGGTAAACAAAGCAATCCGGGGAGCGAGAATGCGGAATCCAGAATCCAGAATAGAGAAGCCGAGTTACCGCTCTCTTTCTTGCTTCTCAGTTCTAGCTTCTGACTCCTAATCTTCTGGCTCCTATCTTCGGGACTCTCTCGTCCGCCCTCAGCTCGCCTTGCGCTGCTGGTACATCTCGGCGAGCTCGTCCACCGTCGTCGCGTCCTCGGGGGCCTTGTCGTCGCGCCAGCGACCGGTAAAGCGCGGAAAACGGATCGCCAGCCCGCTTCCCGAACGAAACCGCCCGAGCGCAGCGGTGTGGATTGGCGAGAGCGTCACCTCGGCGCCGATCACCTCGACGACGACCGAGGGCACGAACCACGTATCCGCCGCGAGTTTCGCATCGACCCGCGGGTGCGCGTGGGGGATCGCCAGCGGCGCCAGCCGCCGTGGGAGGCTGGCCAGCTCGGCGTCGCTGAAGCCCGAGCCGACTTTGGTGACGGTACGGAAGACGTCCGCCGCCGGGTCGTAGGCGGCGACGAGAAGCGAGCCGTAGGTGCCGGCCCGTCGTCCGCGCCCGTGCAACGCCCCGACGACGACCAGATCGACGGTGTCGGTCATCTCCGAGACGTACTCGCGCTTGAACTTGATCCACAACCAGCCGCGTGAGCCGGCCTGGTAGAGCGCATCCGGCGCGAGCGACTTGCAGACGAGCCCCTCGGTGCCGGCGCTGACCGCGAGGTCGAAAAACGCGGTCAGCTCGGGAACGCTGGCGACGATTTCCCGTTCCGAAGGCTGAAAGCGCGGGCCGGCCTTCACGACCCGGTCGAGGCGCACGCGGCGCTCGGCGTAGGGCAGCCGGGTCAGATCGGTGCCGTCCAGGTAAAGGAGATCGAACGCGATCAACGAGACCGGGAGCTCCCGCGCCGCTTCGGCCACCGCGTGAACGCGCTTGCGCCGCATCAGGTCCTGGAACGGGAGAAGCTCGTCGGTGTCGGGATCGCGGGCCACCGCCTCCGCTTCGAAAATCGCGGACTCAACCGCGAGACCGGCGAGGGTCAGGTCGACCGCGTCGGGGTACTGAGCGGTGATCGGCTCGATCCGGCGCGAAAATATTCGCACCTCGGCTCCGCGCTTGTGAATCTGCAATCGCTCCCCGTCGTACTTGTACTCGGCCGCGCACCGACCGCCGAGCTTCGCCAGGATCTCCCTGGGATCCTTCAGCCTTTCGGCAAGCATTGGCCTGATCGGGCGGAAGGGCTCGGGATGAAAGGACTCCAGCAACGTCGTCCCGTCCCGCGTGAGCGCGACGGCCACCGCGCCCAGGTCGGAGCACAGGTTGTACGCGCGCTCCACGATTGGCCGCGACTCGGTTGAGCCGGTTTGGGCGATAGTCAGGGCGTCGAGCAGGGTCATATCCGCGACGCCGAGGCGGAGCTTGCCGGTCGCGGTGCGAATCAGGTAACCGGCCTCGGCCGGCGTGGCCCGGCACAGCAGCGCGACGAGGGTCTCGACCTTGGCGCCGACCGAGCCGCGACCGGCGGTGTGGGCGATCGCGTCGAGACCGTCGTAGACCTCGTCGACAGTGAGAGTAGGAGCCCGGTCGGCACCCTGGAGCAGGTGCTCGGCGGTGGCGCCGAGATCGCCACGGCGCGATAAGTCCGCGCGGATCTCCTGCTCCGGTCGCCCGCTCGCCGCCGCGACCGCTCGCAGCGCCAGCCGCTCGGCCATGCCGATCTCGATCGCCTCGAACTCCGGATGGAGCTTCCCCTGGGTCAGGTACACCAGCCGAGGAAGAAGCTCGAGCGGGGTAGCCCGAAGGAGCGCGACCAGAACGTTGGACATGCGCGTCCGACTGGTCGTGCTGGCAATCTCCTGGTAGGCGACGACGACCTGGTTGTAGAGCACGCGCGCTCCTCGGGGACGAACGGTCACGATCGATCGACCGGGCCCCGGCACGACCGAGCGAACTAATCATTGCTATACTACCACGAGTCCCACGGATCGCCGTGTCGCTCGCCGGCGGCCGAGGAAAAGGAGTATCCGATGAAGATCGCCCAGATCGAGACCATTCCATTGAACATGGCATTTCGGCCGGAGGTGGGTCCCCACATGCTTCGGGCGGTGACCCACGGGACCCGGCTGACGCTGTACCGGGTGCAGCTCGAAGGCGGAGCCGAGGGGTACGGCGACGACATGGGCGGACCGGTGGACTGCGCCCACCTGGTCGGTCAGGACGCGCTTCGGGTCCTGCGCCAGGCTGGCCACGGCGGCGTCCAGATGGCCTGCTTCGACGCCGTCGGCAAGGCGCTGGGCGTTCCCGCCCACGTCCTCATGGGACGGCAGGTCCGAGACCGGGTGCCGTTCGCCTATTGGACGATCGATCTGCCGCCGGCGGTGCTCGTGGCGCAGGTCCGCCACGCCGCGTCGCTTGGCTACACCAGCTACAAGTTCAAGTGTCGACCGTGGTGGGATCCGCGGGAGCAGATCGCCGCGGCGGCCGAGGTCGCGCCGAAAGGATTTCGCCTGTGGCTCGACTTCAACGGCCACCTCCGCGAAGCCCGCCTGGCGTTGCCGATCCTGCGTGATCTCGCCCGATACGACTGCGTCGGCGGGTTCGAGTCGCCAATCCCCCAACGCGATGTCGAGGGCTATCAGATCATTCGCCGCTCGATCGAGCGCCCGATCGTCGGCCACTTCGGGGGTGGATGCTGCCACGTCGTCTCCGATCGAAGCTACGACAACGGCGTGCCCGGCGCGGTCCAGCTTCGCGAGCAGCTGATGGACGGCTTCGTCCTCGGCGGCGCCGACGTCGACCAGCTTCGATCGCTGGCTGGCCTGGTTCACGAGTTCCGCAAGCCGTTCTGGATTCAAACGGTCGGCACGGCGCTACGCGCCGCTTGGATCGCGCACGTCACCTCGACCTGTCAGGAGGCCCTGCTCTCGCACCTCGCCGCGCACGACCTTTGGGCGCGAGACCTGGCGCCGGCGCCGAAGGTCGTCGACGGCTGGCTACCGGTGCCCAATGGTCCCGGACTTGGCATCTCGCCCGATCCGGAGGCGCTCGACGCGCTCCGCTCGGCGGCGCTGCTGCCCGAGACCCGTCGTATCTCGACCGTCGTCTATCCGAGCGGCGTGCGCTGGCACTTTGCCCACGAGCAGCAGCGACACGAAGCGTTCTATTTCGGCCACCTGCCCGGCTTCGTTTCCGGCGTTCGCCTGGAGGTACGCGACGACGACGGCTCGCGCGACTTCGCGGCGCTCTACGAGCGCTGCCGGGTCGCGCCGGTCGTGGATTGACCGGGCGGCACTGGTGCCTCGCAGAGCGGGGGGCTGGGGGTATCCCCCAAGTATTCCTCTTCCGGGTGGCGTGGTCGGGCACCAATACCGAATCGGTGCCCTGGTTTCGCAGGAGGACGATCAGGCCGCGGCCGGTTGGGAGCCTGCCGCGCCGTGCGCCTGGCGTACGCGCGGCAGGACTTCCTTGCCGTAAAACTCGAGGAATCTGCCCTGGTGGGGGCCCGGCGCGTGGAAGAACAGGTGGGTGAAACCCAGCTGGATGAAGCGCTCGGCGAAGGCGACGTGGTCCGTAGGATCGGCCGAGATCAGGCAGCGGTTGGTCACCGTCTTGTCGTCGAGGCGACTGGCGTATTTCTGCAGGTCACGCGGGTCGTACACGCCGTACTTGTCGCGGTCGTCGAGCAGCGTGCTGGCCCAGAAGCGCGCGTCCGCGAGCGCCTCCGCCGGGTTGTCGGTGTCGATCACGTACAGCTCCACGGCTTTCGTCAGCAGGTGCGGATCGCGGTGGGCGTTCCGCGCGCCCTGCTGAAGCGCCGGGATCAGCACGTCGCGGTAGTAGTCGACCGGACCGCGCGAGGCGGGCACGACCCAGCCGTCGCCGTACTGGCCGGCCAGCCGGGTGCTGCGGGGACCGGCTGCCCCGACGATCAGCGGAACGGCGGTGGAGGGTCGGGTGTAGAGATGGGCGTCGCGCGTCTGGAAATAGCGACCGCGGTAGGTCAGGTGCTCGCCATCCCAGAGGCGTCGGATGATCTGCATCGCCTCGGCCAGTCGTTCGTGGCGCTCGGTGTAGCCGGGCCAACAACCGGTCGTCGCCTTCTCGTTGAGGGCTTCGCCGGTGCCCAGCCCCAGCCAGAAGCGCCCGGGGAACATCGCGCCCAGCGTCGCGGCGTGCTCGGCGATCACCGCGGGGTTATACCGCAAGGTCGGGCAGGTGACGCCGGTCCCAAAGTGGATCCGACGCGTCCGGGCGCCGACCGCGCCCAGCCACGGCCACACCGAGAAGCAGTGGACGTCGTCGTTCCGCCAGGGATGAAAGTGGTCGCTCGCGCTTACCGAGTCGAACCCGCGGCACTCGGCCTCGACGACCCAATCCAGGAGCTGCGTCGGGTCGAATTGCTCGGTCGACGCCTTGTAACCCAAAACCAGCATGGCCGCACCTCCTCCCGTCAACGATGCGCGTATTACGAAGGGGAAAGGATGGCAAGATCGGGACCCGCCGCGGCTGAATTCCGGACGCCGTGGCATTCAAAACGACGTATTCTCACGAATTGAAATGCTCTTAGTCGTATCCTTGGTTAATCCGGGGTGTTCTCGGATGCGAGAGCCACCACGCACGGACTCACGAGTCACTCACGATCCGAGGCTCAAGGACGACCGGAGGATCACGCGATGGGAACCAGCCTTCTTTCCCCCCAGTCTACGATGGGCGACCGGCCGAGGGTGCAACCGTCGATCGGCCAGGAAACGGGCCGAAACGCCGATGGTGGCGCGCGACGACACGACGAGAGCCCACCGATTGCCCGAGCTCCCAACCAGGAATGGCGCGACCGCCTCCTGCGCCGCTGGATCGAAGCAGCGGACCGTCTCCACCAACTGAAGCCGCGCTGGCGCGGCTGCTACGAAACGCTCGTCGACGCGGTCTGCGTTCGATTGCGCGTGTACCGGTCCGTCGACCTGTTGGTCACCAGCTACTTCCAGAGCACTGACTTCGCCACCGAGGCAATTCGCGCGCGCTATCCAACACTTCCCCATCCCTGGGACGTTCGTCTCATCGAGGACGTTGCCTGGGGACGCCGCTTGAAAGAGCTAACGGAATCGAGCGCCGGCAAGCGAAGTCGGGAAGATCCCGCGCCGGCGGCGCGACCGCCCGAGATGCCCGACGAGGCGCGGGAAGGAGCGCGCCGCGCGGCCGAGGACGATTGGAGTGGCGCGCGGCGCGCATACCAGGCGGCGGTGAACGCCTCGCCGAACGTCGCGGATTACTGGCAACAGCTCGGCATTGCTTGCGGACGGCTCGGCGACTGGCGCTGGGCGCAGGACGCGTTCGAACGGGCGAGCCGTCTTGGCCCAACCCCCGACACGACGACGCTCCTCGGCGAGGTACGCGCGATTCGGCGCCTCACCCGGCAGCTTCGCGATCGGCCGTTCGACGCCGCGCTGCACACCCGGCTCGGAACGCTCTTGATGGCCTGGGAGCACGGCGACCAGGCCCTCGAGCATCTGAGACGCGCGATCGATCTCGCGCCGGCCTGGGCGACCCCTCGAATCCATCTCGGCCTCGAATACCACTATCGCCAGGACTGGGAGGCGGCGGAGCATTGCTACCGGGCCGCGCGCGAGCTCGGCTCGGACGAGGCGAGCCTGGACCTTCTGATCGCGGCCTGTGAAGCACGCGATCTGCCCAGCCAGCGGGGGCCGGAGGTCGTTCCTTACCGCGATGAGGGAATGCTCAGCACCGGCGGATAGACGATCACCTGTCGGGGCGATTCGCGAATCGCCCCGTCCCCTCCGCGCGGCAGGGCCGCATCGCGCGGGAGCGGCGTGGTAAACTCCTCACCGCGCCACCAACGCGTGGGCTCCGCGATAGGTTCGTTTCCTCGACCCTTTCGCCAACGGCAAGCCACGGCACGCTCGCTCCGGTATCGGCGCTCGAGCTTCCGGCGGTATCACGCGTTGAAGTGGCGTCACGCGAGGAGGAAAGGCACGTGAAGATCGCCGACGTCGAGTCGCTCCAGGTTGGTGGAGGAGAGTTCGTCCGAATCACGACTGACAGCGGAATCGTTGGGCTCGGCCAGTCCGCTTGCTGGGCGTATCCGGGCGCTGTGCACGAGGTCATCCAGGCTTTCAAGTCCTATCTTATCGGCCAGGACCCCATGCGGATCGAGCACCACTGGCAATATCTCTACCGCATGGGCCCGTTTCGCGGCTCCGTTCTCAGCGGCGCGGTGAGCGCGGTGGACATCGCCCTCTGGGACATCAAGGGTCAGCATCTCAACGCGCCGATCTGGGATTTGCTGGGCGGCAAGTGCCGCGACAAGATTCGCCTTCACCTGCTGATGGCGGGCGGGCGTCCCGAGGAGGTCCACGCCCACGCCACGGCGGCGGCAGGCGAGGGTTTCACCGCGATCAAGTTCGATCCAGTCCCGCCCGGCTACCAGGATCTCACCCTATCTGCCCTGGTCGGGGAAGTGGTCGAGCGGGTCGCGGCCGCCCGGGAAGCCGTCGGCAAGGACGTCGACTTGATCCTCGAGATCCACCGAAAGCTCACCCCGCTGCAAGCCATCCCGGTCGCGGAGGCGGTCAAGCAGTTCCACCCGCTCTTCTTCGAGGATCCGATCCAGATCGACAGCATCCAGTCGCAGGCGGAGATCGCGCGCCGGGTCACCATCGGCGTGGCAAACGGCGAGCGCATGCACACGATCTGGGAGTTTCGGGAGCTCCTCGCGGCCGGCGGCACCCAGTTCGTCCGACCGGACGTCGGGCTCGCCGGTGGCCTCACCCACTGCAAGAAGATCGCGGCGATCGCCGAGTCTTACCACGCCGCGGTGGTCACCCATAACTTCCTCGGGCCGGTTCTCACCGCGGCATCGGTCCACCTCGACGCGTCGATCCCGAACTTCCTCGTCCAGGAGTACTCGAAGGTCGACGAGCGTCCGACGTCGGCGGCCTTCGTGGGAACGCCGCGTCGGGAGGGCGGATATCTCCCGGTATCCGACGCGCCTGGTCTCGGCATCCGGCTGGACGTCGAAAAGGTAGCTAGCGTCGAACCGGTGATTCAGGGTGACCGGAACGTGCCACTGCGAGCCGATGGCTCGGTTGCCTACTCGGTGTAAACGGATCGCACGTCCGGGACGAGGCGGGTACGCGGCGCACGGGTGGTGTATGATAGACTCTGTCGTACGACCATGCGGACGTGTACTCGCCTTGATCGATCGCTGGT
>JAJPKB010000512.1 GCA_021323915.1 Chloroflexota bacterium | reverse complement strand
GCCGGGGCCGCCGTGCATGACCACCGCGGGCTTGCCGCCGGGCTGGCCGCACGTCTCCCAGTAGACCCGATTCCCGTCGCCGACGTCCAGCATTCCACTCTGGTCGGGCGCGATCTCCGGATACCGTTCGGTCATGACTGTTTCCCCACCTGCACGCTATAATCGGCCCATCCGCGACCGGAAAAACCGATCCCCCGCGCCGCCGCGGTTCAGGAGGAGCCACCGTGAAGATCAGTCGCGTCTATGCCACCGGCGAGTCGCGCCGCCGCGAGCACCCGTCCCGCGACGCGCTTCAGACCCTCGACACCCACGGGGTCTGCCGGGTCACCGTCGAGACGGCCGATGGCCTGGTCGGAAACGGCTCGATCGACTTCGGTCGGCTCGACGCCGCGCCGGCGGTCCTGGCGCACCTGATCAACGACGAGCTAGCGCCCGAGGTCGTCGGTCAGGACCCGTTCATGATCCGCGCGGTTCGCGACCGCCTCTGGCAGGTAACAGATTACCATGGCACGGCCGGCCTGGCTCTCCTCGGCATCGCCGGCGTCGACGTCGCGCTCTGGGACCTGGTAGGTAAAGCGGTCGGACAGCCGGTCTGGCGACTGCTCGGAGCCCGCCGCGACCGAGTTCCCACCTACGCGATGGTGGGCTGGCTGAACTACGGGCTCGACGAACTCAAGCGGATCTGCACCCGGGCGATGGAGCAGGGATTCCGCGGCGTCAAGATCAAGGTGGGCGCGCCCACGCTCGAAGAGGACGTTCGGCGCATCGAAGCCACCCGCTCGGCGATCGGCACCTCCGGCCTGATCATGGTCGACGCCAACCAGGTCTTCTCCCTCGCCGAGGCGCTGAGGCGCGGCCGAGTGTACCAGGAGCTCGGCTGCTTCTGGCTCGAGGAGCCGCTCCGCGCGGACGACGTCGACGGACTGGCGCGGCTGGCCGCCGAGCTGACGATCCCGATCGCCTCCGGCGAGAACAACTTCGGAAAGCGGCAATTCCGCCAGCTCTTCGAGCGGCGCGCGGTCGACGTCGTCCAGCCCGATATCCGGCGCGCCGGCGGGGTGACCGAATGCCTCGAGATCGGCCTGATGGCCGACGCCTTCGAGATTCCCTACGCGTCGCACGGCGGCGGCGTTCACCTGCACGTGCTCGCCGCGCTGCCAAACACCCTCTACATGGAGAGCGGACTCCTGCGGGACGACTCCCCGGTGCGTCTCGTCGACGGCTGCTTCCCGCTCCCGGAGACGCCCGGCTTCGGCCCCTCGGCCTGAGCGAACGGCGGGATCAGCGGAGCGCCGTCCTGGCTCCCCCGGACTCGAGCCGCCAGATCGCGCCGGTGAGAACGCCGCCCAACAGGACGACCGCCGCGGCCGCCGTCAGCGCCGGACCGAAGCCGCCGGCTCCGCTGGCCAGCACCCCGGCGAGCGTCGGACCGACGATCTGGCCGAGGCCGAACGCGGCGGTCAGGACGCCGATGACGCCGGCCGACCGCGCCGGCGCGAGCTGTCCACCCAGGGTGAGGGTGAGCGAGACGATGCCCATGAAAGTGCCCCCGAAGAGCAGGGCGGCGAGAACCGCGCCGGTGGGGCCCTGGGCGAGCACCGGCGCGAGCGTGCCAACCGCCTGGGCCAGGTAGGCGACGACCAGCGCCGGAGCGAATCCCACCCGCGCCGCCAGACGCGACCAGAGGACGCACGAGGGCGCGGCCGCCAGTCCGACGATAATCCAGGCGCTCGGCCCGATTCCGTGCAGGCCCGGCATCGCGTCGACGATGACGACCAGAAAAGTGCCGGTGGCACTGTAGCCGGTTCCCTCGAAGAAGTAAGAGACCACCAGCAGCGCCAGCACGACGCCAATCCCGCGGTCGGCGACCGAATCGCCGGTGAGCCGCGTGGCCGGCCGCTTCGAGCTTACGGGCAGCCAGCGCAGCGAGAAAGCGACCAGCACCGCCCCGAGCGCGGCGAGGACGAGCCAGTCGCCCCGCCAGCCGAGCGCGGTGTCTACCACCCGGACAACCGCGCCCGAGATGGCGATTCCCGCGCCAACCCCGCCGTACAGCCAGCCGGCGAGCGCGCTCGCCCCTCGCCGGCGTAGCAGGTCGAGCGCCGCGGCCGACACCAGCACGAATGCCCCGGCGCTCGCCAGGCCGGTGACGAAGCGGATGAAGCCCCAGGCGACGACGTCGGTGGTGGCTGCCATCGCACCGGTCGTCAGCGCCACGCCAAGGAGACAACCGCCGAGCACTCGATCCCGCTGCGCGCCGAGGGTCCACGCCGCGATCGCCAGCGCTCCGGCGAGGTAGCCAAGGTAATTGGCGGACGCGAGGAGGCCGGCGCCCCGCGGGTCCAGGCTCGCGGCGCGCGCCATGGCCGGCAGGATCGGGGTGTAGGCAAACCGCCCGATTCCCACCGCCACCGCGAGGGCAAGGACGCCGCCGACTAACGGGCGGACGAGCGGTGAGTCCGACGGCACGGTCGGAGCGCCGGCCTCTTCCCTCGAGCTCGGCGAGATCCGACGGGGACGAAGACGGTCGATCGAGGTGCTCCAGTCGTGAGATCCGGGGCCGCGGACGCCGCCGGGAGGTTACCGGTGTTTGGAGAGCGCCTGACCGGCCCGTCGGGGGCGGGGGACCGGGCACCTCGCCCCCTACCGCCTCCTGCCCTACGGCTTTGCCGGCGAGACCGCCTCCGTTTCAGGCATCCGTTACGGCGGCCCCGGCTGCCGTCGAGAGACCTAACTGGCGACCGTCTCGTACCAGAGCCTTCCCGCCCTCTACGCGCAGCCGGGCGCGCCCGCCTTCCAGCGGTAGAACGCCCCGACCAGCTCCGGGTGCTCGGACATGCGCGCCCGGGTGTCCAGCCAGCTCTGCTTCCAGGCCTCTGGATCGCGAAGCTCGGTGTCCGGGTTCGCGCGGCTGCGGGCGACGAAGCCGGGGAACTCCGGCCGACCGGTTGGTTGGCCGGTCGGGTTGTAGCGAAGGTCCATGCTCCAGCGGATGTCCTCGCTGTTGTTCGAGAGCGAACAGTGGGGCGTCTTGCGGTGCATGAACAGCGCGCTTCCTCGGCGCATCGGCAAGGGCAGCATCCGATCGACGTCGAAGTACTTGTCGGGCAGGTAGTTCCCCTTCACGTTCGACACGCAGTGCTGGAGCAGTCCGACCCGGTGGTTGCGGGGAACGACGCAGAGACAGCCGTTCTCCTCGGTGGCGTCGAAGATTGGAACCCAGACGGTGAGCATCTCGGTCTCGTCGGCCTCCTCGATCACCACCGACGCATCCTGGTGCCACTGGGTCGCGCCGAGCAGAACTCGACCGGTCTTCGGATCGCGCGGCGTCAGGCGCTCCGGCGGCTTCAGCCGGACGTGCTGGACCGGGTTGGAGTAAATCTCCGGCCCGATCAGCGATTCGGCGACGTCGAGGACCTCCGGGTTCCGCAGCATGTTGAAAACCGCCGGTCCGAAGTGGCACGGCTCGTCCGGCTTGACGTCCTTGAACGGGAGCGAGAAGTCGAAATACTGGGCCCAGACCTTGCCGGTCTCGGCGTACACCCTGGTCAGCCGTTTCCCGAACGGCAGGTCCGCGTAGGTGGACGAGATCTTTCCCTCGGCGTACAGGCGCTCGGCGAGCTGGTCCAGCAGCTCCTGGTACTCCTCGACCATCGGGTCGAGGTACTCCTTCTCGTCGACGATGTCTTCGACGACGATGTAGCCGTTGTCCTCGAAAAACTCTACCTGTCGGTCGCTCAGCAGGGACACGTTCCTCTCCTCGTAGTCAGATCGCCGGATCCCGGCGGGTCTTGGCGGTCGACGCTGGCTTGCCCATAGCGTACCGCCGGCCGCCCGGCGCGTCAATAACCGATTTTGTGCCCGGGCGACCGGGGACGCATCTGAAAGGTCGGGAGCGCGGGCCTGTTTCCGGTCGACCCGGGGCGGGCGAGACGCCCGCGCTCCGTGATGATCCTCCGGCGAAGCGGCGTTCCGCCCGGCCGTCGTCGGTCACGATCCGACGTGCGCGCTTTCGGTATAGAATACGTCCCGCGAAAGTCAGCCTGCGAAAGGGGAAGCCAACCCACATGGCAAATCGACCGATCGACTTCGGTTACAACCCGCCGACCGGCAACCGCCTGATCGAGCGGGTCAACCCTCGGACGTTCGTCCAGGACCTCCAGAACGTCCTCGACGTGGCGTGCCAGCACTTCTCGTCGATCTGGATCTCGGACCACCACATGACCTCCGATCGCTACCGGCTGGAGTGCTGGACCCAGCTCACCTGGGTCGCCGCCCGGTTCCCCGGTCCGCTGCTCGGGACGATCGTCATGGCCAACTCCTACCGCCATCCGCCCCTCCTGGCGAAGATGGCGGCGAGTCTCCAGGTGTTCAGCCACGGGCGCTTCGTGCTCGGCTACGGCGCCGGCTGGGCGGAGGACGAGTACCACGCCTACGGCTACGAATTTCCCTCGGCCCGGGTGCGAATTGCCCAGATGGTCGAGGGGATTCAGGTGATGCGTGCGCTCTGGACCGGCGGACCGGCCACCTTCGAGGGCGAGTACTACCACGTCAGGGACGCCTACTGCGAGCCGCGCCCGGACCCGATTCCGCCGATCATGATCGGCGGCGACGGCGAGCGCTATCTGCTGCGCGCGGTGGCCGAGCACGCCGACTGGTGGCTGCCCTTCTCCCGGCGGCTCGATACCCTGCGCCAGAAGTGCGACGTGTTGCGCCAGCACTGCCGCGACGTCGGGCGCGACTACGACCGGATTCGCAAGACCTACACACTCACCGTCTACCTGTCTCCCGACCGCGCCGAGGCCGAGCGCCTGGCCGGCGCTGCCCTCGAGCGGGAGAATCCCGCCTTCGCCGGGGATCCGGCCGGCCTGCGCGACCACCTGAGCCAGCTGGTCGATCTCGGCTTCGACCTGTTTCAGCTGGTTTTCCCGCGCTTTCCCGACACCGACGACATGAAGCTCTTCGTCGACGAGGTGCTGCCGGCGTTCCGGTAGGCGCCGGCACCGCGAAGTCGCGAAGACCGCGAAGGGACGGGGCTTCTCGGCGCGCGGAATGCACCAGCGCACCGGGCCCATCCATGGCATTTTGTCGAGTCCAGCACGGTTGGGACGTAGGGGTAGATCGGGGGCCCGGCCCGGGCTCCCTCATCCCCTACCCCTTCCCCCATCCGAGGGGGAAGGGTCTTGAGAGTATCTTCCTGCTGAGTCCCCTCTCCCACGCACTGGGAGAAGGTTCCCCCTGGATAAAGGGGTCAGAGGGTAGACGAGGGTAGGGGATGAGGGAAACCCGGCGCCCCCGCGAAAAGTCTGCCCCCGGGGAATTCCCTAATTCTCGTCCCGGAGAACCAGTCTTCCCTTGCGCCAGCGCTCGCGGAACGAGGGGCGGACCAGCGCCTCGGGGGACTGGATCGTCAGACCGCCGTCGACGACCAGCGTCGCGCCGGTCACGTAGCCGGCCTCGTCGGAGGCAAGGTACACCGCGGCCCAGGCGATGTCCTCCGGGTGGCCGTAGCGGCCAACCGGCTGGGTCTCGGTCACCGCCCATTTCTCGGCGGGATCCTCGGCCAGCCGCTGCTCCATCAGGTCGTTGGCGATGAAGCCGGGACAGATCGCGTTGACCCGAATTCCCTCGAGGCCGTAGTCGAGCGCCAGGTTGCGGGTGAGACCGAGGACGCCGGCCTTCGCCGCGCTGTAGGCCGAGAACGAGGGGTTGGTGATGATTCCGTTCACCGACGAGATGTTGACGATTGCCCCGCCCCCGACCTTGATCATCTCCGGGATCGCGTACTTCGCCCCGAGGTAGACCGACTTCAGACAGTTGTCGATCGTGTAGATCCAGTCTTCTTCGCTCAGGTCGACGGCCGGCCTCGAGCGCGCCGAGGCCGCGTCGTTGACCAGGACGTCGAGCCTGCCGTAGCTTTCGACCGCGAAGCCCACCATGCGCTTCACCTCGGCCGCCTGGCTCACGTCGGTCTGGACAAACCGGGCGCTGCCCCCCTCGTGCTCGATCATCGCGACCGTCTCGCGCCCCGGCTCCTCGCGCCGGTCCGCGACGACGACCCGCGCGCCCTCTCGCGCGAAGATCCGGGCGGTGGCCCGTCCAATTCCCGAGGCGGCGCCGGTGACGATCGCGACCTTGCCTTCCAGTCTCATCCAACCCCCTTGAACACTTTGCCCAGATCCTCGGTCGCCACCTGCTTCGCCTGTTCGTAGAGGAAGCAGGCGGTGGTCCGGTGCGGGTCGGTCTGGAAAAGCGGTGGACGGCTTTCCCGGCACTTCGGCATCACCTGGGGGCACCGGTCGGCGAACTTGCAGCCCGCCGTTCGGGGCTCCGCGCCGGTCCCGGAATCGGTCGGAAGCTTGTTGCGCTTCCACGACTGGTTCGGATCCGGCAGCGGCACGGAGCCGATCAGCAGCCGGGTGTAGGGGTGCTGGGGCTGGCGAACGACCGAGTCGACCGCGCCGGCCTCGGCCACCGAGCCGCGGTAGAGCACGATGATGTTCTCACTGATCTGGTAGGCCGTCGTCAGGTCGTGGGTGATGTAGATCAGCGAGATGCCGAACTCGCGGTT
>JAJPKB010000073.1 GCA_021323915.1 Chloroflexota bacterium | reverse complement strand
GGGGGCGGCTTTCGGTCGAACCGGTGGCGATGACGACGTTCTTCGCGGACACTTCTTCTATGCGACCGCCGTCGAGACGAACTTCCAGTCGGTGTGCGTCGAGAAAGTGCGCCTCTCCGTGTAGAAATGTAGTACCGTTTCCCTTCACCAGACCTTCGACGCCCTGCCGGAGGCGGGTCACGATGCGCTCCTTGTGCGCCTGGACCTGAGCGAAGTCGAAGCTTGCCGAGCCGACTATCAACCCGTATTCGCCCGCGTGTTGGATCGCGGTGTAATGCGCGGCAGCGTCGAGCAGCGCTTTGCTCGGAATACACCCGCGATTGGTGCAGGTCCCGCCGAGAAGATCTCGCTCGATGAGAACGGTTCGGGCTCCAAGCTGGGTGGCGCGAATCGCGCCGACGTAGCCGCCCGGCCCGCCGCCGATGACCGCGATGTCACAGTCGATTGCCACGGACATGACCTCTCAATAGGATTGCCGGTCAAAAGGATAGCCGAGTCCTTGAACCATTCCCGCGCGGTTCAAGGAGCCGCCGCTCGGCCGCCTCGGCGCTAGACGAAAAGAAGGTAGGGACTTTCCAGTAACTGCCGAATTCGTGCCAGGAACGCCGCGGCGGGCGCGCCGTCGACGATCCGATGGTCGAAAGTCAAGCTCAACCACATCGTGGGACGGACGACGACCTGACCATCGCGAACGACCGCGCGATCCACGATCTGTCCGACGCCCAGAATCGCGCATTCTGGCCAATTGATGATCGGCGTGAACGCCTCGACCCCAAGCATGCCCATGTTGCTGATGGTGAACGTTCCCCCGGACACCTCGTCGCGCGTCAGTTGGTTCTGGCGTGCCCGCTGTGCCAGGTCGCGCGATGCCCGGGCAATCTCAAGCAGCGACTTCTGATCGGCGTCTCGAATCACCGGTACAATCAGCCCGGAGTCGACGGCGACGCCCATCCCGACGTTAATTTCCGAGTGAAGGTGAATCCCATCGTCCGCCAGGCTCGCGTTGAGGTACGGGTGCTCGCGGAGCGCCCTCGCGACTGCCCGAATGATAACGTCGTTGTACGATACTTTGATCCCGTGCTGTTTTTGCCATTCGCCGCTGATCTGTTCGCGCAGCTTAACGATCTCCGAGACGTCTACCTCGGACGTTAGCGTCACTTCGGCAACCGTGTGCTGGCTGCGGACCATTCGGTCGGCGATCGTTCGGCGCATGGCGGTGAGCGGCACGACGGTGCCCGGAGCGGCCGGAAGCGGTACGGTCGGCGCCGAGGGTGCCGGGGCCGGGGCGGCGGGAGGAGCGGCCTGAGGCACCGCCGCCAGAACGTCGCGCTCTAAAATTCGCCCGCCCGGGCCGGTACCCTTGATCCGATTGACGTCGATGCCGAGCTCCTCGGCGACTTTTCGGGCGCGAGGCGTCACGAACACCCGGGTTGGCGGAGGGGCAGCGACGGTAGGCGGCGCGGTGGCCATCGCGATCGGACTTCCATTGGTGGCAGCCGCCGTGCTCGCCGTTGCTCCCCTGGACTCGGGAATGGCTTCGCCCGCCGCGCCGATGGTGGCGAGAACGGTACCGACGTCGATCTTCTGGCCCTCGGGTACCTGGATTTGGAGCAACACCCCGTCGGCTGGCGACTCGACCTCGGTGGTGACCTTGTCACTCTCGACTTCGAAGAGAGACTCACCCTTTTTCACCGATTGGCCGACACTTTTCAACCATTTGCTGATCACACCATCGGCCATGGACGCGGCTAACTGGGGAAGCCGTACCTCAACTGCCACTCTCGACTCAACCTCCGCGTCTCCGGACTGTCCGCGCGGTTCGGCTTCTTCGTGCGAATTCCACCCGGGAGCAATCCGAACGCAATTTCGGCGCATTGAACGCCAGCGCCGGTCATGGTAATCCACGGACGGGGTGTTGTCGAGTCGAGTAGATCGTGGCACTTCTTTTGCCCGCGCAACGCTCCTACGCCAGCAGGGCCGGGGCACGGCCCGGGTCCCGAACGATCGGGCCCGATCCGGCGTAGACGGAGGTAACGTGGTCAAAGCCACTGCAATACGCGCCGTGGTGGCACTCGTCGTCAGCGTCGTTGCCACCATCGTGATGACGCACGCGACGTTCGCCGCGGGAGCCTGGCAAGGCGTCGTTGGAAGCGACAGTCCGAACGTCCGGAGCGCGCCGACGACCAATGCTCCGGTGGTTGGAACGCTCGCCGCGGGTAGTCCAATCTCCATCGAAGCGTGGGTGCACGGCCAGATGGTGGAAGGTGTGAACGAGACCTGGGGAGAGATCGCTCCGGGACAATACGTCTACTCCGCCAACTTACTGAAGCCGTCGCCGAGCAGCCCGCCACCAGCGCCACAAACGTTCTCCGGACACTGGATCGACGCGAACCTGACCCAGCAGATCATCACCGCCTACAACGGCTCGACGCCGGTGTTCTGGGCGGTGATGTCGTCGGGAGCTCCCGGCTGGGAGACCGAGGCCGGCGTGCACCAGGTGCTTCGTCGCGTCCCGAACGAGACGATGACCAGCGCCTCCTTGTCGGTCGCGGTTGAGGTTCCGTATGACCTGCCGAACGTCCTCTACACCCAGTACTTCACTTCGTACGGCGAAGCGATCCACGACAACTACTGGAAGGGAGCCGACTCGCCATTCGGCGTGCCCACCAGCCACGGTTGTATCGGTCTCCCGGAGACGCAGGCCAGGCAATTCTGGGATTGGGCACAGGTCGGAACGATCGTCAACATCCACTACTAGGCCCGCCGGCACTCTTCTTGCAGCGTCTCTCCTTTCACCTACCTGCACCGCACGGTCGGTGTCCATTTTTCGTGACGGTGATCCTGGCAATCCCACAGATTCCGGCGACTCGCACAGACTCCGGGTGAGGTGCCAGGCCTCACCCGGATTGACAAGAGGATGACATGGACGAAAACGGGCGCGGGCGTGGCTTGAAGGATATCCTCCTCTGGGGAGCGCTCCTAGCAATTCCGCTCCTCTTTCTTATCTTCATGTTGCCGCAATCGCTTGGCGGAAACGATCCAGAGATACCGATCAGCCAGGTTGCGAACGACATCGAGCGTGGCCTGGTGCGCAGTCTAACGGTTCAGGGCGACACCGTTGTCGTCCAGTTCACCGACGGGAACGTTGCCCAAACGCGCAAGGAGTCCGGAAGTTCGCTCCTCGACACACTTCGTGCCGAGGGAGTAACGACTGCCCAGCTCGACTCGGTTTCCGTCCAGGTCGCAAGCCAGCCGTTCTGGGCATCTCTTGGGGTGCTGGTGTGGGTCATTCCGATCGTGCTGGTCGTCGGGGCGGTTCTTCTGATGTCTCGACAGGGCACTGCTCAGGGCGGCGGAGACCAAACGCTATCATTCCTCAAGAGCCGCGCTCGAAAGATCGTCGCCGACCGTCCGAAGGTACGCTTCGACGAAGCGGCGGGAGTCGACGAAGCGAAGCAAGAGCTGCGCGAAGTCGTCGACTTTCTGCGCTCGCCCAGTCGGTTTACCGCGGTCGGTGCTCGCATTCCCAAGGGGGTGCTCTTGATCGGTCCCCCCGGGACCGGCAAGACGCTCCTGGCACGCGCGGTGGCCGGTGAAGCCGGCGTGCCGTTCTTCAGCATCAGCGGCTCAGAGTTCGTCGAGCTCTTTGTGGGTGTTGGGGCGAGCCGGGTCCGCGACCTGTTCGATCAGGCAAAGCGAAATGCGCCGTGCATCGTCTTCGTAGACGAGATCGACGCCGTTGGTCGGCAGCGCGGCTTCGGAATCGGCGGCGGGCACGACGAGCGCGAACAGACGCTCAATCAGATTCTAGTCGAAATGGATGGCTTCGACAAGCAGACCAACATCGTGGTCATCGCCGCGACGAACCGTCCGGACGTCTTGGATCCGGCCCTGCTCCGGCCCGGACGCTTCGACCGGCGGGTAGTCCTCGACGCACCGGACGTGAACGGTCGGCGTGCAATCATCAAGATTCATAGCCGGAACAAACCGCTCGCGCCCGACGTCGACCTCGACCGACTGGCTCGTGAGACGCCAGGCTTCTGTGGTGCGGATCTAGAAAACTTGATGAACGAGGCGGCGATTCTGACCGCGCGCGATAGTCGCCAGGTGATTAGCGACAACGATATCGAGGAGGCGGTGGATCGGGTTCTGGCCGGGCCAGCGCGGCGCAGCCGGCTGATCGGACCACGCGAGAAAGAGATCACCGCTTACCACGAGTCGGGCCACGCGCTGGTTGCCCATTCGCTCCGATCGGTCGACTCGGTCCACAAGATCACGGTCGTGCCCCGTGGAATGTCCGGCGGACATACGCGGCTTCTGACGATCGGAGATCGACAGCTGTGGACCCGCTCTCAGCTTCTCGATAACCTGGCGTTCATCCTCGGTGGGATGGCGGCGGAAGACCTTATTCTCGGAGAAACGACGACCGGCCCGGGCAGCGACCTGGAACAGGCAACCGACACCGCTCGACGAATGGTGTGCGCGTACGGCATGAGCGGCGTAGTAGGACCGGTCGTGGTCGGCAGGTTCGAAGGCTACGGAAGCCATACCCGGGAGGCGTCCGAACGTTCGATCAGCGATCTGACGGCCGCGCAGGTGGACCAGGAAGTGCGCCGGCTGATCAACGACGCGCTGGCGCGAGCGCGAAAGATCCTCGAGGAGCGACGCCAGACGCTCGATCGCCTTGCCGAGACCCTCATGCACCATGAGACCCTTCAGGGAGAGGCCCTGGCACGTATGCTCAACGGAGAAGATCCGTTCGCGGAGTCGGACTCGGTTTCAGCGACGGCGACCCCGGAACGCCGTGCTTCTTCGGGGCCGACCCAATCCGAGGCAGCTTAACCGGAAAGCCGAGAGGCGCCGTATCGATTGCGGCGGCGCGATGCTGTCGGTATTCTTTGGGGTGAAGCGACCGTTTGCCAATTGCGCGAACCGGGAAATCTAGCGGCTGCCATCTGGCGCGCCTGGGTGTCGCGTGGATGAGCGCGGAGACGTTCCGAAGAACGTCGCCGTCGCGATAAACGAGGATGGGGGTTCTGATGAGGCTCGAGCCGGTTGACGTGATGGTCGAAATTCCCCAGGGAAGCCGAAACAAGTACGAGTACGATCAGGCGACCGGGCGATTTCGTCTCGATCGAGTACTGTTCGCCTCGGTCCATTATCCGACCGATTACGGATTCGTCCTCAACACCCTGGCCGCCGACGGCGATCCTCTCGACGCGCTGGTTGTCGTGAATGAGCCCACGTTTTCGGGTTGTGTCGTTCCGGCGCGTCCGATCGGCGTGCTGACCATGCGAGACGAAAAAGGGCCCGACGACAAGGTGCTCGCGGTGCCCGAAGGCGATCCACGTTTCCACAGCATCACCGACGTCGCCGACCTTTCTCCCAACTGGCTGGCCGAAATCGAATACTTCTTCGCAACCTACAAGACGCTTGAACGAAAAATGACCCAGGTGATCGGCTGGCACAATTGGGAAGCGGCACAGCGGCTCATTCAGGACGCGCGCGCACGGTTCGTGCATGGTTAACCCGCACCTCGCGCATCGAGGCGAGTTTGCCGATGTTTCAATCGCTGATCGCGTGGGCCCTTCCGCGGGTCACGATTGTTCGATTCTGGGCGATCGGCTCTGAAGAGAATCCTCGCGCCCGCTTGGGTGAACCGCTGCTCGTATGGGCCCGGAATGACCCCGGAGTCGGCGCGGTTGAGCTAATCGATGGCGGCGATCCCGAATCGATCGTTCGGGTGGCCGATGCGGCTGGATTGACGGCGACCGAGGCGGCCACCCGCGTCAGCCGCGGGTCACGATGTGCCAGCCTGTCCCTGGGGACCGACCCGGCGACGGTCTGCTGGGTATCGGATCGATCCGAGTGGATCGGCGAGATTGACCGGTGGTTTGAGCCGCCGCCCGGCCAGGCATACGTGTGGAGCTGCGTAACCCGCGGGTGCTACCGCGGGCGCCACTTCTATTCGACGCTGCTGAGACAGATCGTCGAAGATCTCTTGGCGGACGGCTACCGTCGGATCTGGATCGCCGCCGAGATCGGCAACGAGATGTCGGCTCGAGGGATTCGCCGCGCGGGCTTTTGCCCGATCGGGATCGTCTCGGCTTTCCGGGGCATGGGCATCCAGCGCTTACGCCTTTTCGCCGACCCGGTCGCTCCGGCGTCAGCGGTCGAGGATTTGAGACACGGTCTGGGCATTATCGGGCCGCGGTCGAGAACGGCGGACCGGATCGCTTACAGCGGTGCGCATAATCCCCGACCATGCTGGCATCCGACCGCCGGTAGGGGCGATTCGTGAATCCCCCCGTCCCCCCGCGGGCAGTTCGCGAACCGCCTCTACTTACGCTTGGCCGCAAGAACCACCGACGAATCGGCTCACCGCTCTAGACCGGCGCAGCGGCCGGACGATGCACGTTGAGGACTGTCAATGGCTGCCAGCGCTGGGCGATGAGCCCGGGTTCCTCGCCACCCACGACCGATCCTTGTAGCGACCATGGGCTAGCTCGGTCGATCTGTACGAGGGCGAGCTTGCCGAGCCAGGCGCGCGGATCCTCGAAGAAGACCAGCTTGTTGGTGCGGGTGCGCCCCTTCCACTTCCCGTGTTCCTGATCTTCGACGAGAATCTCCCGTTGAGAGCCCACCATCGCCTGGTTGAGCTCAAGGCTGATCCGCTCCTGAATTTCCTCGACCCGGTGCAGACGTTCCTTCTTCTCGGATGGAGACAGCGTGTCCGGCATCGTGTCGCCGGCGACGGTGCCGGGCCGAGGCGAATACATCGCGACATGGACCACGTCGAAGCGAATCTCCTCCATGAGGTCGAGAGTATGCTGGAATTGCTCTTCGGTCTCACCGGGGAACCCGACAATGATGTCGGTCGCTATGCTGCAGCCAGGCACCCGTTCGCGGATCTTTTCGACGATCCGTCGGTACACGTCCACGGTGTAGCCCCGCCACATGGACCTGAGAATGGCGTCATCTCCCGCCTGAACCGGAATATTGATGTGCTCGCATACCTTGGGCAGCGTCGCCACGGCGTCGAGGATTCGGTCGGTGAAGTCGCGAGGGTGAGACGTCAGGAAACGAATTCGCACGATCTCCTCGATCTCACTCAGCGCGCGCAGAAGCTCACCGAGGTCGGGACGCTCTGGCAAGAGATCTCGACCGTATCGATCGACGATCTGACCGAGTAACGTGACCTCGCGAGCTCCCTCTCGAACCAATCGCCTGGTTTCGCTCACCAACTCTGGTATCGGCCGACTGACCTCACGGCCCCGCCGAAAGGGAACGATGCAGTAGGTGCAGCGACGATTGCAACCAGTCATAATCGGAAGCCACCTCGCGACCGGAAAAGGACGCGTGGCGCTGACCAGTGACCCATCGGAAGCCACGACGGTGGGGGCGAGGCAACCGTCGGAGCTGTGGTCCTGGTCCAACGTCGGATCGCGCTCGGAGACCTTCTGGTCGATGAGATCGAGTAAGGCCGACGGCTCCGAAGGAGGGAAGAAGACGTCCACGTACGGAAGCCGTCGCCTCAGCTGTTCGACCGTATCGGTGGCTACCATGCAGCCGCCGAAGGCGATGAGGAGATCGGGACGGGCAATCTTCAACGGGCGCAAGGAGCCGGCTTTACCGAACGCTTTCTCCTCGGCCGCCTGGCGCACGCTACACGTATTGAGCACGACGACGTCCGCTTTTTCCGCGGACGGCGCTTCGGTCAGGCCCCGATCCTGAAGCGCTCGTCCGATCCTCTCGGAGTCTGCCTCGTTCATCTGGCAGCCGACGGTCCAAAGGTAATAGCGCATCTGCTTGCTTCCTATCGCTTCCTCGACGACAAGGGCTTCAGGGCGAAGTGCGTGCTCGCCTGCCGTAACGACCACGACGTATTCGGATTATAGGTGACGGCCGGGATGATTCGCAAGGAACGCGGCGCGTGACTTGCGAAGGGGAAGCCGTAGGTACGGTGCTCGCTTCGGCACGGGGGCACCGGACCTATTCACGTCTGGCTTCTTTGGAGCAGACTGGTGCCTGACCAACCAGTTTCCCGCTCTACGGCGTTGGATGACGAAAGCGGCGCGAACGATCTCCGCGATTTGGTCGACTTCGTGGCGCGGCGTCGTCGGGTTCCGCTAGCCACCTATCGGATCCAATTCAACCGCTCGTTTACCTTCGCGGATGCGCGTCGAATCGTGCCCTACTTGAGCGAGCTTGGCATCACCGACGTGTACGCCTCGCCGTGTCTGAAAGCCGGTCGCGATAGCGAACACGGCTACGACATCGTCGACCATTCGTCTCTGAATCCTACGCTCGGGTCCCAGGAGGATTTGGATCGGTTCATCGAGGAGCTGCGTGCTCGCGGGATGGGCCTGATCCTGGATCTCGTGCCGAACCACATGGGAATCTCCGGCGACGACAACCGATGGTGGATCGACGTCCTGGAGAACGGGCCTAGCTCGCCTCACGCTCCCTATTTTGACATCGACTGGCACCCCCTCAAGGGAGGCACCGACCTGGAGGATCGGGTGCTTCTACCGATTCTGGGCGAGCCGTACGGGAGAGCGCTGGAAGGCCAGAAATTAACGCTTTGTTACGCCGACGGTTCGTTCTTCGTCACGTATCACGGCTGGCGGATGCCAATTGCGCCACGAAGCTACGCGGAGATTCTGTCCGTCCGGCTTGAAGACCTGACCGAAAACCTTGGCGACGAACACCCTCATCTGCTCGAGCTTCGCTCGATCCTCACCGCGATCAGCTATCTGCCGTTGGAGACGGATACCGACCCGGAGAAAGTGGCGGAGCGTCAACGCGAGAAGGAGATCATCAAACAGCGCATTCCGCGGCTGGTCGAAGCATCGCCATCGATCCGACAGGCGATCACGCTGACGGTAAACGAGTACAACGGCGTTGCCGGCGATCCGCGCAGCTTCGACGCGCTTGATAATTTACTGAATGGTCAGTCTTATCGGTTGTCCTTCTGGCAAGTCGCCGCCGAGGAGATCAACTATCGACGCTTCTTCGACGTGAACGAATTGGCGGCGATTCGCATGGAGCACCCGGCGGTGTTTGAGGCCTCGCATCGCTTGGTGATGGAGCTCGTCCGTCGTGGACAGGTCACCGGGCTCCGAATCGATCACGCCGACGGTCTCTGGGATCCCCAGGCCTACCTCGAGCAGGTGCAGGTCGCCGTGTTTCGGGCTCTTTCTCAAGATTGGCTGGACGCTCGGTTTGGAAAGGACGGGACCGCGCGTGACGAAGCAGAAAGCTCCGTCGTTCGCGGACTTGAAGACGTCCGCGCTCGTGATCCGACGACGCCTGCCGTGCGGCCGTTTTACATTGTCGTCGAAAAGATTCTGAGTCCGGGAGAGACCCTTCCCGCCTCGTGGCCGGTCGACGGAACCACGGGTTACGACATGGCAAATCTGATAAACGCACTTTTCGTCGATCCGGCGAACCGCAAGCAGTTCAACAACTTGTACGCATCGTTTGCACGTTCGGCGCCGTCCCGGTTCGCGGATCTCACGAACTCGACAAAGAAGATCATCATGCTCGTGTCCCTCGCGAGCGAAATCAACGAGCTTGGCTATCGCCTCAAGCGGATCGCGAACCAGAACCGTCTGTATCGGGACTTCACCCTCAACAGCCTGACCCATGCCATTCGGGAAGTGATCGCCTCGCTGTCGGTCTACCGTACCTACCTGAGCGATCGTACGACGGAAATCGACGCGCACGATCGCGTTGCCATCGAGGAAGCAGTCGCCGAAGCGAAGCGCCGGAATCCTCGAACCGCCTACTCCGTCTTCGACTTCGTGCGATCGGTGTTGCTTCGACAATATCCCGATGCGCTAAGCGACGCCGAACAAGACGAGCGGAGCAGTTTCGTGATGCGCTTTCAGCAAACGACCGGGCCAGTCATGGCAAAGGGTGTGGAGGACACCGCGTTTTACGTTTACAACCGCTTGCTCTCTCTGAACGAAGTTGGCGGTGATCCCGAGCAGTTCGGACTGGCGCCAGCGCGGTTTCACCAGTGCGTCGCCTCACGTGCCGCGTCGTGGCCGCGCTCGATGAACGCGGGATCGACCCACGATTCGAAGCGCAGCGCCGATGTTCGGGCGCGACTGAACGTCTTATCCGAGATTCCCGGCGCGTGGCACCGAGCGATCATTCGCTGGAGTGCCCGAAACCGACGAAGACGGACCCTGATCTACGGTCAACCGGCGCCGGATCGGAACGATGAGTATTTCATATACCAGACGCTGGTCGGAGCCTGGCCGGCCGAGCCGATGAACGAAGCCGAGGGGCAAGCATTTCGTCAACGGATCGTCGAGTACGTCCAAAAGGCATTCAAGGAGGCGAAGGTCCATACGAGCTGGGTCAATCCAAACCGTCAGTACGACGACGCCGTGGCAAGCTTTGTTGAGCGGATACTATCCGGTCCGCTCGACGTCGGGTTTTTGCCAGACTTTCTCGAATTCCAGAGCTACGTTTCGTTTTTCGGAATGCTGAATTCCCTGGCTCAGACGCTCATACAACTCACCGTTCCCGGGGTTCCCGACGTGTACCAGGGGACGGAGATGTGGTGCTTCAACCTGGTCGACCCGGACAATCGCCGACCGGTGGACTTCGAGCGTCGTCGAGACGCTCTCGCGAGAATCACTCGGGCAGTCCCTGCGCGAGGACCGAGGGCGCGCCGCGCGATGGCCGTCGCCGGGTCGTCGTGGGAATCGCCCGGAGTCGAGGGCTCAGCCGTGGCGGGCCAGATGATCGGCGAACTCCTCGAACGATGGAGGGATGGTACGGTCAAGCTGCACGTCACCTGCCGAGCGCTCGGCGCGCGCCAAGCCTACGAAGCAGCGTACCGCGACGGAGCCTACTGGCCGCTCGCCGTGGTCGGCAACAAGCAGCAGAACGCCATCGCTTTCGCTCGTTCGTCTGGAGACGAAGTACTGCTCACGGTGGTGCCGAGGTTAATGGTATCGCTCACTCGGGGCGCCACGGTGTTTCCCCTCGGATCGGCGGTCTGGGCCGATACCGCCGTGCTTCTTCCCAGCGAGCTCGTGGGTAAGCGTTTTCACAATCTGATGACCGACGAGCACGTGGACGTCGCGAACGGAGATGGCGCGCTCGGTCTAAGGCTGGCGGACGTGTTCGAAACGTTCCCGGTCGCGCTTCTGCGGCGCGAGTGATGACGGCGAAAGTTGATTCAAGCCTGACTCGCCGAAATCTTCACATAATCCTCCCAGGTATCGATGTCCTGGAAGGGACGATCGTCACTCAGCTCTAACGTCGCGAGTTGTTCGCGGTGCCGGGCAATGACGTCGCGAGCACCGGTATCGCCCACGAGGGTCAAGAGCTCGGGGATGAGGCCTCGATCGAAGAGAACCGGGTTACCGCGCCGATCTTTGAACCGGGGCGCGACAATCGACGCCTTGGACTCCTCATACAGAGCGATGAGACGATCGATGAGCGTCGAAGTGACAAAAGGCTGGTCGACCAGTAGGATCAAGGCGGCGGCCTCGCCAGGGGGAAAGTCGAGCAGACCTGCTCGGAGCGACGTGCTCTGGCCCTGAGAATAGGACGGATTTTCGACGATGGTCGCGTGGAGACCGGCCAGCGCCGCGCTGACCTCGACTGCTCGATGCCCGACGACGACGATCAGGCCCGACAGGCGCGACGCCAGGGCCTGTTCAGCCACGTGACGAACCAGAGGGTGCCCGTGAAAGCTCAACAGCTGCTTCGGCTGACCGAGGCGCGACGACGATCCGGCGGCCAGGAGGATGCCACGTACCCGTGACCGCTCGGCCCTCTGATGAACGTCCGACATCAGCCGCTCGGCCTTCCACGGCGCACCGACACGATCTCCGAGGCAATGCTCAAGGCGATCTCCTCGGGGGTTCGCGCGCCGATCTTAAGTCCGATGGGCGCGTGGATGCGGCCGATCTGTTCGTCGGTCAGCCCTTGCGCCTTGAGACGCGCCACCCGATCCTGACTCGTCTTTCGGCTTCCGATGGCACCGACGTAGCGGCATGGGTAGCTCAGGGCAGTTTTGAGCGCCGGTTCATCGAACTTGGGATCGTGGGTGAGGATCGCGACATAGGTGCGGCTGTCAAGTTTCAGTTTCGTCAGTGCCTCGTCCGGCCAATCGACAATGATGTCGTCCACGTGAGGAAAGCGCTCGAGCGTGGCGAAGCGCTCCCGCGCATCCACCACGGATACCCGAAAACCGAGAAGCTTTCCGATATGACCAAGGGCAATCGCCGTGTGGACAGCGCCGACCATCACCAGATGGGGTGGGCGTGCGAAGACGTCCACGAACGCTTCGGTCTCGTCCGTCAGCGAGGAAAGCCCGGACTCGTCGGCGTTGAGATGCTCCTCAGCGGCCGCGATCGCGGACTCGTCCAGCTCCGGCGAGCCCAAGCTTCCGCGATGGCCTCCGCCTTCGTAGGCAACGAGCTTCGCGCCGAGCGGCTCGCCACGGACCACCGTGACCACCGCGATGGGATCTTCGCGTTCGATCGCCTGTCGTATTTCGTCGATCAACCCTGCCACGGTCGTCACCCTACCTGCAGCGGCTCGACGAAGACCTCGATCGTTCCTCCGCAGGCGAGACCGACCTCCCAGGCATCCTCATCGCTCACCCCGAAGGTGACCAGGCGAGGACGCCGTTCCTGGAGGACTTCGATCGCCGTTTCGATCACCGCGTTCTCAACGCAGCCGCCGCTGACCGAGCCCGTCATCTCGCCGGCGTCAGAAACCGCCATCTTCGCGCCGACCCCTCGGGGGGCCGAACCCTTGACGCTCACTACCGTGGCAAGAGCGACGGATTTCCCTTCAGATTGCCAGCGATCGATATCAGGAAACAGATCGCGCATCTCCGCTCACCTCTGTGTTTCGCTGCTGCTCGTCGGAGCATCTGAGTAAAGAAAGGTCGGCGGCTCAGCAGAACCGGCGCCGTTGGCGGAGCGTCCCGACCTTCGTGGAGCAGCCAGGAGCAGGTCTCGAAACGTGTCGCCGGAGCCAAGCATCCGGGCTTCGCGAGGCTTCTGGCGCCGGGAGGGCCGACGTCCCTCGATCCGCTGCAGGTGCTTCCCCAGAGCTTCTAAGCTGTCCAGATTGTGGACCGGCATGAAGTCGTCGACGTACGGCAAGGCCGCTTGAATCCCCTGGGTGAGCGGCTGATATGATGGCAGACCCAGCAAGGGATTCAGCCAGATCAGGCGATAGCAGTTTCGCTGCAAACGCTCCATCTCTTCGCGGAGGACGTCGATGTCGCCGCGGTCCCAGCCGTCGCTGATAATCATGACGATCGCGCCTCGGCCGAGCACTCGCTTGCTCCAGGTGTAGTTGAAAGCTCGGATCGCTTCCCCGATGCGCGTTCCTCCGGACCAATCCTGTACTGCTCGGCTGACCTCGTTGAGGGCCGAGCCGGGGTCGCGGGTCCGGAGCTGCCGGGTTATTCGGGTGAGGCGGGTCGCAAACACGAACGCTTCAACCCGATCGAGTCCGTGCTCCACGGTATGGAGGAACTGAAGCAGGGTTCGGCTGTAGCGATCCATCGATCCGCTGATGTCGCAAATCAGAACCAGCGGGCGGGGGCGCGTTCGGTGACGTCGATGGGCGAGGGCGAACACCTCTCCGCCGTTGCGAAGGTTTTGACGGATGGTCCGTCGCAGATCGAGAAACCTGCCGAGCGAATTAGCCTCGAAGCGGCGGGTGTGGCGGCGGGCGATCTTCCACCGCATCTCCTGCATCAGACGTCGAGCTCGCTGGAGCTCGTCCGAGGTGTAGTTCTCGAAGTCCTTGTGGCGGAGGATCTCGTCGTGGCTGTACGCCAGGAGCACCTGGGTCTGGGGCAATCCGGAATCGTCGACGTCGTCCTCACCGTCGTCTTCGTCCTGGTTCACTATTTCGAGGGTACGTGGGAGCGAGCTGTCGATGTCACCTTGATCGGGAACGCAATCTTCGATCGGATCCATCGTCAGCGGCGCCTTTCGGTTGTCCGCGGCGCGCTCCTTCAGGAAATAAGCAGTCCGGGAGTTCCAGAATAGTCGGAACAGCGTATCGAAAACCGGCAGATCTTCGCGACGGCCGACGAGGATCACGCGGGCTGAGTGGTAAAAGTCGAGCCGGTTTCCGGGATCGATCACCTCGAGGGCGCGGGAAAGGTCAAGGATCTGACCGGTCCCCACGGTCATCCCTGCCCGGCGCAACATTCTCGCGAAGAGAACGACGTTCCGAAGAAGCTGTGTAAAATCAGCCTCGGTCTTAGGTTCCGCGATCAGCTCCAGTTTCTGCACGTGCCATCTCCACCAACGCCCCGACGTTCCCGACGCGAATCTTTTGAATATCGTCCTGGTACTTGAGCAAAGTACCCAACGTATCCACGACCAGCTGCTCGTCCAGCGACACGGCGCCCAGCGTCGAGAGGGCGCTGGCCCAATCGAGCGTCTCGGCAACGCCCGGCAGCTTGTAGAGATCCTGTTGACGAAGCGCCTCGACGAATCGGCAGACGTTGCGCGCGAGCTCGGCCGAGATCTCCGGACGCTTCGTGGTGACGATCTGGTACTCCTTCTGGAAGGATGGGTAATCGATCCAGTGGTAGAGGCAGCGCCGCTTCAAAGCGTCGTGCACCTCGCGCGTGCGGTTCGACGTGATCACGACGACGGGCGGATGAACCGCTCGGATCGTTCCGATCTCGGGCACGGTGATCTGATAATCCGAGAGTAGCTCTAGCAAGAACGCTTCAAATTCCTCGTCGGCTCGATCAATCTCGTCGATCAAAAGAACCGGCGCCCGATCGTTGGTTGCCTCGATCGCCTGAAGCAGTGGCCGTCGAATCAAGAACTCGGGCGAGAAGATTTCCCGCAGCGCCTCCTGCTGATGGGCGCCCACGGCTTCCAGGAGCCGAATGTGTAGCAGTTGCCGGCTGTAATTCCACTCGTAAACCGCTGCGTTCACATCGAGACCTTCGTAGCATTGCAAGCGAATCAACGGCGTCTCGAGCATGTCGCTGAGGACTTTGGCGATTTCGGTCTTCCCGACCCCCGCTTCTCCCTCCAAGAAGAGGGGCTTCTGCAGCCTGAGGCTAAGAAAAATGACCGTGGCCAGCGCGCGCTCGGCCACGTATGATTCCTTGCGCAAAGCGCGCTCGACGTCTCCGATGGTCGCCGGTTGTTTCACAACTTCTCCCACGTTATCCTCGGGCGGCCGCTTCGATTTTCGTTTGCATGCAGCCAAAAAACTGGTTCATCAACGACCGAGCGGCTGGCAAGAGGACCCGCTGGCCGACCGCCGCGATCATGCCGCCAACTTGACCGTCTCCGTCGACCTCGATCCGCGTGCCGGTCTCGACGTCGACGAGATTCACCAGGGCCTCACCTTTGGCGAACCCCGGCCCGCCAGACCCTTCGATGCGGAGACGATAGCTGGTTGGTGGCTTCTCGTCCGCGATTTGAACGTGACCCGAGAACGATCCTTTCACCGCGGCGATGCCCACCTGCATGCGAGCCAGATACCGTCCGTCTTCTTGCAACGTCAGCTCCTGGCAACCGGGGATGCATTCCTGGAGCGCTTTCGGGTCCCGTAGGATTTCGTAGACGAGCGGGCGTGGCGCGGCGATGTTGTAGCTACCTTCAATCTTCAACGAATCTACCCTTCAAAGAGGAATCGAAGCAAGCCCTGGCCAAAGGGGCGGGAACCGGGCTGGAAAGATCGACACGTACTGACGAAGCCTGCGAACTCACGCCGAAGGCCGCGCGTCTGACCGAATCGCCGGTGACGCTCAAGACGGCGAGCGCTCCTGTTCTTGACCGGAACGCTAGCCGTCCGACGCGGGTCGACCAGCCTGCCCGGACGCGTCACAACCCCGGTTAGCTCGGGTCTCGGGCAAGGCCGGGCAACGTACCGGCGCTCCAGAGAAGACCTCGCTCCCAGGGGCATGATACCGCGTTAACCAACGGTCGGCAAATCGGATTGGTCCAACGGCGCCAGGTTGTTGGCGCCGTTGGACCGTTCTAGCTACTTTCCGGCGCGCGCCGCCGCTTCTCTCAGCGCGCGCACCGTGAACTCGCGAACCAGATGGCGACGGTATTCGGCCGACGCGTGAATATCTCCCACCGGGTCGATTGCTTCGGCCGCAGCGGCCCCGGCCTTGATCAGAGCCGCGTCGTCAAGCTTGGAACCGGCGAGGCCCGCCTCGGCCGACGGCGCGCGCTGCGCCTTTGAACCCGCACCGGTGATTCCGATGGCTGCCGACGCGCAGCTGCCATCCGCGTTGAGTCGAACGACCGCCGCCACGCCGACGATCGCATAACGCGAAGCCGGGTGCGGGAACTTCTGATACGATGCGCCGCTTCGCGCGCCGGGAATGGGCACCCTCACGTGGGTGATCACTTCGTCCGCCTTGAGTGACGTCGTGAGTAGGTCGACGAACAGGTCGGTCGCTTTGATCGTTCGCTGTCCCTTGGAGCCGGTGACCGAGACTTCAGCGTCGAGTGCCAAAATTGGCGCCGGATAGTCCGCGGCGGGATCGGCATGGGCAAGGCTGCCGCCGATTGTGCCGCGGTTTCGCACCTGAACGTCACCGATCAGGGCCGCCGTCTCGGCGAGCACCGGTAACCGCTCGCGAACTACCGCCGACGACTCGACTTGATAGTGCGTGGTTAGCGCGCCAATCTCCAGCGCTCCGTTCACCTCGCGGATCCCGGATAGTCCCGGCAGCCGCGAGATATCGACCAGATACGTCGGCGCGGCCAACCGCAGCTTCATCAAAGGAATCAGGCTGTGCCCGCCGGCGACCAGCTTGGCATCATCGGGATGGGCGACGAGGAACGACGTGGCCTCGGCCAGTGTCGTTGGAGCGAAGTATTCGAAAGCGCTTGGAATCATCGTCTGATCCTCCTTCGATTAGGCGGTGGGTAGCAGTCGCCAGATCTTCTCTGGCTTCAGCGGCATGTCGATGTGGCGAACACCAAGCGGTGACAAGGCGTCGATGACCGCGTTGACAACCGCCGGGGTGGATGCGATGGTGCCAGTCTCTCCGACGCCCTTCAAGCCCAGCGGATTGACCGGCGAAGGTGTTTCGGTGCGTGCCGTCTCGAACGACGGCAACGACTCGGCGGTCGGAATGGCGTAATCCATCAACGAGCCGCTCAACAACTGACCGTTCGCGTCGTAGACTGCCTCCTCCCAGAGCGCCTGCGCCACGCCCTGCGCCACGCCCCCGTGTACCTGGCCATCGACGATTTTCGGATTGATCACGTTGCCGCAGTCGTCAACGGCGACGTAGCGCACGAGCGTGACGACGCCCGTGCCAGGATCGACCTCGACGATCGCAACGTGAGTCCCAAACGGGTAGACGAAGTTCGAGGGGTCGAAGAAGGACGACTCTTCCAGTCCCGGTTCGATACCCTTGGGCATGTTCCAGGCGAGGTTGGCCATCAGCGCGACGTCCTGCATCGACTTGGAGCGCTCCGGTACGCCCTTGACCTGGAACCGCCCGTTTGCGAAGACCACGTCCTCGGGAGATGCTTCGAGAAGATGGGCCGCGATGATCCGTGCCTTTTCCTTGACCTTACGAGCGGCTAGCACCATGGCCGTTCCGCCGACGGCGGTCGTTCTGCTTCCGTACGTGCCCCAGCCCATCGCGATTCGCGCGGTGTCGCCGTGGACGACTTCGATGTCGTCGATCGGGATGCCAAGCTCCTCCGCGACGATTTGGGCAAAGGTCGTCTCTTCGCCCTGGCCGTGGGGCGAGGTGCCGGTGAAGACGGTCGCCTTGCCGGTGGGATGAACCCGAACGTTGGCGCTATCCCACAGTCCACCCTGGAACCCAACCGCGCCTGCGACGACCGATGGACCGAGTCCGCAGATCTCAACGTAAGTGCTGAAGCCGATTCCAAGGTAGCGGCCTTGCTGGCGAGCTGCAGACTGCTCGGCACGGAATTTCTTGTAGTCGACCATCTGAAGCGCCTTATCGAGAGCGCCCTCGTAGTCGCCACTATCG
The DNA here is from genome assembly GCA_021323915.1 of Chloroflexota bacterium. GTDB lineage: Bacteria > Chloroflexota > UBA6077 > FW602-bin22 > CADDYW01 > JAJPKB01. The sequence continues at coordinate 1,694 of JAJPKB010000073.1, read as the reverse complement.
TACGAAAGTCCGCTGGGCACGGTGAACGGAAACGCCGTTTTCGGGATGAAGTTCTTTCGGCGGACGTCGACTGGATCGAGCTTGAGCTCGGCCGCTACCAAGTCCACCAGTCGCTCGACGGCGTAAGTCGCTTCGGGGCGACCCGCGCCTCGGTAGGCGTCCACCGGCGTGGTGTTGGTGAAGACGCCGACCACTTCGTAATCCAGGGCCGAGATGTTGTAGCACCCGGTCATCATCAGGCCGTGAAGAATCGTTGGAACGCCCGGGGCCGCCGTCGACAGGTAGGCGCCCAGGTTCGCGTAGCACCGTCCCCGGATCCCAAGGATTGTACCGTCGCGCTTGGCGGCCACTTCGAGGTCGACGATGTGGTCGCGTCCGTGGATGGTGGCGAGGTAATTCTCCCGTCGCTCTTCCGTCCATTTGATCGGACGATCGAGCGTCATCGCCAGGTACGACGTGACCGCTTCCTCGGGATAGCAGTGGATTTTGCTTCCGAATCCTCCGCCGACCTCGGGAGCGATGACACGGATGCGGTGCTCCGGCAGGCCCAGGATGACCGACAGGAGGAATCGGTGAATGTGCGGGTTTTGCGAGGTCATCGTGACGGTCAAGTCGCCGGTCGCGGGATTGTACTGTGCGACGGTGTTTCGAGGCTCCATCGCGTTTGGAATCAAGCGCTGATTGACCAGACGCTGCTTCAGAGTGACGTCCGCCGACTGAAACGCGGCGTCGACGTCACCGCCCTTCACCTGCCAGCGAAAGGCGACGTTGTTCGGCACGTCGGGGTGCAGCTGGGGAGCACCGGGCTGGGTCGCCTTCTCGCCATCGACCACGACCGGCAGCGGATCGTACTCTACGTCGATGAGGTCGATCGCATCGCTCGCGGCGGCGCGGCTATCGGCCACCACGGCGGCGACGGCATCACCCACGTACCTGACGGTATCGACAGCGAGCGGGGGATGGGTCGGCGTTTTCAAGTCCGAGTTAGGAATCAACCAGGCGGTAGGAATGCCGTTTACCTTACCGGCCAGGTCCTGGCCGGTCACCACCGCGACAACCCCGGGAGCGCTCTTCGCGCGCGAGGTGTCGATACGGCTGATCCGGGCGTGCCCGTGCGGACTGCGGAGGAACGCGACGTAAGCAAGATTCGACAGTCGCACGTCATCGGTGTAGGTTGCGCGTCCGGTGATCAGGCGGGGATCTTCTCGCCTTTTCACCGCAGCGCCAAAGATCCTGCTGACGGCCATGGGAGAGCCCCTTTCTCAGATCTCTTCGTCTGCTTACGATCGCGCGCCCGCTGGCTTCGCTCCACTCTGCATCTGCTGGGCTGCCCACTGAACGGCCTTCACGATGTTGTGGTATCCGGTGCAGCGGCAAAGATTGCCTTCGAGCGCGTGTCGAATCTCATGCTCGGTCGGATTGGGATTTCGCTCGAGAAGCTGCACCGCGGAAAGAATCATGCCCGGCGTGCAGAAACCGCACTGGAGGCCATGTTCTTCCCAGAAGCCCTCCTGAACCGGATGGAGCTTTCCGTCAGTCGCCAGACCCTCGATGGTGGTGATCTTCGCACCATCGGCCTGCACCGCGAAAACGGTGCACGATTTGACCGACTCTCCGTCAATCAAGACGGTGCACGCTCCGCACTGGGACGTATCGCAGCCGATGTGGGTGCCGGTCAGACCCAATACGTCGCG
>JAJPKB010000099.1 GCA_021323915.1 Chloroflexota bacterium | reverse complement strand
GGCTGGAAATCTTGACGTAGGCGCCCCGAAGCTTAAATGAGCCAGTGTGCTGGAGGTTTTCGCTCTTGAGGTAGACGGGGCGGCCGATCTCCGCGCTCAGCGCATCCGCGAGCAAGAGGGGAGTCTCGTGGACGATTCCCCGGAGCGCCTGCCGCGCCGCGCGAATGTCCTCGATGGTCGGGACGTCCGAGCCTCCCATAGCAGGCGATCACCTCCGTTGGTGGGCATCAGTCTACTCCGGGCCGAGCTTCGGATGCAACGTCGCGCCGAACCACATCCGCCGGGCGACGGCGCGGCTGATCGAGCTAACGATCTCTGTTCCTTTCTCTCCGCTTTCCCCTCGGAAACGGCAGGTCTCCCCTGCAAAGGCGGTCAGAGAGTAGCGATAAGGGAAAGATGAGACAGGTCTGATATTGAACCTGACACGTGCCATCAGCTAACGTATTAATCTCCTGGTTGGCTGGCGCTGGAGCGAAAAGGCCAGGAGCAATCTTCAGCTCTACTGGGGGATCACTGGTGTATTCACGATGGCTTGCCACGATCGGCATCGCGGTGGCCCTGGCGGTGACCGCATGCTCGGGTGGTACCTCTCAAACCTCGTCGTCGTCCGCGGCCAGTAACACGCCGGCGGCCACCTCGGCGCCGGCCCAGGCCGCCACGGCTCCGGCTCATCCGACCACGGCGCCGACGGCCGCGCCCACCACGGCTCCGACGGTCGCGCCGACAATCGCGCCCACGGTGGCCGCGACCCCGACGACTGCGCCACAGCCGACGACCGCCCCGGCTACGCCGACCACCGCTGCCCAGGCCTCGACCTCCGGTGGGGGCGGTGAGATCCCGCCCGAGTTGAAGGCGATGGGCGTCGCCTGGGCGAACGCGAAGAGCTTCCGAATCACCATGGACACGTCGTCCGCCGACGCCCAGTCGCCTGGCCACATCACGATGGAGATCGTCCGTCCCGATCGCCAGCACATCAAGTTCGCGGTCGGACAGCAGACCTTCGAGATGATCGACATCGGCACCGATCACTACTTCAACATCAACGGGAAGTGGACGAAGACCACGACCAAGGCCCCGACCGCGAGCCTGGCGGATCCGCAGCAGGTCTTAGACAACGTCAATAAGTCGCTCGACTCGAATACCAAGGTCACCAAGGGCGGTACCGAAACGATCAACGGGACCCACTGCCAGGACTGGACCGTGGACACCTCGGGATCCAATCCGACGACCGCGACGATGTGCATCGGGCTTCAGGATAATCTGCCGGTTCAATTCAAGGATCCGAACGGCAAGTTCACGATGACTTTTTCGGATTGGAACGCGCCGATCGACATCAAGCCGCCGATCTAAAGAGATTCGGGCTCCCTCATCCCCTACCTGATCCCAGACGCTGGGGCGTTCACACTGATCCCAGACGCTGGGGCGTTCACACGCCCGCCCCAGCCGCAGGGGAAGGGTCTTGAGGTTAGTATCCCCCTGAAGACCCCTCTCCCGCGCACGGAAGGCTCCCCCTGGCGAAGGGGGCGAGGAGAGTAGACAAGAGGGGGTAGGGGGTGAGGGAAGCCCGGGCGCCCGCGAACAGCCGCCCACTCCCCGGTGCAGCTGCCACGTCCACGCTCGAATCATCGCCGCGCGCCGCGTGGCCGGCGTCCGGTTCGCCCGCGCCTCTCGGACGATCAGGCCAGGTGTCGCCGGGTGACCAGGCCGGTCACCGTCAGGGCGAGGCCCGCCAGCGCCACCAGGAGAACCGGCGCTCCACCGGTTTGGGGAAGCGTCGTTGCCGCGGCAGGGGCAGCCTGGGGCGCGAACGGCGCGAGCTCGTTGAGGGCTTCCTGCGCCTCACCACGCTCGGCGTTCAGCGCGCTCCGCGCCGTATCGAGATCCTTGGCCGAGCTCACCTGCTGGGCGGACTGCAGCGCCGCGTTCACGTGGTTGAGCAGGCCCTCGACGCGCGAGCGCGACGCGTCGTCCGGGGCGACCGCGAGCGCCGATTGAAGCAGAGACTGAACCCGCTGCCCGGTCGCCATCGCGGTTGCCGCGTCCGCCTGGAGCGTCGCGAGATCCGTCGCCTGCAATCCTTGATCGATCTGGCCGACCCACGTCTTGTTCGCGGTGTTAGCCTGAGAAACCAGCGAGCTGAAATCCTGGGCGAACGTCGAGCTGAGGGCGAGGGCCTGCAGCAGGACCGCCAGGATTCCGATCGCCAAGGCTTTCCGGACCATCTTCGTCTCCTTTCCACCCCGTCCGGGGGATGAAAGAAAAAGGAGAGCAAAGACGGTACCAGCCTCCGATGGCGCGCTTCTCAGGAGGCGATGACGTCGCGAATCCGCGCCAGCTCGCTCTCGCCCAGCTCGCCGTCCGCCGCGCGGGCGTTCGCCCGGATCTGGCCGACGTTCTTGGCGCCCGGAATCGCCGCAGTCACCGCCGGATGCGCCAGGACAAATTGCAGCGCCGCCTGAGCCATGCTCCGATCCGGACGCTCCAGGAAACGGAGCCGCTCGACCTGCCGCAGTTGGCGGAGAAAGCGCTCGCGGCCCTCGCCCTGATTCCAGCCCGCCCGAACTTGATCGTCGAAGGTCGTGTTCTCGGTAAACTTGCCGGCCAGCACCCCCTGGGCGATCGGCCCGCGGATCAGCGTGCCGATGCCGTTCTCGAGACAGTACGGGAAGATGTCGTTGGCCGCGCCGGGGTTGAGGATGCTGTAGTTGATCTGGCACGAGGCGCAGCGTCCGTCCCGGTTGAAGCGGCGCAGCACGTCCACCGAATTCGTCGAGATCGCGTAGTGGCGAATCTTGCCCCTTTCGATCAGTCGGTCGAAGGCCTCCAGAAAGACGGAGGGATCTTCCAAGGTACCGATGTGGCACTGGTACAGATCGATGGCGTCGATCTTCAGCCGGCCCAGGCTGGCGTCGCAGCAAAGATACACGTGCTCGGGCGTCAAGTAGCTGAGGGGATGACCCGCCCGGCGCGCGAAGTTGCCGACCTTGGTCGCGACGAAGACGTTTTGCCGGTGGCCCCGCAATGCCCGTCCGACGAGCTCCTCGCTGATCCCCTGCCCGTAGGAATCGGCGGTGTCGAAAAGGTTAACCCCCAGGTCGATCGCCGCGTGGATAGTCCGGATCGCCTCGTCCTCGGCGACCGGCCCCCATTGGCCGCCGATTCCCCAGCATCCCATGCTGACGGCGGATACCTGCCATCCGGTCTTTCCCAACTGTCGATAGCGCATCGCATTCTCCTATCCGTCTGATCTCATCAAGCGCC
>JAJPKB010000431.1 GCA_021323915.1 Chloroflexota bacterium | reverse complement strand
GCCGGACCGGGAATCGAGAACGCCTTCGGCGGCGTCGCCCAGGCTTTCGCGGATTCGATCCCGATTCTCATGCTGCCCGGCGGTCCCGATCAGCACCGTCTGGACGTGCCGACGAACTTCGATCCGCTTCCGCCGTACCGACACGTGACGAAGTGGGTGGCGCGGATCAACTTCGTCGATCGCATTCCCGAGATGCTGCGGCGGGGGTTCAGCCAGCTACGAACCGGCCAGCCCGGCCCGGTCATGCTGGAGCTTCCCGGCGACATCCTCTCCGCCGAGCTAAGCGAGGCGGCCGTCGACGCCTACAAGCCGGCCCGGGGATACCGCTCGGCCGGCGATTCCGGCGACGTCGCCGAGGCGGTGCGCCTGCTGCTCGCCGCGAAGCGGCCCTTCCTGCACGTCGGCCACGGCGTTCTCTGGGCCGAGGCCTGGGACGAGCTCCGCCAGCTCGCTGAGCTGGTCCAGGCGCCGGTCATGACCACCATGGCGGCGAAGAGCGCCTTCCCGGAAAACCATCCCCTGTCGGTCGGGACCGGTGGAAGCACGATCACCGGCACCGCCGCTCACTTCCTGCTCAACGCGGACCTCGTCTTCGGCATCGGCTGTAGCTTCTCGATCTCGAACTTTTCGACGCCAATTCCCCCCGGAAAGACCATGGTCCAGGTGACCGTGGGAGAGCGCGATCTCGACAAGTGCTACCCGGTGGACCACGCGGTGATCGGCGACGCGAAGCTGGTTCTGGCTCAGCTCGTCGAAGAGGTCAAGCGCCAGGCCGGCGCGACCGGCCGGGCCGGTCGGGGCGAGGTCGCCGCCGAGATTCGCGCCGAGAAGGAAGCGTTCCTGAGCGAATGGCGGCCGCGGCTGCTCTCGGACGAAACCCCGATCAACCCGTATCGGGTGATCTGGGATCTGACCCACACTGTGGATCGCGAGCGGACGATCGTGACCCACGATTCGGGCAACCCGCGCGATCAGATGCTGACCTTCTACGAGGCCATCGCGCCGCGTGGCTATCTCGGCTGGGGCAAGTCGACCCAGCTCGGGACCGGCCTGGGCGTGGCCCTGGGCGCGAAGCTGGCCCACCCGGACAAGGTGGTCGTCAACGTGATGGGCGACCTGGCCTTCGGCACGGCCGGCCTCGAAGTCGAGACGGCGGTGCGCTCGCGGATCCCGATCCTGACGGTCATCTTGAACAACTCGGTCATGGGCGGCTACGGACACCACATGCCCACGGCCAGCGAGCGCTTCGGCGCGAATCGGTTATCTGGCCACTACGCCGAGGTCGCGGCGGGCCTCGGCGCCTACGCCGAGCGGGTCGAGCACCCCGGCGACGTCGTGGCGGCGATCCGCCGCGGGATCAAAACGACCGAGGAGGGCCGACCGGCTGTCCTGGAGATGATTACCAAGGAAGAGCCGGTCTTCCCGAGCGCGCGAACCCTCCTGCGGAAAGTCGCCGTTACGGCCTGAGCGCCCGGGTGAGGCCCCGGCGCGCGGATGATCTCGCCGTCGATGAGCTCAACGCGATTGTCCTCCGTCAGGATACCGACCTCGGCCATCCGGTCGTACTCGGCGACGGTGAAGCGCCGCCGGCGATACGGCGGTTGTTTGATTGCCCGAAGCGTCATCGCGCGCCTCCTCGTCTCATTATACCGCTGGGCGCTGCTCCGCAAGAACGCTTCGGCCGGATCCAGCCCGGCGACAAGTCTACCCGATGTAGGGGTGCCTGGCGGCGACCTCCTCGTTGATCTCGACGCCCAGGCCCGGCTTCGTCGGCGGGATGATGTAGCCGTTCTCCCAGCGGATCGGCTCGGTGAGGATCTCGGCGTGGAATCCTCCCCACTGCTCGATGCTTTCCTGGATCAGAAAGTTGGGGCTGCAGGTGTCGATCTGGATGTTCGCGGCGCCTTCGATCGGGCCGGTGTAAAGGTGCGGCGCGATCTGGGCGTAGTAGGCCTCAGCCATCCCGGCGATCCTCTTCGCTTCGAGGATTCCGCCGACTCGGCCCAGCGCCATCTGGAGGATCGCCGCCGCTTGCCTTTCGAGGAGCTCGCGGAACTCGTACTTGGTCGACAAGCGCTCGCCGGTGGCGACGGGGATGCTCGTCGACCGCGCGACCCGCCCCATCTCGTCGCGGTTCTCCGGCGGCACCGGCTCCTCGAACCAGAGTGGATCGTACGGCTCCAGGCGCTTGGCGAGTCGGATGGCGCTGGACGTCGTCATCTGGCCGTGGGTTCCGACGAGGATGTCCGCCTTATCTCCGACCGCCTCGCGCACCTGACGGACCACGTTCTCGGCGTTGTGGAGAGTCTCCAGCGACAACTGCTCGGCCGAGATGACCTGGGGACCAACCGGATCGAACTTGATCGCGGTGAATCCCTGCTCGACGTAAGCGATCGCCCGTTCCGCCGCGCGCTTCGGATCGGTATGCGGGCTGGGCTCGCCCGGCTCCTTCGCGTACAGGTAGGTGTAGGAGCGCAGTCGGTCGTGGTATTTACCGCCGAGCAGATTGTAGATCGGCTGGCTCAACGCCTTGCCGATGATGTCCCAGCAAGCCATCTCGAACGCACTGATAACTCCCATCATCGCCAGGTCGGGATGCTGCGCGTAGCCGCTGGAATAGAGCGTTCGCCAGAGACGCTCGACCTGGAACGGGTCCGCGCCGACGACCAGGCGCTCCCCGACGTCCTCGATCAGGCGCGCCGCGGCCCGGGGATCGACCGGCACGGCGTAGGCCTCGCCGAACCCGGCGATTCCCTCGTCCGTCAGGAGCTTCAGGAAGACCCAGTTGCGCCCGCCGCGATGCGGCGGCGGGTTTCCGACGACGTAGGTCTTGATCTCCCGCACTCGCATGACCGCCACTCCTTTCGTTCCGAACCGATTGCCTGAAGCGGTTGCCTGGACCCGTTGCCTGAGTGAAGCATCCTGGTCGCGAGCTCGTCAAGCAGATCGGGTCGCCCTCGCGCGCGAAGCGACCTCGGCGAAGAATCGGCGCCGGATACGTCCGCGGCAATTTCCTCTTGACCTGGTTATGGACCGGGTGAGATACAATGGGGTGCCGCTCGAAACCCGGCGGTGCGAACGGTTTGAGGAGGAAAGACGTGTCCGATCGGCAATCCGAGCCCGCCCATGGTGTTCGCGTTCTGCGCGACGCCGCTGCCCCGATGCGCGACGGGACGCGCCTGAGGGCTGACGTATACCTTCCAACGGGTGATGGTCCATGGCCCACCCTGCTCGAGCGCACCCCGTACAACAAGGAGAGCTCCTCGGAGGTCGCGCTCGGCGCGCCGGAGTACTTCGCGTCGCGCGGCTACGCCGTGGTGATCCAGGACGTGCGCGGCCGCTTCAAATCGGACGGCGAGTTCTACCCCTTCCACGACGACGGCTGGCGGACCAACCGCGACGGCTACGACACCGTGGAGTGGATCGCGGCTCAGCCGTGGTCGAACGGAAAGGTCGGCACGATCGGCGGGTCCTATTCGGGCGCGACGCAATACCAGATGCTGCCGACCCGCCCGCCGCACCTGACCGCCCAGTTCGTTCGGGAATCCTCCAGCGACTACCGCGCCGAGTGGGTCTACCGAGGAGGGGCCCTCGAGCTCGCCTTCGTCCTTCCATGGGCGCTCGGCGTCACCTTGAACAACATCGCCCACCTGGTACCGGCCGACGAGGCCGAGCGGCGGGCGGCGGTGCTGGCCGGAGTCCGCGACGAGATTGACACCTGGTTCGTTGACCGCCCGCTCGCGCCGTGTCGGTTTCTCGCCGGGCTGAGCGACTGGTACAACGAATGGCTCGACCACCCCGACGACGGGCCATTCTGGTGGCAGTGGAACGTCGCGCTGAAGCACCACGAGATCGATACCCCGGTCTACCACCTCGGGGGCTGGTTCGATGGCTTTCTCCGGGGCACGCTGGAAAACTACAAAGGCATCCGCGCCCGGGCGCGGAGCGAGCGGGCCCGCGCGGCGCAGAAGCTGATCGTCGGGCCCTGGATTCACGGTCCGACGAACATCGACAAGCGGATCATTGGCGAGATCGACTACGGGCCCGAAGCGGCGGTCGAGCTGAATCCGGTGCGCCTGCGCTGGTTCGACCACTGGCTCAAGGGCGTGGATAACGGCGTCTTGGACGAGCCGGCGGTCCGCTACTTCACCATGGGAGCGAACACCTGGCAGACGGCAAGCGACTGGCCGCCGCCGGATGCGCGCCCGCTAACTCTGTACCTGACCGGTGGCAAGAGCGGCAGCGCCGAGTCGCTGAACGACGGGCGGCTCTCCTTCACCGCGCCCGGCGCGACCGACCAGCCGGACAGCTACCTGTACGACCCGGACGATCCGGTTCCCACCCGCGGCGGCGGCTTCCTCGGCCCGCTGAACGGAGGCTACGACCAGCGTCCGGTCGAGCCGAGGGTGCTGACGTACACCAGCGAGCCGCTGACCGGCGACCTGGAGGTCTCCGGGCCGGTGACGGCGACCCTCTTCGCCATGTCCAGCGCGCGAGACACCGATTGGGTCGTCCGAATCAGCGACGTGGCGCCGGATGGGCAGTCTCGGATCGTGGCGGACGGAATTCTCCGCGCCCGCTACCGGCGCTCCCTCGAGCGGCCGGAGCTGCTGACGCCGCACCAGGTCGAGACGTTCGCGGTCGACTGCTGGTCGACGAGCAATCTCTTCCGCGCCGGGCATCGAATCCGGGTCGCGGTGACCAGTAGCTGTTTCCCGCGCTGGGATGCGAACCCGAACACCGGCGAGCCGTTTGGTCGGGCGAAAGCCGGCGTCGTCGCCCTCAACACCATCTTTCACGACGCCTTCCGCCCATCGAGCGTGACCCTGTCGGCGCGAGGCTAGCCCGGGCGCCTGCACCGCAGCGCCCGGTGGACGGCGCCGAGCAGGTCGTCCAACTCGAACGGCTTGATCAGGCAGGCGAGCGCGCCGATTCGTTTCGCCACTGCCGCCGCGTCGATCGATGCGCTCACCACCACGATCGGCAGCGACGGGCCGTACATCGCACGCAGCCGGTTGGCGATCGCCTCGCCGGATAGCCCCGGCAGCTCCAGGTCGAGCAAAACCAGCGACGGGCGCTCGGAACG
>JAJPKB010000067.1 GCA_021323915.1 Chloroflexota bacterium | reverse complement strand
CGGTTATCGGGAGCACACCAGCGAAATTCGTATTACTCGCCGCGGGCGAGGCCCGCTTCGATCGCCTGGACAAAAGCGGCGGGAACCGCGGTGAGCGTTCGCCCGGCTGGATAAACGAGGGAGAGACGGCGACGCGTCGAAATCTCGGCGAGACGCACTCCGACGACATCGCCACCCGATTCCGAGAGCGCCAGGGTCGAGACGAAGCCCACCCCCAGCCCCTGACGAACGGCCGTGACGATCGCCTGGCAACTGCTCAACACCATGACGACCCTCCGCCCAGGCAGGCTGAGGTGCTGACGCGCAAGGGCGCGTTGCAAGCTCTGCACCGTGCCCGACCCTTCTTCCCGCTCCAGGAAGGGAAGGCTCGCCAGCTGAGCGAGAGAAACCGTTCCCTCCTGAGCAAGCCGATGGTTGGCTGGCACGGCAAGAACGATCTCGTCCTCGGCGACCACCTGCGCGCGCAGCGACTCTCCGTTCACAACCCCTCCGACAAAGCCCAGATCCCATTGCCCCGCCGAGACAGCGGCCAGGACCGCCGCGGAATCGGCGATGGCAATCTCCGGGCGAACGCCCGGGTAGCGATCGTGAAAGCGCGCGACGAGCCGGGGAACGAGATAGGCGCCGGGCGTCGTGCTGGCAATGATCCGCAAATCACCCTCGAGCATGGTCGGGTCGCGCAGCGACGCCAGGACGCCGCTGTACCCGGCGAGGGTGGCTTCGGCGTAGACGAGAAAGCGCTCGCCGGCCGTGGTTAAGCGCGGCACGAGGGCGTGACGGTCGAAAAGCGGCGTCCCGAGCTCCCTTTCGAGGCGCTGAATCTGACGACTGAGCCCCGGTTGAGACAATCCACGCTCGCGGGCGGCGCCAGAAAAGCTCCCCGCCCGCACCAACGCGACAAAGCTGCGCAGTTGATCAAAGTCCATCGCGATCGGTCCCTTTGTCAGCCCCGCGTCGCACCCAACGGCGCCAATATGCTACTTTAGCATAACCTGTTTCGTCGATATACTTGTACGGTATAATAGTAGACGGTGAGCTTCCTTCCAGGAGGTCGAGCAATTGCTTGATCCGGGTATTCCCCTCTCGGCCGAATCGGGTCGTCGTCAGTACGCGATCGGACTGGCGATTCTCCTGATCCTGGCCGTGGGAGGATTGTACCTCGTTAAGTGGGGCCCTTACTACCAGAAGTCATTCCTCGTCGCGGCAAAACACTCCCTGGGCGCCTCGATCGTGACCGGTCAGGCGCGAGTCGCGCCGGCGCCTTCGGCTGCCGCCGCCCTGGATTACCTTTCGGTCTACTTCAAGGCCATCTGGCAGGCGCTGGTTCTCGGTCTTCTCCTGGCGACCACGATTGAGACGCTCTTACCCCGCGACTGGCTCGCGCGCCTCCTGGGGACGCGAGCCTTCCGCTCGACGGCGCTCGGAGGTGTGCTTGCCCTACCGGGCATGATGTGAACGTGCTGCGCCTCACCCGTGGTGGTGGGATTGCGTACGAACGGCGTTTCGGTCGGCGCCGGCCTGGCGTTCTGGCTCGGCAACCCAACCCTGAACCCGGCGACCCTGGTCTTCATTCTCTTCGCGCTTTCCTGGAAGTGGGCGCTCCTGCGCCTGGTCGTCGGTGTGCTAATCGTCTTCGGCGTTTCTTCCGTCGCGTCGCGCTGGTTTGCCGCGGAACAGGTCGACGAGGCCGGGCTGGCGGCGCTGGCGGCACCGGCCGGCGCGCCGGCCGGCTCGATTGTCGCCCGTTGGTTCCAGAACCTGGGACGACTGATGATCGGCCTGCTACCGGAATACCTGATCATGGTCGTGCTCCTCGGCGCGGCGCGCGCCTGGCTCTTCCCCGCGGCGAGCCTGGCCGGTGGAAACGACCTGGTCTGGATCGTTCTCCTGGCGGTCGCCGGCACACTCTTCGTCATTCCGACGGCCGGCGAGATCCCCATCGTTCAGTCGATGCTTGGCTACGGCCTGGGCGTGGGGCCGGCCGGCGCGCTTTTGATGACGCTGGCTCCGCTCAGCGTTCCTTCGGTCGCGATGGTCTGGTCGGCTTTTCCGAAGCGCGCTCTCGCCTTCAGCGTGGCCGCGCTGGTCATCCTTGGCATCCTCAGCGGTGTCGTCGCGCTGGCGTTGGGATTCTAAAGCAGTTCCAGGTCTCGAAGAGTAGACGCCCGATAAACCGGTCGAGCGCCCATCAGCCAGGCCAGTCAACGGCAGCCGGAACCGCTCTACACTCTCGCGCGGGCGAGGGCACGGGGCTCCGGATGAGCCTACCGGCGAAATCCGTGTTACTCGTACTCGCTCAGGGTCGCGCCGGGGACGGCAGGGCTTGCCAGTCGATCCGCGGGCGCGACCGTTGCCGGGGTCGGGACAACTCTTTCAGCACCCGATCAATGGGCTGCAACGGGACAACGTAAATCGGAAGGGCTCGCTCGACTTGAAGTTCATACAACTTGTCCAGAATACTATCGACAACCTGGTCTACGTCTTCCAGATCGACGATGGTCTTCAGATAGATCCCTTCGGGGTCTTCGCCACGGACAATCACGAAGGCGGCCTGTGGGTACTGCTCGGTAATCGCGGCCTTGAGTTGCTCGATCGCGCGTTCCATCGGTCGATCCAGATTGAGATCGTGTTCGGTACGCATCTGTTTCCGCCCCCTGCCGGCTAAGCTCTCTTCGGCTTTGGCGACGAATATCTGAACCGTTCCGAGCTCTGGCACCATAGAGTAACATTGCATCATAATCAGACTTACGAGCGCTCATTCGCGAGGGCGCACGACACCATCGTGCTCGCCCCTCCGACCTGCCTCTGGCCTACTCCGGTTCGCGAAGGATGACCCGCGGCGCCAGCGTCGGGTCAAGCTCGGCGAGGCGCGCGGGGCCGAGCGCGACGAGGGCGTCATGGACCCGAGCGGCCGACTCGATCAGCGCGTCCACGTCGACGCCCTGACAGGACGGCCGGAACCACCGGAGCAGCCGCAGGCCGGTCTCGAGCTTGGCCACCGCGCCCCGGTAGTTGGCTCGCCGGGTGAGGTGATACATTCCCACCCCGATCAGCAGGATGCCCTGGTAGAGGTAACGAACGTCGTCGGTCTCCGCCCGCCAGAGGATCTCGAGCGTCTCGTGCTGCGCGAAGTACTCGCCCCGGTTGAGCTGGGCGATGCCCTCGCGAAGAAGCGCGGGCGGCGGGAGATAGCAGCGCTCGGTGTGGAACGGACCGTCGAGCGAGCGCCGGCTCACCGCCGTGGCCTGGCTCGAGAGGGAGATGGACGCGGCCCGCCGGCGAGCAGGCCGCCCAGATCCTTTCCGAAGAGGACGGACGGATCGCGCAGCGCGTTCAGAAGCTGGGCTTCGAGCCCCGCCGTGGCGTCGTCGTCCGACCATTCGAGCAGCGTGGCCGGGATCGACTCCGCCGCGAGCGCGATGCCTCGCTCGGCCAGCTCGGCGGTGAGCGCCG
>JAJPKB010000221.1 GCA_021323915.1 Chloroflexota bacterium | reverse complement strand
TCCTCGCGGAACATGAAGTAGCTGAAGATGAACCGTGGGTTCGGTCGGGTCAAGGTGAACGCCACGGTGAAGTCGTCGAGCGCGACGACGTCTCGCACCCATTGACTCATGTCGATTGACCAGCGCAGGTCCGGCGCGTTGTTCCGAAGCATGTCGACGGTGAAGACGACGTCGTGCGACGTGAAGGGCGTGCCGTCGCTCCAGAGCACCCCCTGGCGCAGGTTGACGATCACCTTCGTAAAGTCGGCGTTGTAGGAATAGTTGGTGGCGAGCCAGGGTATCTCGCCGTTGTTACACACCGGAACGCTCGCGGGACCGCACACGCTGGCGGTGTGGTACGGGTTGTAGTAGAAAAGCGGCTCCATGACCACCTGATAGCCGCTGCGGGTGATCCCGGGCAGGAATGGGTTCTGGAGCTCGACGTCGTTGAACTGTCCGAAAGCTTCGCCCCCGACGCCGACCGAGACGAAGGTGCGGGCGCGCGGCACGGCCGGCAGCTCGACCGGACGAATGCGGGGAGTCGCGACCGTCGCGGCCGGAGCCGGTCCGCCCGCGGACGACGGCGCGATGGGACTCGGCGCGGGCGCGAGCCGGGCCGCGACCGAACATGCGCTGACGAGCAGCGAAGCGCCCAGGTTGCCGAGAATGAGCGCGAGAGCCTTGCGGCGCGAAAGCATCGCCAAGAAGCCTGCCGAGCCGCCGTGACGGCGGGTGCTGGCGATACTCTCGCAAAAGACGTACCCGACGGCCTTGAATACTCAGCCGGTCTCGTCGATCACCCTCGCCCGCTCCTGGACATGGGGCGGCTCGAGAATGCGGCGGGCAGCTGCTGACCAGTCGGCAGCTGCCACGTCGTCCGGCGTCGGGTATTTCGTGGCCCACGACATGTGCCCCGGGCTGTACTTGTAGAGCAGCGAGCGCCGCTCGGTGTCGGCCGTCCACGGCCAGGTGCCGTGGGTGAGCGCCTCGGTGAAGATGATCGCCGAGCCGGCCTTCTGGGGAACCTGCTGCAGCCAGGGACCGGTCTTCTCGAAGGTCTTGAAATAGCTCGGGCAGGGCAAGTTGCTCTTGTGCGACCCGGGAATCGCCGCGAATCCGCCGTCGCCCGGGTTGACGTCGCCCAGGGCATACGAGACGACGATCAGGCCATTGTACATGCGCTCGTTGCGCCAGTGGTAGTACTGGGCCGGATCGTACGGCGTGTTTCCGCCGTGGAGGCGATGCTGCGATCCGCCTTTCTTCATGAAGATCGCGTAGCCATGGTCGAAGCGAAACTTCGGTCCGATGATCTCCACCAGGTACGGCAGCAGCTTCGGGGAGTCAATCAAGCGCCGAAACGGCTCTTCCCACTCGTGGAGCGGTCCGACGTGCAGGTTGTTCGGGCCGACGGTGGACCCCCGGTGCTCTCGCTCGTACTGCTCCCAGGGACTCCGTCGGTCGATGAGCGCGTTTAGCTCACGAAGCTCGCTCTGGCTCAGTACGTCGTCGATCACGATGTAGCCCATGAGGTCGAAAAGGTAGCGCTCCTCGTCGTTCATCGCTCACTTTCCCCACTCGCGAAGGTGCTTCAGGCTCAACGCGGCGCTCTCGATCGGCGGACGGGCGCAGGTGTCCTGCTCGACGACGTACCATTCGGCGTCGGCGGTCGCCTCGAAAATCGGCCGAAAGTCCAGGACGCCCTCGCCAACCTCGGCGAAGGTCGGAGCATCGCCGGCGGTCATGTCCTTGAGGTGGATAATCGGGCAGCGGCCGGGGTAGCGACGGATCCACGCCGCCGGGTCTTCCTTCGCGAAGGCGATCCAGTAGACGTCCGGCTCCCAGAAGACCAGGCCGGGATCGGTTCGGGTCAGCAGAATATCCATGCCGGTTGTCCCGTCGAAACGATCGAACTCGAAGTTGTGATCGTGGTAGGAGAAGCGCACGCCCGCCTGGCGACAGCGCTCGCCGATCAGGTTGAGCTTTTCGGCTAGGGTCTGGTATCCGTCGGCGCTGGCGCGAAGCTCCCTCGGCGCGACCGGACAGATCAGATCGCGGTTGCCGATCGCGAGATTGTATTCGATCTCGGCGTCGAGCGAGCCCTCCAGCGTCCCCAGGTCGACGTGCGATCCGGCGACGCGAAGCCCGAAGCCGTCCAGAAGTGCCTCGAGCGCGCTGCTGGATAACCCGCCGTAGCCGGCCAGCTGAACGGCGGGATAGCCGATCCGCGCGACCTTTCGCAGCGTGCCGGCGAAATCCGCGCGGGCGTCTTCGCGAAGCGTATACATTTGCAGAGCGAGCTCGGGTTTGGCCATTCGTCATCCTCCTCGTTTGACCCCGGCGCTTACCGTACACTTTCGCCGCCAAATTGGCAATGCCGAACGGGCTTGCCGGGCTGCCGCGGCCACAAAGGGAACGCTGGATCTTCCCAAACGCGAAGGCGGGGTTGACAAAGCCAGCGGTCAAGCGCACTTCTCCCTCTCCCTCTGGGAGAGGGGATTGGGCGTTCGTCAACTCGTCGTTTTGGCTGTTCGCTCTAGCTGCCGACGATCGCGAGCGGCCGGACCGGCGAGCCGGTCGCGCCGACCAGCTTCAGCGGCGAGGCGACGAAGAGGAAGCGGTAGATCCGATCGCGCGCCAGCTCCTCCAGGTTCACCATCTCCAGAATGTGGATGCCGTGACGCGCGATCAAGACGGCGTGCGCCGCCAGGGCGGATTGCCCGACCGCTCGCGCCTCGAAGGCGATCGTGTCGCTCCCGCACGCCCGAACCCTGCGCGCGGCCAGCCATTCCGCCGCGCTCGCGTCCGGTCCCGGCTCGCCGGTCGTATCGCCGCGGTAGGCGGGCGGATCGTCCCAGAGCTGAATCCAGCCGGTTCGGATGAGGACGACATCGCCGGCCCGAACGTCTACCTCCTGATGCTCGGCAATGGCGGCAAGCTCGACCCCGGTGACCGGCGACCCGCCCGGTAGGCGCGGCACGCCACGGAATCCGGGAACGTCCAGCATCACCCCTCGGGCGACGATCGGCGCCACCGTCTCGACCCCGAGCTCCTTGAGCCCGCGGCGTCCCTGCTGAAGCTCGCGGGCGGGCCGCTCGCCGTGAACTATGCCGTTTTCGGCGACGTGGCCGATGGCGTCGAGGTGGGTGCCGGTGTGTCCGTTGATCACGATCAGCTCGTTCGACGCGCCGCAGCCGTCGGGAAGAACGACGTCGCCGTGGCGGACCATCAGGGTGAAGATGTAGGGCGGATGAAACGCGGACATCGGCATTCCGGGAAACAGCGGCTGTCCCAGATCGTAAACGCGGCTCTTCTCCAGCGCCGCGTGAGTCAGTGGATCTTCGTGCACCGTCGATTCCTCCTGCGCGCGCTCGGCTCGGTCGCCTTCCGTGGCGTCCCGGCGAATCGGAGAGATGATACTATAGAACGCAATTTCTCCCCGGGGGAGCGGCATGGGCTCGAGGATGGACCGCGCAAGCGCGGACACCGGCGTCGGAAGGGCATGTCCGAATGGCTGAACCCAATGTCGAGGGCCTGGAATGCCGACCGGTGACAACCGAGCGATGGGACGATCTCGTCCGGCTTTTCGAACACCACGGCAATCCGGGGTATTGCTGGTGCATGCGTTGGCGCGCGTCGAGCGCCGAATTTCAAAAGCTCGGCGCCAATGGCCGACGGGCGGCGCTCCAACGACTGGTCGACGGCGGTACGCCGACCGGTATCATCGCCTGCCTCGATGGCAGGCCGGTCGGCTGGTGCTCGGTCGCGCCGCGTGAGACGTACCTCGCTCTCGAGCGTTCGAAAACGCTGAAGCGCATCGACGACGCGATAATCTGGTCCGTCGTATGCTTTTTCGTCGATCGCACCGTCCGCGGTCGGCAGGTCAGCCAGGATTTGTTGCGGGCGGCGGTCCGGCATGCCGTCGAGCGCGGAGCGCAGGTCGTCGACGGATACCCGGTCGAGCCAGGCGCCCACGGCTACAGGTTCATGGGCCTCGCGTCTACCTTCGAGAAAGCTGGATTCCACGATGCAACTCCGCCCGGCGCGGTCAGGCGTACCATGCGCCATGTCGTCGGGAGCGAGGAACCGGCCGTCGTCGACGGCATATCGACGCGGCGGATCGGGTGATCGGGGCTTGAGCCCGCGTCCCTGCTCCTGCCTTTTAAGGCAGAGCTTATGAAGATCCCGCTTTTTGGGCAGGGCGTATGAAAATCCCCCGGTGCGCGTCGGCCAGGTTATAATAGACGAACCGTGAACGATCAGCAGCACCTCGGCACCGGGAGCCGACCCCCCGCCGTGCCGGATCTCCCCCCAAGACGTCCATCCCGTCGCCGGATCTGCCTTTCGCTCGTCGGCGCGCTGGTCGCGGCCGGTTGTTCCGCCGGGCCGCCCCCTGCTCCGACGATCATCGCGCCAATCAATCTTCCCACCGCGACGGCGTCGCCGGTTCAGGGGAAGCTGCTGATCGCCCAGAATGGCAACTTCTCGGTCTTCGACCTCGCCACGCTCCACGCGACCGCGCTCACCCATTTCCCAAGCGGCTCGTTCGCGGCCTCGCCCGCGCTCTCGCCGGATGGCAAGCAGGTCGCCTACACGTTCTACGTGCTGCCCAAGGACCAGAACGACCTCGGCGGTAGCGACCTGATGGTGATGGACGCCGACGGCGGAAACGCGAGGCTCGTTCGGGCGCATCCGCGGCCCGGGACGAGCTTCGAGGAGCCGTGCTGGAGCGCGGACGGAAAGTCGATTCTGGCGACGCGGCGGACGACGGTTTACGCGAACGGGAAATACCAGGGAGTCCAGATCGACGTGGTGAGAGTGTCCCTGGATGGCTCCGCCCCGGTCACCGTCGTCGCCAACGCCCAGAGTCCCGCGGTGTCTCCCGACGGAAAGTTTCTCGCCTATCTGACGGTGGACCAGCAGGGCTCGCCGACGAAGCTCTGGGTCGGACGGGCCGACGGTACCGGGGCGCGAGACATTCTGGCCGGTCAGAAGTACACGTACGTACGCGCTCCCCATTTCGCACACGACAGCGGGCGGATCGCCTTCGGCGCGTTTGGCGGTCCGCCCGCCGCTCCGGCGAAGGCGTCGCGCGAGCCGGACGATCAGGGACCGTTTCGCCCGGCGATCGCCGAGGCGCACGGCATTCCCTGGGAGATCTGGACGGTCCAACCGGACGGAGCCGGCCCGCGCCGACTGACCCACGTCCAGGAGGACTCGCCGATCCCGGTCTGGTCGCCCGACGACGCCTGGATCGCCTTCGCCGGAGAGATCGGCCTCTACCTCGTCGATCAGCAGGGGCAGCGGACGCTCCGCCTCTCTACCAGCACCAGCGGCGGCGGATTGGCCTGGCTGTAGGGCAGGCTCGCGC
>JAJPKB010000549.1 GCA_021323915.1 Chloroflexota bacterium | reverse complement strand
TTCGACGTCGGTCGTGGCTCGATCACCGGCCTGATCGGTCCGAACGGCGCCGGCAAGACGACCGTGTTCAACCTGGCCTCCGGCTTTCTCCGCGCCGATCGCGGGACGATCTCCTTCGACGGGCGTCGGATCGACCGACGCCCCGCCCACGTCGTGGCCCGGGCCGGCCTCGTCCGCACGTTCCAGATTCCGCGGGTGCTGACGCGCATGACCGTCCTGGAAAACGTCATGCTCGCCGGTCGGCACCAGCCGGGCGAAGTGCTGGGAGCATCGCTGTTCGCGCCCCGACTGGTCGCCCGGCGCGAGCGGGAGGTCCGGGACCAGGCCATCGAGATCTTGAAACTGATCCGTTTGATCCGCCTCGCCGACGACTACGCCGGCACCCTCTCGGGCGGCCAGCGTAAGCTCCTCGAGTTCGGCCGGGCGCTGATGACCGAGCCCCGCATGGTCCTGCTCGACGAACCGATGGCCGGCGTCGCGCCACCGCTCGCGCTTCAGCTCCTGGAGCACGTCCTGGATCTCCGCACCCGGCGCGGTACCACGTTTTGCATCATCGAGCACGACATGGAGGCGGTGATGGCGATCTGCGACCGGATCGTGGTGATGGACGAAGGCCGGGTGATCGCGGAGGGACTTCCCGCCGAGATCCAGGGGAACGAGCGCGTGATCGAGGCCTACCTCGGCCGGCATGGCGAGGGAGCAGCCGGCGACACTGCCGTCCGGGCGGAGCCATGAGCGAGTCACCGGACACGATCCTCTCGGTGCGAGGTCTGGAGGCGGGCTACTCCGAGGAAAACGTTCTCCATGGCGTTTCCATCGACGTCCCCACCGGCGCGATCGTCGCGATCATCGGGCCGAACGGCTGCGGGAAGTCGACGCTCTTGAAGACGATTTACGGGCTGGTCGGCGTTCGCCGCGGCGAGGTCGTTTTTCGCGACCGCGACGGCCAGCGGCGCGGCCTGGCCGGCCTGCCCCCGCACGCCATCACCAGGCTCGGGCTGAACATGGTGCCTCAGCTCGCCAACGTCTTCCCGGACATGTCGGTGCGGGAGAACCTGGAGATTGGCGCGTTCATCAACCACGGTAAGTTCGAGCACCAGCTCGAGCGGGTTCTCGCCACTTTCCCAGCCCTGAAGATCGCGCTGGGCAAGCGGGCGGCAACTCTTTCCGGGGGCCAGCGGCAGATGCTCGGAATCGCGCGGGCGCTGATCTCGGATCCGCGCCTCCTCATCCTCGACGAGCCGTCCGCGGGCCTGGCCCCGGCGATGGTCGACGAGGTGTTCGCGCGGGTCAAGGCGATCAACGTCGAGGGCGTCTCGGTCCTGATGGTCGAGCAGAAGGCACGCCAGTGCCTGGCGCTATCCGACTACGGTTACGTGCTGGACATGGGACAGAACCGCATGCACGGCACCGGCGAGCAGCTGCTGAACGATCGCGAAGTCATCGAGGCATACCTCGGCAGCCGGGGACGGCTCGACCTCGCCGCGCTCAAGAAGACGATCGAAAGGTGAAGGCGCGCGACGTCCGGGAGCTGGTGATCGTCGGAGGCGGGCCGGCGGGAATCGCCGCCGCGCTCGAGGCGCGACGGGTGGGCGTGGAGACTCTCCTGGTCGACGAACGCCCCGGATCAGGCGGTCAGCTCGGCGAGCCAATTCACGCGTGGCGAAGCGAGCGGATCGGTGGCGATGACGCGGCGCCGGGCAGACTCTCCGCCGCGCTCGGGAAGCGCGGCGCCGAGGTCCGAACCGACACCGTCGCCTGGGGCATCTGGGATCGCGAAGTCGTTCTCTGGCATCCGGAGGGCGGCATCGGCGTCGTCGAGGCGAGACAGATCATCCTGGCGACCGGCGCCCACGACCGTCCGGTGATCTTCCCCGGCTGGACGCTGGACGGCGTCGTCGGCGCGAATGACGCGCTGTCGCGGTTCAGGTCGGACGGACGCCGACCGGAGCGGCGGACTCTGGTGGCCGGCAGCGGCTCCCACGTGTTCAAGGTCGCCGCCAATCTCGTCGCGGCAGGCGCTTCCGTCGCCATGGTGCTCCAAACCCTCCCGTCTCGAAACACCGCGAATCTGCTCGGTCGGCCCGAGGCGGCGACCGACGACGTCGACCGGCTTCCCGGATGCGCCACCGCCCTGGCCTATCTCCATCGTGAGCGGATCCCGGTGCGCTGGGGATACCTGATCGTTGGCGCCACCGGATCGGAGCGCGTGGAACACGCGGTGATCGCGCCGGTCGATTCCGCGTGGCATCCCCTGCCCGACGCGGAAGAAGCGATCGACGTCGACGCGGTCTGCCTGGCGTACGGGGAGGTGCCGGCGAGCGCGCTGAGCCGTCTCGCCGGCTGCGCGCACGTCTGGGATCCGGAGCTTGGCGGCGAGGTTCCGCGACGCGACGAGTGGCTGCGGACAACCGTTCCCGGCGTGCTGGTCGCCGGCGGTGCCGGCGGAGCCACCGGAGCCGTCGCCGCCTTCGCGGAGGGACGGCTGGCCGGCATCGCCGCCGCCCTCGCCGGCGGTCAGCTCGGACGCGCGGAGGCCGAACGGCGCGCCGCGCCGATCCGGCGCCGGCTGCGCGCATTCAGGCAGCTGCAATCGGCCGACGCGGCGGCCTTCCCGGTGGGGCCGGGCATCGACGAGCTGGCCACGCCCGACACGATCATCTGTCGCTGCGAGAAGGTGACCGCGGCGGCCATCCAGGCGGCGGTCGACGAGAGCGACGATCCGAACACGGTCAAGGCCCTGACCCGGGCGGGCATGGGGCGGTGTCAGGGACGGAACTGCGCGCGACCGATCGCCGCGATCGTGGCGCGACGGACCGGCCGCTCGATCGACGCGCTCCCGACGTTCACGCCCCGACCGCCGGTCCGGCCGATTCCCCTGGGTGCCCTCGCTCGGTACGCCCGCCCGTCCTGATTCGACTCTTTCCCTAATACAGCGGCGGGGCGTCGAGGTCGAAGTAGACCCAGTACGGCCAATCCCGTGGGAAGGTATAGAACGGCTGCAAAAAGCGGGTGTGTCGCTCGGGCATGGTATCCACGATGCGAAAGCGGATCCCCGGCCCCTCGTGGACGAGTCGACGAGAGAAATCGGCACGGTCCGACAGCGCGAACGGGCGACGGCAGCACGCCTCGTCCTGTCCCAGCACGACCGGTCCGAAGACGATCGCAACGCGGTTCGGGTGAAACGGATCGACCGGAACCATCCGCGGCTGCATCGGGATTCTGACCGCGAGCCGATCGCCCGGCTGCCACTCGCGCTCGAGGGAAACCCAGCCGCCGGGCTCGCCGTTCACCGCCAGCGACGATCCGTTTAGCTTGACGGCCAGGCCATTCGACCAGCCGGGCACCCGGATCCGGAGTCGGAAGCGGATCGGTCGCACCAGGCGCAGCGCTAACTCGCTGGTTTCGGCTTCCGGATACTCGGTCTCCTGCCGGACGGTCACCGTCTGTCCCTGGTGCTCCCAGGTCACTTCGGAGGGCACGAACAGGTTGACCGCGAGGCCCTGCGCATCGCGGAAGTAGATGACGTTGTGGTAGTCGGCGACGGTCTGGAGGTAGGTTCCAGAGCAGCACGGCCATTCGTGCCAGTAGAATTGCTTGAGGCCGCTCGAAAGTCGATAATCGCCGTAATAGTACGTCTTGCCGTCCGGCTGGGTGGGCAGCGCGGCGCCGATGCCGTTATAAAGGAGCGTCTCGATCCAGTCTCCGAAGCGGGCTTCGCCGGTGAAGCTCATCAAGTAGCGCGACAGCTTGAACGCCGCCCACGTTCCACAGGGAATCTCGGCGTGTCCGGCGTAGAGCTCGAGGGACCTCCCCAGACTTCCGTCCGGCGGCATCAGGCGCTCGTCCGGTCCGTATCCCCCGGTCGCGTAGCACTGAGTTCGCTGGAGGAAATCGTAGGCGTTGACGCAGCTGCGTAGATAGCGTTGGTCGCCGCTGACCGCGTAGGCCATCGCGGCGCTGCTGAACGTGTTGACGTGGCTGTAGGCGTGCGCCGTGACCACCGGCCGGATCTCGGACGTCTCGGCGAACTGACGCCAGTACTCTTCGTATCGCCAGACGTCGGCGAAATCGCGGAAAGCCGGGTCGCCGCCGATCAGGTAGGCGCGGTAAAGGTTTTCCGGCAGCGTGTACCACTCGGACGTGCCACCGGGACCGGCCCCCCAGAAGTCGTAGTCGTCGGCCAGGCACCGCGAGCGATCGAAGGTGCGCGCCGCCCATTCCAGCGTTCGCGCCAGCACCAGCATCGCCTCGGGATGGTCGGCGTACAGCCTGAGGTCGACCAGTCCGCAGACGAGCTTCTCCCAGGCGTAAACCGTCATCCGGGCGTTCCCACTGGAGTCGAGGGTGTTCGTCCATCCCTCGAAAAGGGCCAACGCCTTATCGTGGAGGGCTCGGTCGCCGGTGGCTTTGCCCAGGCGCGCCATGCCGCTGAGAAGCTGGCCGAAGATACCGGCGCAGGTGCGGGTGCACCAGCCACGCATGTCGTTTCCGGGGGCCGGCAGGCCGGCCTCGCGGCGGAAGCCTTTCAAAAGATCGTCGTTGGGAATCCCGCCGTAAACGTCCCGCGCCAGCGCGACCTGCTCCTGAAACCTGCTCGGCAAGAGCCGCACTCCGTCGTACTCGAAGGCGTCGAGGACCGTTTGTACCGATCGTGTTCTTGACGCGGCTGGACGTCCGGGCGTGATAACTGCCGAGATGCGCTCGTTTTCGTCGGGCGTCTCGGGTGGTGTCCGGTCAGAGTGATCACTCAACGTTAGCCTCCTCGTGCGTTCCAGAGTGCCGCGGGAACCCTGCTCATCGGCGCGACGGTCCGAAGGAAAAGCTTTTCACGCTCGGCGAAACGATACTCGACCGCCTGGTGCGATGTCAAGGATCCTCTCCCTGGCGCCTAGGAAGCGGTGGGCATCATGATCGAGCTAGCGACTGGGCCTGTTTTTCTCTCTGGGAGAGGGCGAGGGTCTGAGACCGCAGCGCGACACGGATCCGCCCGGACCCTTACCCCAACCGTCTCCCAGGGGGAGAGGAGGCTGGCCGCTCGTTGGTTTCACCGGATCGCTTAGCGCTCTAAAAACGGGTATACTGAGATGCCGTGAGCGCGGCTTTGATTGGGGGAAGAGTGCCCGCTGTCGGTGTCATGTTCAAGACCGTTTCGACCGACTGTAACCTGGATTGCCAGTACTGCTACTATCGGGAGTCGCTGGAAGGCACCCGGGTGCGGCGGCGCATCGCGCCGGAGATGCTCGAGCGCTTCATGGAGCAGTACATGGAGTACGTCTCGGATGCCCGGATCGCGAGCCTGAGCTGGCAGGGAGGTGAGCCAACCCTCGCGGGTCTATCGTTCTTCGAGAAGGTGGTTGCTCTGGAAGCGCGGTACGCCCGGCCCGGCACCGTCATCTCCAACGCCCTCCAAACCAACGGCGTGCTCCTCGACGACGCCTGGGGCACATTCCTCAAAACCTACAACTTCCTGGTCGGCGTGAGTCTGGATGGTCCCCCGGAGATCCACAACCGTCGGCGTACCTACCGAAGCGGTCGCGGCACCTTCGATCACGTCATGCGCGGAATCGACGTCTTGCGCCG
>JAJPKB010000149.1 GCA_021323915.1 Chloroflexota bacterium | reverse complement strand
GATTGATCTGAAAGACCAGATAGTCCGAGGTCGCTTCACCCATCGCCGTGCTCAGCAGTTTGATGATCCAGAAGATGACCGTGATCTCGGGCACCTTGCGGAAGATGCGCCGGGTAAGCCCCTGCGTGAGGAGTTGTTGAACGCTCATCAAAGCAATGTCTCCAGTGGGTTCCTCTTAAGCCGTAATGGCGCGACCATGAACTGCTTCGTGGAGAACCCACCGGGGGTCCGAGGGAGAAGCTTGGCCTACCGGTGTCAACGCACCGCACACGATGTCGATGCGCATTGGGAGAGTTTGATGGGTCCGGCATTCTGGTGAGATGACTAGCACGTCGCTACCACGTCTTCCTTAGGAGTATGTGTCCTCCGGGAACCGGTGTCAATTTTCTCGCACGACGCTCGTCTGCCCAAGATCTGCAGCAGGCCGGTCGTACGCACCCATCTCTCAGCGTTCCCCGGGGCGTGTAGAGTCCCGCGGGGAGGCGTTTTGTGCAGCCGATCCGTGTGCGGGAGATGGCCGGGTGCAAAAGGCAGGTGGCCATCCTCCCGCTCGAACCGGGATTGGCCGTGGGAGCTATCCGTCAGGGGGCGCGGCGGGACCAGCGAGATCCACCGCGGGCACCGTCCGACGAAGCCGGTGCCAACCGGCCGTCCCTCCCAGAGCCACCACGAGAACAACCGCGAGCGCCGGCAGGGAGACCAGATCGTCGAGGTCGTCGGTGAGCAGGGCGAGCAGATGGCGACTCGGCTACTGGCGGACCAGCCCGAGGCAGAAATAGAAGAGGGCCCAAAGCACCGTGGCAATGGCGGTCGCCGGAGCAGAGGTGCGATAGGAAATGCCGACCATTCCTGCCATTCTCCCTCCTACGCCAGGCGCAATCGGCGGGCGACCGCGATCACCCGGTGGTAGGGGACCTGGAGACGGGGCTCCAGAATGAGGAGAGTGATCGCCCAGAATGTCCCGAGAGCAGCACCGACGATGACGTCCAGCGGGTAATGCGCGCCGACGTAGACCCGCGCGAGAGCGATCAGGAGAGCCGCGGCCAGAAAGAGCCAGCGCCCTGGCAGTGTCCGAAGCAGCGCGGTCGCCGCGACGCTGAACGCCGCGGTCGCGTGATCGCTGGGGAACGACGAGTCGTGCGCGGCCTGGACGAGCAGGCGCACCTGCTGGGGATGGGCGATGAACGGTCGCGGGATGTCAATAAAATGGCCAATCGCGAGGTTGACCACCTGTCCAGCGAAGACGGCCACGCCTGCCGCGAGCGCGGCCGTCTTTCCGATGTCATCGGCCGGCGTCAAGAGCCACCAGAGGGCCGCGCCGAGGATGAGCAGGAAAATCAGGTCGGATGCGGCAACACGCATCAGGGCATCGACCGCTGCAACGTGGCCACTCAGCCCGTTGATTGCCTGGGCGATCTGCCAGTTCCAGCCGTGATCCACGTGACGCTCCTTCTTGGTGGGTTGGTGAGATGTCGCCGAGATGAACATCGTCCTTCTTCAGATCTTAGCCCACGGCGCTTGAATGTTGTCAAGTTTGGGCACGCGGCAACGGCCAGCAGATTGCCGGCGCCGATTCCACCGGGCCATGGGTCTGGTTCATCCATGGGCCGAACCGAAGGCAGGTCGGCGCGGAAACGACCTCGCCGACCATCAGGCTAGGCACCAGACTCAGCAAGAAAGGGGTGAAAGCCAGCAGCCTTCACCCCGTGACACGCGATGCGGTTACTCCGACGACGTTGGTGGCCTAGCCGTTGGACTCGGCGGCTTTCTGTCCCCCGTCGCTTTCGCCCGCGCCGGTGTTGTCAGCTCCGCCGGCTTCGACCTGAAGAACCGTGCCGTTGCCCGCGTCAACCTTCACGTCCTGGGCCTTGCCCGTCGAATCCGTGAGTTCAACGCCATAGACAACGTTGCCGTTTTCGTTCTCAACCTGAACCGACCACACGGTCGCGCCAGCAAACTTGCCGAGTGCCGCCGCTTTTGCCTGATCCGCGGTGATCTTTGCCTTGCTCTGGAGCGCGGCATCCTCGCTGGCTTCGCTCTGCCCACTCTGATCCTGAGGCGTCGTGACGGAGCTCGTGTAGCTTGGCTGCACGTCCTGAGAGTTCGCCCCGGCTGTGTTCGTTCCCTGATCCGTCGTTCCAGCCGCGGTTGAGGTTGACCTGCTCGCCGTGCCCGGCGTAGCCTGGCTACCCATTGACGCCGACTGGCTGACAGCTGGTGCGATTGACGAAGTTGGAGTAGGCGAGGCGGCAAACGCGCCACCCACGGTAAGGCTGCCAAGAAGGTAGGCCGCGGCAAGAGCGCCGGCGGCGCCACTTCCATAGAGAAGCCGCTTGATCACGGAAATATCTCCTTCAGTGTTTCGACTGCGTTCGTTTGACCACCAGGTGGTCTGCGCGGGCGCCAGGTTCGGGTGTTCGCGGCGAATTAACTCGTGCTGTAGTGATCGGTTACTTGCCGCGAACGTGCTGAGCATTGGGCGTCACTCCCTTTCTGTGCCTGCTGAGGCCCTGGCACTTCCAAGCCTCGATTCATATTGTCGGGGTCGTGGATGAAGTAGCAGTGAACCGAAGCTGAAGGAATTTTCACGTTCGTCGCGCACGCGCTGGTAAAACGACAACTCCCGCGTGACGAAACGTTCAGATCAGATGGATTCCTTTGCGTCCGGGTGAGTTGAAGAGAAGTTGGCGTGGACCCATGTCCCGTCACGCGGATTCCCAAACAACACGCGATCCGGTACGAGATGTTGGGCGCTGAGAGCGAATCGGTACGCCAAGCCCTGGTTAGGCACGGACCGATCGTGTGGTGAGGTAGGGATGCATTCCCGGGTTCAGAATCGGGAGGGTAACGGTGAAGGTCGTTCCCTGGCCGGGTTCACTCGTGACACTGATCGTTCCCCCATGCGCCTCTACGATCCACTGGCTGATCGCCAGCCCCAGTCCCGCCCCGCCCTCGGCGCGTGACCGGGCGTTGTCGACCCGGTAAAACCGCTCGAAGAGGTGGGGCAGGTGCTCCGCGGGGATACCAACGCCGGTGTCGGTGACCGTGAGGAATGCCTGTCCATCGTGCTGTTGGACGGAGATACTGACGACACCGCCGGCCGGCGTGTACTTCAAACCATTCTCGACGAGGTTCACCAGGAGCTGCGCCAGGCGAGTCTGATCTCCGCTGACGACGACCGACTCGACGTCTCCAAGCCGCAGGGTCGATGTTCGCGATCGGGCGAGCGGTTCGAGCGCGGTGACCACCTCGTGGGCAAGGTCGCGCAGATCGAGTGGCTCGCACGCGAGGTCTTCTTGATGTGCGTCGGCGCGGGCAAGCGTAAGCAGGTCGCCGAGGAGTCGTTGCATCGCCTGCGCGTCGTCGCGCATACTGCGCACGGCGCGGCGGTACTCGGCGGTCGTGCGGGACCGCTCCAAGGCGAGATCGGCTTGACCGATCAAGAGGGCGAGCGGAGTGCGCAGTTCGTGCGACGCGTCCGCGGTGAATGTGCGCTGTCGCTGAAAGGCGCGATCGAGACGATCGAGCATGCGATCAAACGTCGCCGCGAGTCGCCCGACTTCGTCGTCGGTGGCGGCGAAGCTCAGGCGACGGGATAGATCCTCCGCGCCGAGGTGCTCGGCCGCTCGCGTGATGCGATCGATGGGATCCAAGGCTCGCCCGGCCAGGAAGATTCCTCCCGCGACCGCGAGCAGAAGCGTGAGCGGGATCGCGAGCGCGACCAGGAGGCGCAGCTGATCGATCGCGGCGGTTACGTCTTGCGCGCTCCGCGCCACCTGCAGAACCGCGATGACGTGACCGTTGTCGACCACCGGCAGCGTCAGCACGCGCCACGTGCTTCCATCGCTCCCGTGGACGGTGGCGAACGTCTGATGTCCCGCGGCCGCCTGTTGGAGAATCGACGAGGGTAAGGCAAACGTCAGGTGACGCGTGCTGTCAATCGGCTGGGCTCCCTGCCGATCATAGAGGGTGAGAACGTACCCATTCGTCGTCCCATCCGTCTCGCCGTTGAGGGAGGGGCGACCGTCCTGCACGTCTAGCGTGGCGATCGACCGTTGTGCCTCGGCGACGAGCGAGCGATCTAGCGCGGCCGAGAGGTTATGGGACAGGTTCAAGATCAGGAACACGCTGAAGGCGACGAGGATGAGCGCGAGAAGGACCACGTACCACAACGTGAGTCGCACGCGGATCGTCCGCAGTAGCAGACCGGAGATGCGCGGGAAAGCCGGGGCTCGTCGAAATGCAGGAATCGCACTCATGAGGTTGACGCCTGCAAGCGATAGCCGGTCCCACGAATCGTCTGCAAGAGACGGGGCTCCTGGTCGTCGCCGAGTTTTCGGCGCAGGCACCCCAGGTAGACGTCGACGACATTTGACATCGCGACGAAGTCGTAATTCCAGACGTGCTCGGCGATCTGGGTGCGGGTGAGCACGCGGTTGGGATTGCGGACGAAGTACTCGAGAATCGCGTATTCCTTGCTGGTGAGCGTGATTGGATGACCGCCGCGGCGTACCTCGTGCGCGACGGTATCGACTTCGAGGTCGCGGACCCGGAGGATGGCGTGACGCGACAGACCATCGCGTCGCAGCAGCGCCCGTACTCGTGCCAGTAGCTCGCGGAAGGCGAACGGTTTGGTCATGTAATCGTCGGCGCCGCCATCCAGGCCCCGCACGCGGTCATCGAGCGCATCGCGGGCGGTGAGCATCAGGATCGGAACGTTATTTCCCTGCGCCCGCAGACGCTGACAGAGCGCGAATCCGCCCAGTTTCGGTAGCAAGACATCGAGGACGATGAGATCGTACGGCATCATCTCGGCGAACCCAAGGCCCTCCTCGCCATCGAACGCGATGTCCACGGCATACCCGTTCTCTTCGAGGCTGCGGCGAATGACCGTGGCCAGTTTGCGCTCATCTTCGATGACCAGCAGGCGCATGATATCCTCTTGTGGAACGAATGTTTCCCGGGAAGGGCTCGCCGCAGCCTTCCCAAGCGGATCGTCACGACCGGTCGGTGACCCGTTCAACGATGATCCGACGACAACGTGAAGTATAGATGAAATTCTCGTTCACCCTGGAGCTGAAGAGGTCCAATCCTTTCATCCGCCTGCGCGACGATGGACGCTCGGTCGGCACGGAGGTTCGCACGCGCAGGCACCGGAGTCGACCACATGCGTGGTCGTCACTTGCGCGAGCAATCGTCCGCGCTCGTCGTGGACCTCGGCCTGCGCCGCCAGTGTCGTGCGGCCACGATGCAGGAGCCGCGCCTCGGCCGTCACCGACTTCTGGTTCGTGCTCCGAATCAGGGTTGCGCTCACCTGGATGGTCAGCGGGAACCGAGCCGGATCGGGGTTGCCGGTCGGGTTGATCGCCTGGACGCAGACCGCCGTCGCCGCCGGGCCGGCTAGCGGCAGCAAGGCTCCCGCGTGGAAGACCCCGGTGACCTGCTGCACCTCGGGGTGAAAATCAAGCTCGACGACGACGCGCTCGTCGGTCACCTCGCGGAAGCGCACCCCGATCGTGTCGATCAGGGTGTCGCGCCCACGGGCGTTGAGTTGTTCAGCGACGTCGGTCATCTCATCTCCCTTCCACGACTCGATCCGACAGTCCGGGCGATGTCGCTGCCCCATACGCTGCGGAGGTGCCGCTCACGGCGTTGGTCGAGGCGCTCGAAGCATCCCGGCCAGGCGTTGCCAGCGGGCGTTCGACCGGGGCAGACCGGCGCGGCGGCGTCATTCCGAAGGCGGCGACGGTGCTGATGAAGGCGACGATGGCGACGGCCCACCAGGCGCGCTGGTAGGCGGCGAGGACGTCGGGGGAGGACGAGACGACGCCGAGGATCGCCACGAGCAGCGAGACGCCCAGGCTCGTCCCGATCTGGCGGTCCATCATCACCACCGCGCTGCCGGTCGCGTGGCGGGCCGGGGGCAGGTCCGCGGTCGCGGCCGAGACGATCGTCGGCTGGGTCAGGCCGACCCCGGCCCCCATAATCAGCCAGGCCGGGAGCAACCCGTTCAGGTAGTGGGGCTCCGGGGTGATGACGGTCGCGAGGACGGCGTTTCCGAGCCCGAACAGGAAAGAGCCGGCAGCGGCGATCGCGCCGGCCGGGACGCGGTGCGCGATGCGCTGGCTCAGCGCGGCCAGGAGGGGGACCATCAGCGGTCCGGGGGCCACGGCGAGTCCGGTCTGGAGGGCGCTGTAGTGCCAGACGTCTTGCATCCAAAGGAGGATACTGAGCAGACTGGCGCCGAAGGCCAGCGAGAAAAGGAGCGAGGTCACATTGGACCAGGCGAACGCGCGCACCCGCAGCAGCGCTGGCTCCACGATTGGTGCGGGATGATGGCCCATCCGGTAGACGAAAATCCCGACTCCCACTAAGGCAACGGCGAAGCTGAGGATCGAGTTGGCCGAGCCCCAGCCCCAATCCGGCCCTTTGACCAGACTCAAGGTAAGGGCGCCGACGGCCGCAGCCAGGACGATGGCGCCCGGGACATCGGGGAGTCGTCCCACCGCTGGGTCGCGCGAGTCGGGCACGTAGCGCGCCGTCGCGACGAGCGCGATCACGCCGACCGGGATGTTCACCAGGAAGACCCACTGCCAGGAGGCCTGGACGAGCAAGCCGCCGAGAACCGGGCCGAGCGCGGCGGCGAGGGCGCCCGAGGCGGCCCAGATCCGCACCGCGCGCGCCCGGTCCTGCGGAGCGGTCGCGCCAAGGAGCAAGCCGAGGCTCGTCGGAGTGAGCGCCGCCGCGCCAATCGCTTGGGCGATGCGGAAACCGATCAGCATTCCCAGACTCGCACTCGCGGCGCACGCCGCACCGGCTGCGCTAAACAGCCCGACGCCCACGAGGAAGCCGGCTTTCCGGCCGTAGCGGTCCGCCAGGCGCCCGAGCGGCACGAGCAGTGCCGCGTAGGCGATCGCATACCCGTTGAGGATCCAGCTCACGTCGGCGAACGAGCCGTGCAGGTCGCGCGCGATGGCGGCAAAAGCGACGTTGACGATGAACACGTCCAACGTGGCCATGAATGCTGCCGTGCACAGCACCGTCAGGACGAGGCCGCCCTGCCGCGGCGGTCCCGCCGTCCAGGGCGCGGCCTCGGAGTCCAGCGGATGATTGTGATGTGACATTGCATTAGCCCCTTCGACATCGATCCCGATTGGTCTCACCACGCGATTGGCGCGACTCGGAACGGCGTGTCGTCCGGAGCCGAGCGCCGAACGGCGAGCGCTCGCCGCGCTGGCTCCCCGACCGAAACCCGCAGCGGCGCGTCGAGTGCCCCCGACGCCACCGATCCGGGCTCGATCAGGGCGACCTCCACCCCAAAGTGCCCGACCTCGAGCGCCAGCGTCTCGACCAGCGCTTCGAGGGCCCAATTGGTGGCGGCGTAGGCGCGACGGGTGGGGAGCACCATCCGCCCCAGCATGCTGGGCACGAAAAGCAGGCGGCCGCGGCCGCGCTCGCGCATGGCCGGCCGCACCGCCTGGGCGACGCGGAGCGCGCCGACCGTGTTGAGCCGCAGCAGGCGCTCCAGCTCGTCCGGTGGGGTTGCCTCGATCGGCGCAATGAAGATCGCGCCGGCGTTGCTGATACGCACGTCGATCGGGCCGGCGGCCCGGATCGCCTGCTCGACGGAGCGCGCGTCGGTGACGTCGAGCTGCAAGCGCACAGCGACCGGCAGCTCGGCGAGCTGGCCGGGATCGCGGGCAGTTGCGACGACCCGATGGCCACGCCAGGCGAGCTCGCGGGCGGTGCCGCGACCGATGCCGCGCGCGCTCCCGGTGATCAAGATGCTTGACATGGACACCTTTGGTATAATATCGATGGGGTATCTTTTAGATACCTTAATCACAAAGTATCATTTAGATACTAAGTCGTCAAGGCTTTTGCGATGGCAGGACCGAAACTGACCTACCAGCATTTCTGCCCGGCCGCGCGGGCGCTCGAAGTCGTCGGGGAGAAGTGGGCGCTCCTCATCGTCCGGGACCTGCTGGCCGGCCCGCGCCGCTTCGCTGATCTGCGCCGCTCCCTCTTCGCGATCACGCCCAAGCGGTTGAGCGAGCGGCTCAGCGAGCTGGAAGAGGCGGGCGTTGTCGCGCGCGAGGCGGCGGGCCAGCGCGAGGTGTGGTACCGCCTCACTCCTCGCGGTCAGGCTCTGCAACCCGTTGTCGAAGATCTCATCGTATGGGGCATCCAGCACGCGCTGCGGTTGCCCCAGCCCGGGGAGGCAATCCATCCTGGGCGAGCGACCGATGCCTTCGTGACCTACCTGAACCGCCGGGCCGTGCGCCTGGGG
>JAJPKB010000581.1 GCA_021323915.1 Chloroflexota bacterium | reverse complement strand
CGTTTCGACGGCCGATAAACTGGGTGATCTGGTAGCCGATCGCCTCCACGAGCCCGAGGAGCTCGGCATCCGGCTGCTGGGTGTCCTGGCTGAAGAATTCGAGCACGCCAAGCACCTGCCCATCGGCCAGGACGGGGAATCCCACTGCCGTCACCAGTCCGGCTTCGATCGCGGCGGGCCGCTTGAAGTCGGGCTCCTGGGTTAGATCCGAAATCCAGGTCGGTTGGCTGGTGGCCCAAATTCGTCCGGGCATGCCCTCGCCGCGCGCGAACGAGATGGCGCGGTTGGCCTCGCTGAGCGCGTGGAGTCGGCTCGAATCCGCCTCCCACCCCTCCGCGCAGCGAAGGACCTCGTCCGGGTGCTCGACGCGCCAGAAGGCGCCGTATTCCCATCCCAAGCCCTCGCCGATCGTCCGGAGAATCTCCGGCATCGCGCTACGGAGACTCGTGGCTCCGGCGAGCATCCGCGCGAGAGCAAACTGCGTGGCAAAGCGGCGCTCGGCCTGTTTGCGCACCGTGACGTCGCGGGCCACCTTGGCGAATCCGCGCAGCCCGCCGGTTTCATCGCGAAGCGCCGTCAGGACGACGCTGGCCCAGAAGCGCGATCCGTCCTTGCGAACCCGCCATCCCTCGTCCTCGCACGCGCCGGTCTCGGCAGCCTTCTTCAACATCGCCGCGGGCTTGCCGTTCTCGACGTCCTCTGCGGGATAAAAACGTGAGAAAGATTGACCGATAATCTCCTCGGCCCGATAGCCCTTGATGCGTTCAGCCCCGGCGTTCCAGGTCGCGACCCGTCCGTCTGGATCGAGCATGAAGATCGCGTAGTCCTTGACGTTGTCCACGAGCAGCCGCAAACGCTCTTCGCTAGCCCGAAGCGCGGCGTCCATCAGCTTACGGTCGGACACGTTACGGATGATCGCGGAGGTCAAGACCGTGCCGTTGTTGGTGAGGGGACCGAGCGAGATCTCGACCGGGAACTCGCTGCCGTCTTTCCGTCGACCCGCCAGCTCGAGGCCGATGCCCATGGGACGGGCGCGCGGCTGGACGGCGTACGTCGCGCGGTGCGCGACGTGTCGCTCCTGGAATCGCCGCGGCATCAGGATCTCGATCGGCGCGCCGATCAGCTCGTCACAGGCGTAACCGAACATCGCGCCGGTCTGTGTGTTGGCGAAGACGATCCGTCCCTGTCCGTCGACGACCACCACGGCGTCGGGCGCGAGCTCGACCAGTCGGTTCACGACCTCGGCCGGTAACTCTCCGCTCACCATTAATTCCCACCTGGATAATCAGGGCACCTTTGGCATCGGTACCCCACCACCCTACCCCGAAGAATGAGATCTTTGGGGGGTATCCCCCCAAATCCCCTGCTAGAACCGGGCGCCGGGCGGACGATGGCGCGCATCGGTGCCTCGCCATCGAGTCTAGCCGAAACGACGAGTGTCGGCAAATGATGATGGCACCTGACGATCAAGCGGCTTACATTACGGCTGCTAGCGCGAAGCGCGTGTCGCCCGGATCAGACCACGGCCTCGAGGCCCTGGATCTCGGCGAGTGCCTCGGCCGCGCGCACCGGAACTTCGACGCTTGCCGAAGGATGTCCTAGCGCCGCCAGCAGCGCTGGCAGTCTCCTCGACCGATGGCTCAGCTGCGCGCGATGGAGAACGTAACGAGCCCCCTGGGCGAGCCACGGCGTCAGCGGGCGGGTAGCGAGCGCTCGAAGCACCGCTTCCAGCCCAGACCTTTCCATTCGCGCCAGGCCCCGCGCGGCATTCCAGCGGACCGCCTGGTCCGGATCGTCGAGCGCGCGAACGAACGGCTCGACCGCCCGTGGGTCGCCGACGTCGGCCAGCACCTCGGCGGCGCGCCAGCGCGCCGCGGCATCGGGCGAAGCCAGGACGTCGATCAGGCGCGGCACGGCATCCATTCCGATCTGGACCGGCGCGCGGGTAATTGCCAGACTCGAGACATCGTGCCGCGATTCCCGCGCATGGACGAGCGCCTCGGTCGCCGCCGGTCCGCCGAGGTGTCCGAGCGCGGTCGCCGCCTGTTCCTCGACCTCGAGAGAGTCGCTCGACAGCGCCACACCGCGTGACCTTGTCTCCTCGAGAATCGCGGCTCCGGCGTCGCCGACCGAGACCGACACGGTGACCGGCGAGGCCGGGCTCGGCCCCGGAAAGAGGCCGGCGAGGTATGCCTCGGCATCCGCCAGCGCCTTGGCGCGGTTTCCGGGCTCACCTGCCGCCAGCGGCGTCGGCTCGACCGCCTGGAGCAAGATGAGGTGAGCGCGGCCCGCCCACGCGACGGCGCGAGCATACGGTAGCGCCCGCTCGGCAAGGCTCGACCCGTCGAGCGGGACGAGGATCGTCCGATACATGATCTCCCCCGGACTGGCAGTGCCCGGGCGGCGACGTACTCGCCCTGGGCCTCGATACACAGCGTGACAAGCTCGGGTTTGCGCCGAGGTTTTCGAAGGTTAACGCGTGGTTAACGTTAGTCGCGATGGCGACCCGACTGATCGCTCGCAACCGGGGAAGGTCCGAGATTTACGAGCGGTTAACCGGTGTCTACGCTGCCGTCAACGCGCGCGGAGGAGTCTTGAAAGGCAGGTAACGTACCGTCGAATCCGATCATCCGAGCAGGCCCCGCGGCACCTCGGGGATGGCCGGCCGGTGACAGCGGCGCGCTGAACGCCTGGCCGGCGCCAGGAGGCCGACGGGGAAATCTCGATTCGATTGGAGGAATCAACGATGGAAGCCGAGAAGCGATGGATCGCCGTCGCCTATCTCGACCTGGCCGACGCCCAGGCCGCCGTGCAGAATCTGCGCCGGATCGGAATCGCGGACCAGACGGTGTCGGTTCTGTACACCGACGCCGGCCGGCTGACCGATGTTGGCGGTTATGAAGATGGAGGCTGGGAAGGAGTGCTCAGCGGATTCGTCGGGATGGAGTTTCCCCCATCCGGCGTGCTGGTGGCCGTGGGACCGGTCCTCGATGCCATCTTCCGCGCTCCCAATGCGGATCCGACCCGGCCGGCGCCGCTCGACGGGTTCGCCGGGGTCGCCGCCGCGCTGGCTCATCTTGGCGTGTCGAGCGACCTCGCCGCCCGATTCAGCGAGCGCGCGCGGAAGGGCGACGTCCTGATGATCGTGCCCGTCGACGAGCACACGTCACGGGACGTCCGGGAGGTCATCGAATCCAGCGGTCGCCCGACGGAGATCTCGACCGGCGTCGCCGGGTCCGCGTTGGCGGCGGGCCCGCGTGAAACGCACGCGACGTTCGACGAGCTCCGACGCGATGGGAGGATCGGATTGCCGCGGGCCATCCGGAGGTGAGGGGAAGCGCGCCCTGGCTGGAACGATCGCCAATGCGCTGCTGGCCCGAAAAGTGTCGTCTCGGGATCGAGATCTGGTAGCATGTTATCGGGAGTCTTATCTCGCGGCGATTTTACCTCGGAGCTCCATGAACCGAACCGCGCCGGTCGTCGCGCGCATCGCGCTCGGCATCATCTTCGGATTGTCGGCCGTCACCAAGCTTAGCGCGCCCGGGATCTTTCAAGCCGACGTTTCCGCTTACCACCTGCTGCCCGCCGGTCTCGTCGGTCCGTTCGCGCTCGCGCTGCCGTGGATCGAGGCGATGCTCGCGCTTTACTTGCTGGTCGGGCTGCTCCTCCGACCGGCGGCGGTCGTCACCGGTGGGCTTCTTCTCTTTTTCACGGCGGCGCTGACGCTGAATCTGCTGGCTGGAAACACCGCGCACGGCTGCGGCTGTCTCCAGGTATCCGGGCTGCTGGCGACGATCCCGATCCTCACCTGGCTGTTTGGAGGGCAGACGATCGGTGTCTTCGACGTCGTACGGGACCTGGTGCTCACCGGTCTGGCGGGCGTGGTCTATCTCGGCGACTGCTCGGCGCTGAGCCTCGACGCTATCCTCTTCGGCGAGGGCGCGACGGAAGCGGAGCTGCCGGTCGCCGAATAGCCCCGGGCCGAGACGGTCGAGGGACCGCGGATCCGTCTCTTCATTTGCGATGCCAACGTCTGGAGGAAGGTGGAGGTTTTATCCCATGAGTCGCGGACAACCTAACGCGCGGACGCAGAAGAACGGGAACGACGCGATCGCCGACGGGTCTCCTCGCGACGCCACTGTCGCGAATGGCCGGGGCAGCCGACGGGCGACGTCCCGCCGGAGCAGT
This sequence comes from Chloroflexota bacterium, assembly GCA_021323915.1. Taxonomy (GTDB): domain Bacteria; phylum Chloroflexota; class UBA6077; order FW602-bin22; family CADDYW01; genus JAJPKB01. The sequence goes on along the minus strand of JAJPKB010000581.1, from coordinate 5,013 downwards.
CGCCAGGGCTTGCGGACGGTTATCGGCGTGGCCAGCGTCGCGGTCGTCGCGTTCATCCTGACGGTGGCCGTCCTGTACGCTCGAACGCGTCCGTCGACTGGAGGCGCTTTGACGAATCCCAACGACTTGAACCCGGCGCCGCAAACCTTGAGCGTCGGCTCTGCCGCGCCAAACTTCGACCTGGCGACCGCGGACGGCCAGCACGTTAGCCTCGCCAGCCTTCGGGGACACCCGGTCGTCCTGGAGTTCTTCGCGATCTGGTGCCCGCACTGCCAGAACGAGGCGCCGATTCTGAATCAGCTCGACGCCAGCTTCTCCGGGAAGGGCGTCCGAACGCTGGCGATTCTCGCGAACCCGTACGGGCGCGATTACGAAACGAGTAACGGAAGCGACCTCCGGCTCGCGGACCACACCGACCTGTCGTGGTACGAGACCACCTTCAAGGTTGCGCACCCGACGCTGATCGATCCCACCTTCGCCACGGTCAATCGCTACGGGGCCAACGCGTATCCGATGATCTACGTCATCGACGGCAACGGCATCGTCCGGTTCGTCCAGTCCGGCGAAGTTCCCTATCAGACCCTGGCGAACGTGCTGAACGGGGTTCACTGACGCCGGGAGGATCAGGCGAGCCACCAGTCCCCTCTCCTCTTGGGAGAGGAAGGTTCCCCCTGGAGAAGGGGGTCAGAGGGTAGAAAGGGTGAGGGTCTGGGCCCACTGGCCGCCGCGCTCATCGGACCCTCACCCCAACCCTCTCCCAAAGGGAGAAGGAGCTCACCGCCCGTCGGCCGGTTGAGGTCGCCCTGCGCTCTAAACTCACCTTCCCAACCAGCGACGGTGGGAGCGCCTGTTACCTGGTGGACGAACGCGAGGCCGGGCGCGGCGCGAGGGGCGCCCTCCGCTTGGCCGCGAGCAGTCGATTTCCCGGTTTCGGCGCCGCGGGGACGGGCGCGCGAGGGGACGGTGGACGGCCCGGAGGCGCCGGTAGCGGCCGCGCGGCTCGGCGCGTCGCGGCGAGTTGGGCGGCGAGCCCGGCGGCTCGACCGGTCCGACCGTTCCACCGCTCGCGGAGCCGGTCGACCAGACGCGTCAGAACCGTGGTGGAGATGCGCAGCCGCCGGATCGCGACGTCGAGCACGAAAAGCGGCACCAGCGCGCCCACGAGATACGGCCAGAGCGGCCGCGCGGCGTCGGCGGGACGCTGATCGTGGGCGAAGCTCTCGGACGGGCTGGCGAGGACCGCCCCGCCGGTTGCCCGGGCAAGCTTGCGCAGCAGACCAACGTCCGGCGGGAGGCCGTCGAACTCCGGCGAGTACGGGACCGCGAAGCCGGCGACCTGGGTTGACGCGGGCGTCTGGCTATCCCCGGCCTGCCGCACTTGAACGAGATACGCCCCCGGCGCGCTGGTCGCGACGTCGACCGCGTACTCGCCCGGAGCCACCTGCGGGACCGGAAGAGACGAGACCTGACCGGACGGACCCGCGACGGTCGCCGTCAGGCTGGCGTCGTTGATCGCCTGTCCACCCGAATCGGTGTCGTCGACCACGACGTGGGCCTGACCATCGCCAACGCTCGTCTGCACCTGAAGCCCGCCGCTCGGCAGGGCCGGCACCGTCCACTTGAACGTCTGCCCCCAGAACCGACTGAACTCGCCCCAGGTGACCCACGCGGCTGACCACCCGCCGCTCGCGTCCGAGGTGAAGGCAACGGCGCGCCCGAGGCCGTATTGCCACTCCGCGAGGATCGGATCCTGCTCGGGCGAGCTCAGGCCGACGACTGCCGACGCCTTGGCGGTCGTGGCGACGTAGCCGGCGAGCGGCGGCAGGCTCGTGATGCCGTTCAAGATAGGCGTTTGGTCGACGGCAGACGGCACGAACGTCAGCTCGGTTACCGCAGGTCGGGCAATCTCGGTTGTATCCTGCAGGACGATCCGCGGCACTTCGAAAGGATCGAGTGCTTCGACGTAGTGGCCGTGTCCCCAGTCTGCGATCGCGCGCATCGTCGCGGGATTGCCGCCGGGATCCGTGGTCGTCGCGACCGTCGAGACGGTGATTCCCTGGCCGACGATCTGCTGAATGAGCGGCTGATAATTGTCCCGGGCATCGCCGTCGCCGACGAGGATGATGTGCTTGATCTTCGCGTTGCTCGCCGCGAGCTGCCTGGCTGCCTCGGTGAGATACGGCGCGTAGCTGCTTGGATCGCCGGTGTCCATCGCGTCGATGGCATGGTCGATCGCTGTCGGATCCGCCGCCGAACGCAGGGGGACCGGAAAGCCGGTGTTGGCGTCGGACACCGCGACCTCATCTTGCGGGGTGAGCTGGTCGACGACAGCCTTGGCCGTCGATTTGGCTACGTCGTTCCCTTGCGAGAACTCCAGGTCCTCGACGATCAATGCCACCGCGACCGGCGGGCGAAGCTGACGGCCGTGAACGTCCATGGTGACCGGTAAGGTATCCTCGAGCGGCGTCTGGCGGTACGCCCCCGCTCCGAAGCTCTGGTCGCCGCCCACCACGACGAGCCCGCCGCCAAAGTCGTGGACGTACGAGCGGAGCGCGATGAGGCTGTCCGGACTCATCACCGTGGCCGGAACGTTCACCAGGCCGATCGCGCTGTACCGGCGCAAGGTCGCGACGTCGCCGCTGAGAATCGCCGGCTCCTCCACGTCGACCGAAAGGCCGGCGGACTGTAGGGCGCGCGCGAGGTAGCGCGCCTCGCCGCTTCGTCCTTCGACGAGAAGCACCTGAGACGGGCCGGTCACCTGAAGCGTCGCGTATCCCACGTTGTTCTCGGATAGCGTGTCGCGTTCCGGCTCGACCACCACGCCGATCGTGTGCTCGCCGGACGGCAGCGGGTCGTGGGCGAAGACGAGGCTATTGTCTCCGACGTGCAGCTCGAGCGACCGGCTGGAGTCCAGACGCTGATCGACCAGGAACCGAACCGTCGCCGCGGTCTCGACCGTCGAGCTGATCGTCACGTCGATCGTGAACTGCTCGCCCTGGTGGATCGCCGGCGGCACACTGACGCGGCTTACCCGCACCTCGGGCCCGACCGCGCCGCCGATCGGAACGGTGTCCACCTGGATCCCGCCGGCGTTCAGCAACGGCACCTCGGCAAGCGCGCTCCCAACGTTCTCGTTGCCGTCGCTGAGCAGGACGATTCGCCGCGTTCCGCCGAGCGGCAGGACGCCCTCGGCGAGCCGCAGGGCGCCGGCAAGGTTGGTGCGACTCGTATCGAGGTCGGCGGACGGACTCAACAGCGTTGGAGTGCTGCTCAGACCCTGCTCGACCGCGGCATCGCCGGCGAAGGAGATGACCCCGGCCAGATCGCCGGATCGTTTCGCCTGGATCGCCTGCTGGATCCAGGCGATAGCCCGCTGCTGCTCCGCGGCCGACACGCTGGCCGAGCGGTCGAGGAGAAAGACCGTCGCGAGGGTGTCGGTGCCGGTCCAGAGGAGCGGATTGGCGAGGGCGACGATCAGCAGGATGAAGCCGAGCGCGCGGATCGCGAGGGACGCGTACCGGCGCGAGCGCGCCTGCGCTCGACGACTCCGTCGGTCGACCAGTACGAGCAACGCCACGACGGGGAGTAAGATCAGGGCGACCGGCCGAGTAAGCTCAAAGCCCACGTTGCCTCGATAGCACCAATGCCCGCGACCATGGCGACAATGCCGCGACGTGGGACGCGGGAGAGACCCAGCAGTTCTCGATCCCCGCTCCCGATCCCATTGTATCACCCTAACGCTTGACCGCTTTTTTCAAGTCTCGACCGGGGAACGCGGGCGTCCCACCCGCCTCAGGCATCCGGGCACGAGCGGGCGAGACGCCTGCGCCCCGGGACGAACCTCCTAACGAACCCGCGTCACATCCCGGCGACTGATCGCGGTTGACAAACGACCCGGTCTTCCGTACACTAATTGCAAATGATTCGCAATAAGCGCCGTGACGTGTTCGCCACTCTGCAATCGCAGGGGCACAAGCTGACCCGACCGCGCCGCCTGGTCGTCGAGATGCTGGTCGACGAATCGCGCGCCATGACGGCCAGCGATCTGCATCGCGCCCTGGCCGACCGCGGCGTGAGCCTGGCCAGCATCTACCGAACCCTCGAGCTGCTGGAGACGATGCACCTGGCCGAGCCGATCCGCCAGGCCAGTGACGAGGCGCGTTACATCGCCTGCCGGCCCGATCACCACCACCACGTCATCTGCACCGGTTGCTGGCGGGTCTCGGATCTCGACGCGTGCGTCCTCGCCCCGGTCGCTACCCTCATCCACGAGCAAACAAGCTTTGACGTCGAGAGCCACGTCCTGGAGTTCTACGGTCGATGCGCGGCGTGCCAGCGGTGAAGGCGCCATTTTTTTGCGCCGGTTATTGCGAATGGCTCTCATTACGGCGGTCGGATCGGCCGTCGACGCACCGGCCGATCGGGCGTCCGGCAGCTCGTTCCCGGCGTTTGTCGCGCCCGGTTTCGCGGCTCTTCCTCGCGGTCTGGCTCGGCGCGCTCTTGCTGGCGCTCGCCAGCGCGGCCTGCGCCCCGGCGAACTCGGCGCCCACGTCGACCGCGACGGCGGTAACATCTTCCGACGCCGCCACGCTACCGATTCGGATCGTCGCCGCCGAGAACTTCTACGGCGACCTGGCGTCCCAGATCGGAGGAAACCGCGTCGCCGTGGTCAGCATCCTGAAGGATCCCAACGTCGATCCCCACGAATACGAGTCGAGCGTGGACGATGCCAGGGCGATCGCCGACGCGCGAGTCGTCATCGAAAACGGCGCGGGATACGACGCCTTCGTGGATAAGCTCCTGTCCGCCTCACCACGCCCGCGGCGGATCGTGATCGACGTGAGCCAGCTGACTGGCCACTCGGCGGGAGACAATCCCCACTTCTGGTACGATCCGACGACGATGCCCCGGGTCGCCCGGCGGCTGTCCGAGGTGCTGATCCAGATCGACCCGGCGGATCGAGGCTACTTCTCCCAGCGGCTCCAGGCCTTCGACGCGTCGGAGAAGGTCCTG
>JAJPKB010000018.1 GCA_021323915.1 Chloroflexota bacterium | reverse complement strand
TTGTCGCCGGTCCGATAGGTGTAGGTCTCTTTGTAATCCCCTGACAGGAGCTGAACGTCGTAGAACTCGGCGTTCCGACCGTCCTCGTGGCGCGCAGTGACTTCGCTTGCCTCGCGGTTGGTGACGGCCTGGCTCTCGACCTCGCGATTCTCTTCGTCGTGACGTTGCATCTCGGCCATATAGCTTCGAATGACCGGCACCGCCGCCCCCTGGCGCTGGACAATTCCGTGATGTAGCCACACCACCCGATCGCAAAGATATTCGACCATCTGCAGCCCGTGGGAGACGAAGATGATTGTCTTGCCTCGGCGGCGGAAGTCGGCGATTCGATCGAAACACTTGCGTTGAAACACCTCGTCGCCGACCGCGAGCACCTCGTCGATGATCAGGATGTCGGGATCGACGCTGGTCGCCACCGCGAAGCCGAGGCGCATGTACATGCCCGAGGAGAAATGCTTCACCGGCATGTCGATGAAGCGCTCGAGCTCGGAGAACGACACGATCTCGTCGAACTTACGGTTCATGTCCTTCCGACTGAGACCGAGGATCGAGCCGTTCAGGTAGATGTTCTCGCGACCGGTGAGGTCGGGGTGAAAGCCGGCCCCCAGCTCGATCAGCGCCGAGACCCTTCCTTTGACCGCGACCTTTCCCTCGGTCGGATCGAGAATCCGGGTGATCAGCTTGAGAACGGTGCTCTTTCCCGAGCCGTTCTCGCCGATGATGCCCAGCGTCTCGCCTGCCCCCACCTCGAAGCTGACCCCGCGCAGCGCCCAGAACTCCTCGGCGCTGTCCGCTCGCCGGTGGACCAGGTTGACCAGCGCTTCCTGAAATGAGCGCACGCGGTGATGCTGGAGGACGAAGCGCTTCGAGACGTTCTCCAGACCGACAACTGTCGAGGTCACAGCTCCTCTCCGAAGCGCTTCGCGCAGCGGTGGAAAAAGATGTAGGCGGCGACCAGCAGGATGAGCGACTCGACGAACGTCCGCCCGAGGAAGTCCAGGCCGGGCATCCCCCCGCTGTAGAGGACGTTCCGGTAGGCCTCGATGATCGACGCCATCGGGTTGATGATGTACATCAAACGGGTGTAGGCCGGGAAGACGAGGTTCATCGGATAGATGATCGGCGACAGGAAGAACCAGGCCAGGAGGATCGTTTCCATGATGATCTCGACGTCGCGGTAGAAGACGGTCAGGGCAGCCAGGAAGAGCGCGAAACCCGAGGCGAAGACGATCTGGACGAAGAGGATCACCGGCAGCAGGAGCAGCGTCAGGCTCAGGTGGATTCGGAAAACGAACAGCATCGCGAACAGCGCGATTAACGCGAGAACGAAGTTGACCGCGTTGGAAAGCACCGCCGAGACCGGAAGCACCTCGCGGGGAAAGTAGACCTTCATCACCAGACCCGAGTTCCCGACGATGCTCGTGATCGCGCCCATCGTCGCGGTCGCGTGGAAGTTCCAGGCGAGCATTCCGATAAGGAGAAACACTGGATAATTCGGGATGTTGGTCACCTTCATCAGCACGGTGTAGACGAAGGTGAGCACCGCCGTCATCAGGAGCGGATTGAGCAGACACCAGAGGAAGCCCAGCACCGAGTTCCGGTACCGGACCTTCAGGTCTCGGGCGACGAGGTTTCTGACCAGTTCGCGGTAACGGAGAGCCTCGGTTACCTGGGCAATCATCACGGAATAGTCCTCTGCAGGGTCGGGCCATCTGTCCGAGCGGCGCGACCGAGCGCCAGCCGAAAGCGACCGTCCGACAAGCCGCGGCGAGTCTACCATAAGCAGGCAATCGGGGTCAAACCAACGGCGAGCCGAGGGCGAACCGAACCCGGAGCGCGGGCGTCTCGCCCGCCCGGCCGCCGCCGACGTGGCATGCCCGAGGTCCTCAGATCGACGCGGATGGTCTTCCAACAAATCGACAAGGCAAAACTATCGTAACGTCCAGAAAGCACGCCCAGCGGCCGCCTGCGCGCGTGCTATACTCGTTCGGCGTCCTGCCCCGTGGCTGGCGGCAGGTAGATGCGCGGCGTTGCCTCGAAGGATTCTGTTTTGTCGGGGGCAAGCGTGCGCCGCGTCCTGGCCGGGTCGTCCGCGTTGTCGACGCGCTGGTTCACCGGATTGGGGTTGGTCCTGCTGCTCGTCGCGCTGTCGGGCTGCGCGAGCACGGCGCCGACGGTCGTGATCGGCTATTCCAGCACCCCCTCGCCGGTGATCGTCCCGGCGACCGCGACGCCAGCGTCCAGCCGAAGGCGGCGGCCAACCCGGCTGCCAACGCCCTTGCCCGCGTCGCCAACCGCTTCGGACGCCGCCACGCCGGAGACCAGCGGCGCAGCCGCTATCGCGGCGCCATCGCCGGCCTCGCCGACGGCCTCGACCGCGGCGAAGACCGAGACTGGGCGCGCCGAGAGGGTTGGAAAGCCGTATCGTCCCGCCGCCTCGATCAGGCCCAGCAGATCGGCGTTCTGCAGCGTCCCCCAGCAGATCCCGATTTCCAGATTATCGATCATCATCCTCACCCAAGGAACGAGATCGACTGTCCCGTTAAGTGGATCGCTTCGCAAGGGGTCGCTCCCCCTTCCCTCGCCCTTCAAAACGCGCTTCCCTGGCGTCGGGGGAAACGGGAGGAAGATGCGATGGCGGTGCTA
>JAJPKB010000235.1 GCA_021323915.1 Chloroflexota bacterium | reverse complement strand
TGAACCGCCGCGTTGGCGACCACGCTATCCAGCCGTCCGAGCTCTTCGACCGTGCGCTCGACGGCGGCGTCGATCTGCTCGGCGCGCGAGACGTCGGCCGGAATCGCGATCGCCCGTCCTCCTCGCTGCAGGATCTCGTCGGCGACCGCGCCTAGCGTCGCGGCGGTGCGTCCGACCAGCGCCACCGCGGCCCCTTCGCTCGCCATGTATCGCGCGGTGGCAGCTCCGACGCCGCTACCGGCGCCGGTGATCAGTGTCACGTGTTCGTCCAGCCGCATCTTGCCCCTCCAGCTCGGTGTTCTCGCTTTATATTACACGGAACGAGCTGGTCGGGCGGTCGAACCGTCGACAATGCGATTGCGAAGCGCCCCGAGTTGCTCCACTTCGAGCTCGACCTCGTCGCCCGGCTTGAGCCAGGGGTACGACGCGGAGCCCGAGGTCAGCGAAAGCTCGAGGATGCAGCCGGTCGCGCAGGCGCCGGAGCCGATGAGATCGCCGGGCTCGACCCGGGTGCCCCGCGACGCGTAACTGATCATCTCGCCGAACGACCAGTAGACGTCGGCAAGCGACGCGCTCGAGTATTCGACGCCGTTGACGCGCGCGGTCATTCGCAGCGCGTAGGATCGACCGGTGCGATACGGCGCGAGCTCGTCCGCGGTGACCAGGAAAGGGCCAACGCTGGTCGCGAAATCCTTCGCTTTCGCCGGTCCCAGGCCGAGGCGCATTTCTCGCCGCTGAAGGTCGCGCGCGCTCCAATCATTTAAAATGGCGAACCCGGCGATGCTCCGCTCCGCCTCCTCCGTCGTCAGACTGGAGCCAGCGCGTCCGACGACCGCGGCGACCTCGAGCTCGAAGTCGAGCTCACGAGAGCCCAGCGGCGCGGCGAGATCGTCGCCAGATCCAATCAGCGAGCCCGGATTCGAGAAGTAGAACACCGGAACTTGATACCATTCTGGAGCCATCTCGAGACCGCGGGCGCGCCGGGCAGCCCGAACGTGCTGCTCGAAGGCGTAAAAGTCACGGAACGTGCTGGGCCGCGGGATCGGCGGGCGGAGGCGGACGGCGCCCAGGTCGAGAACGTCGGCGGGATCGGCGCGCGCCCGCTCGCCGGCCCGGGCGAGGATCTCGCCGTCATCGCCAAGCAGATCGACCAGCGCTGGACCCGGTTCCAGCGCGTAGATGCGCGAGTCGACGACGAGGCCGACTCGGTCAGCGTGATGGCCCGGCACGCGAAACGTTGCCCACTTCATCGATCGACGTCCCAGCTTCGAAGATACGAGAGATCGTCGAGCTCCGCGGCGGCGGCCGCCAGTCTGAGCGAATTGAAGGTGTCGACCATCACGGCCAGCTCATCGGTCACCCGCGGGCGCGAGAGGCTGGCGTCGATCGCTCCGGTCGATGGCCCGTGCGCCCAGCCGCGTGGGTGCAGGGTGATGCTGCCCACTTCGACCTTCCGGGCGCCGTAATCGCCGTCGACGTAGTACAGCACCTCGTCGGAGTCGAGATTCGAGTGGTAGTAAGGGACCGGCACCGCCTCCGGATCCCAATCCAGCTGTCGTGGGACAAAGCTACAGACGACGAAGCCCGGCCCCTCGAACGTCTGGTGGGTCGGGGGAGGAAGGTGAAGCCGTCCGGCGCGCGGCTCGAAGTCGTGAATGCTCAGCGCGTACGGATACAGGTAGCCGTCCCAACCGACGACGTCGAAGGGGTGGTGGTCGACGCGATAAGCGTAGACCTGGTCCGCGATCTTGAGGTGAACCAGGAACTTACCCGGTCCCTGATCGTCGCGTGCTTCGAGGCGGTCCGGCCGGCGAAAGTCGCGCTCCCAGTACGGCGCGTGCTCGAGAAGCTGGCCGTGCTCGTTTCGGTAGCGCCGAGGCGTGTCGATCGATCCGTTGGCCTCGATCGCGAGGATTCTTCCCCGGTTGCCGACGAATCGTAGCTGCTGGATGGTTCCTCGGGGAACGTAGAGATAATCGCCGGGCCGGAAGGGGACCTCGCCGAGCTGGGTTGCCAGCACGCCGGTCCCCTCGTGGACAAAGACCAATTCATCGCGGGTGCCGTTCTTGTAAAAGTACGGCTGAGGCTGGTCGACCACTGCCAGGCTGATCGTCACCTGCTCGTTGAAGAGGAGGGGTACTCGGCCGTCGATCGGGTTTCCCCCTGCCCGCAACCGGCTGGTCCGGAGGTGATGGTGCCGATGAGCCCCCGGCTCCCAGGGCTCCGGCGCAGTCGAGCAGACCGGTTCGATGCTGCGCGCCTGGGCGGGTGGCGACAGGTGGTACAGGATCGAGTAGTTGCCGGCGAAGCCCTCGGTGCCGAAAACCTCTTCACAGCACAAGCGATTCTCGCCAACCTGGAATCGAACGTGCCGCTTCGCCGGAACCTGTCCGAGCCGATGATAAGATGGCACGGCTACAGGTTCCCCCGCTTGGCTTGCTCGAGCTCGATCGCTTCGAACAGCGCCTTGAAGTTGCCCTCGCCGAAGCCGTGCGCGCCGCGACGCTGGATCACTTCGAGAAACACCGTCGGACGGTCCTGGATCGGTTTGGAGAAGATCTGCAGCAAGTAGCCCTCGTCGTCTCGATCGACCAGTATCCCCAGTTCGCGGATCGCTTCGAGATCTTCCTCGATCGATCCAACCCGTGATCCAAGCGCGCCGTAGTAGGCCGACGGTACCCGGAGGAAGCGAACGCCGCGGGCGCGCATCTCGCTAACCGTACCGATAATGTCGTCGGTCAGCAGGGCGAGGTGCTGGACGCCCGGCGTCTGGTAAAAGTCAAGGAACTCCTGGATCTGGCTCTTTTTCTTACCCGACGCGGGCTCGTTGATCGGGAACTTGACGCGGCCGGTGCCGTTCTGCATGACCTTCGACATCAGGGCGCTGTACTCGGTCTTGATCGCTTGATCGGAAAAGTGAACGAGCTGGCTGAAGCCCATCACGTCGCGGTAGAAGGCAACCCAGGCATCCATCTGTCCAAGCTCGACGTTGCCCACGACGTGGTCCAGGGCACGCACCCCGGTCGGTTGACCCGGGCAGTCGGAGACGCGATGGTAGCCCGGCAAAAAAGCCCCGCGGTAGTCGTGGCGGTTGACGAACGAGTGGATCGTCTCGCCGTAGGCAGCGATCGAGGCGCGCCGAACCTTTCCCTTCTGACCCTCGAGCGTCGCCGGCTCCAGCACCGGAGTCGCCCCGCGACGCGTCGTCTCGGCGAAAGCGCGATCGACGTCTCCCACCTCGAGCGCGATGTCTCGAACGCCGTCGCCATGGACCGCGGCGTGTCGGACGATCGGGCTGTCTGGCGCAAAGCCAGCGGTGACAACAAGGGTGATCTCGCCCTGGCGCAGCGCATAGCTCGCCCGGTCGCGAATGCCGGTTTCCGGTCCGGCGTAGGCGATCACGTCGAAGCCAAGGGCGGTCTGGTAGAAGTACGCGGCCTGGAACGCGTTGCCGACCCAGAGCTCGACGTGATCGATGCCGAGGATCGGAAGGAAGTCGTCCCCTAATCCAGTCGCTCGGCTGCCTGGTATACTCATTCTTCTTCACCTCGGGGCGAAGGGGACGCCCGAGAGGTCGTGTGCAAAAACCATGCCAGGGCAGCCGACCCGTGGTTGACACCGCCCTTTGGCCGCTGACATAATTCTTGCTCAGGCAGTCAGCCAGGGGGAGAGCGCAACACGAGATGAGCGGGTTGGAACCACTGCGGTTGGAGCCACGTCTGGCCGAGGCAATCTGGGGTGGGCGACGGCTGGCGGAAAGACTGGGCAAGGCGCTACCGCCGGAGGTCCGGATCGGCGAGTCGTGGGAGATTCACGGGCCGAACCGAGTGATCGGAGAGCGTTGGGCTGGCCGGTCGCTCGACGACCTGGCGCGAGAGGATAGGGCGGGAGTTCTCGGCGCGCGCGTGATCGCCGGGCAATCGCCCTCGGACGGATTCCCGCTGTTGATCAAATTCATCGACGCGAAATTACCTCTCTCGGTCCAGGTCCACCCGGACGACGATTATGCTCGCGAGCACGAGGCGAACAGTCGTGGGAAAACCGAGGCCTGGTACATCCTCGAGGCGGCTTCGGACAGCGCGCTGATCTATGGCCTGCGCGAAGGGGTCGACGCAAGCCGGATCTCGGCCAGCGTGGCCAGTGCCGCGCTGGAGCGTGATCTGACCTCGCTCGTGGTACGGCCGGGCGACGCGGTCTTCGTCCCGGCCGGCACGGTCCACGCGATCGACGCGGGCATCCTCCTGTACGAGGTCCAGCAACGGTCCGAGATTACCTACCGCCTGTACGATTGGGGCAGGATGGGCGCCGACGGTCGTCCGCGGCAATTGCACGTCGAGAAGGCGCTCTCCGTGCTCCGATTTCCTCAGCCGATTCCCCGAACGACGCCCTCGCTCAAGATCGGTATGCCGGGTGGCGTGGTGACATACCTCGCGGCGTGCGCCTACTTTGCCCTGCTCGCGCTTGAAGGGACGATCGACGGGGACTGCGATGGTTCGACGTTCGCGGCGTTGAGCGCGGTGGGCGGCGGCGCGCGGCTTATCTGGGACGGAGGCGAGACCTTCCTGGGCCTGGGTGAGTCGATCGTGTTGCCGGCCGGCCTGGGACGCTATCGACTGGAGATCGACGGCGGGGCGCGAGTCCTGCGGTCTACCGTCCCCGACCTCCAGACGGACGTCGTCGCGCCGCTAGCCTCCGCTGGATATTCCCTCGACGAAATTGCCGGCCTCGGAGCGGTTCGCGGTTGAGAACCGTCGCGCGCGGCAGCGGCGGGCAACGACCGGCTGACCTTGACGTGCTTTCCGGAGCTTCGTCGGGACGGGACCGTGGATGGACGATCAACCGTCGTGCTGGCGGTGCCCTCCACCTCGTCCTCCCTCGCACGAGCCGACCTCTTGCAATTTCACGCAAGTGGACAGGTAAGCACGGCGCTGGGCGCTGGAATGTCGGTGTTCGTTTCGGGGGAGCGGTGATGGCTGGTCGCAAAGCACTGTGGGTGCTGGCTTTCGTCGGGTTTCTCGTCGTCATGGGAATCGGGTTGGCTCGCCCGAGCGAGGGGGCGCCCTCCTCCATTGTCGGCGACGATCGGTTACCGACTGGCCGCTTGACGGGCTCCGACCTGCAAGCCTTCGTCGATCCCTACATCACCCAGAATCCGCTACCTGCGCCGATTTCAAATTCCTGCGACCTATCCCCAGCCGGTGACGTTAACCACCCTGCTGACCCACACCGCCGGCTTCGAGGAGCGGACCGTCGGTCGTGCCACGTTGACACCCTCCGGCAGCCCATCTCTCGACACCTATCTCGCGACGCGTATGCCCGAGCGAGTGACGGCACCAGGAACGTTCTATAACTACTCCAATTACGGTTTTGCGCTCGCGGGCGACGTCGTCGAATCCGTGTCCGGCCAGCCGTTTGATCAATCCGTCGCGCGGGAGATCTTCAAGCCTTTGGGGATGGATCACAGCTCCTTCGCCCAGCCCCTGCCCGACGATCTGGCTGATTCGGCGGCGACGGGCTACGACCTTGTCGGGACCAGGCCGGTCCCGGCGCCCTTCGAGTACTTCTCTGATCCTCCCGCCGAAGCGATGAGCACAGCCGCGGCAGACATGGCCCGTTTCATGATCTTCCAGCTCGATGAGCGTCCCAACGTCGGGCGCGTCCTTTCGGCACGAGCCATCGCAGACATGCACGCGCTCCACTTCCATGCGTCGCCGGACGCCGACTTTAACGGCATGGTCTACGGGTTCAACCGATACCAGCGCAACGGAGTCTGGATCCCCAGCAAAGAAGGCGACATCCGCGGCTTCTCAAGCTACCTCGCCTTACTCCCGGAGCAGCACCTCGGCTACTTCGTCGGGGCCAATACTAACAACAGCGCCTGGATG
>JAJPKB010000102.1 GCA_021323915.1 Chloroflexota bacterium | reverse complement strand
GGCGATCGAGGTCGCGAGGCCGATCACCAGCACGACACGATCGAGGGTGTCGTTTACCTGGACCACCGGCAGCGCGACACGTGCGACGCCGATAATCTGATCCCCGGAGTACATCGGCACCGCGACGTAGAGAAGGTCTCGGTCCAGCGTCGCGCTATGGCGCTCGCTTTCTCCCCGGCCAATCTTCAGCGCCTGGACGACCTCCGGGCGCGTTCCGTGGTTTTCCATCGTCTTTGGATCGTGGTCCGAGTCGCCAAGAACCGTCCCGTCACGGGCGATCAAGGTAACGCGTGCGCCGATCTGCTGGCCGAGAGACTTCGCCAGCGGATCGAGATCGGCGGTGCCGGGGGACGAGACCATGCGGTAGGACGCGTCGTCGGCCACCAGCCGTGCCTGCCGGGCAAGCTGGTCCTCTAACTCGCCTAACTGCTGGGTGCGGAGAGTGATCGTCAGATACAAACCGAGCGACAGAGTCGTAGCGGCGATCAGCGCGACGTAGGCGGCAGCGATTCGCCATCGAATCTTTCGGAACACGGCTTAGTCCACCAGCCGGTATCCCACGCCACGTACCGTCTCGATCATTGCCGGTCGAGACGGATCTTCCTCGAGCTTCTCACGGAGCGACCGGACGTGAACGCGCACCGTGCTCGCGTCACCCATCGCATCGTATCCCCAGACCTGCTCGATGAGTTGCTCGGCCGAGAACACCTGGCCCGGATGGCGCGCGAGGTGAAGGAGGAGATCGAATTCCTTCGGCTTCAAAGCCACCTCGCGGTCGTTCGCGTACGCGCGCCGCCGAGCCGGTTCGATGCGGAGCGATCCGACGCAGATCTGCTCAGTCGACGCGACGCTCGCCTGACGTAGCTCCTGGTGCAACAGGTCGCGGCGCCGCAGCATCGCTTTGACGCGAGCCAGCAATTCCCGCATGCTGAACGGCTTGGTAACGTAGTCGTCAGCTCCGATCTCCAGGCCCACCACGCGGTCGATTTCCTCCGTCCGCGCGGTCAACATCAGAATCGGCACGCTGCTCGTCTGCCTGAGGCGGCGACATACCTCGAACCCATCCAGCTTGGGCAGCATCAAATCGAGCAAGACCACGTCGGCGGGCGTTTCGCTCCACGCTGCCAGGGCCTGTTCTCCGTCGGCCACCGCGACGACGTCGTGACCATCCCGGCGCAGACTGTAGGTAATCGTGCCGCGCAGGCTCGCTTCGTCCTCGACCACCAGTATTCGCGCCACCCGTTCCTCTCTCCGCCGACCAGGCCGTTCCTCCCCATCATTATAACGTAACGGCTAGCCTGTCGCGCCTGCCGTGCACATCGTCGTCAGTCGGCTAATGCACGCTTGAGACGCCCCGTCTTCAGCGAGTCCGTGTCGGCCACGCCCTGGATGACCCCGTCTGCTGCCGGTCCCCTTGCAAACACCAAACATCCCCGCTCTGCCAGTCTTACTCCGACGTGGGAGCCGCGCTCCCACCGATGCTCGGCAAAGACGCTGGATAGTTGGTGCCCATTCACCAGTTGAACGACGTGCTCGTAGCCGCGTCCACAGAACGCCGCGTCGAGGACCTCCGCGCGGAACAGGCAGTCCGGCCGTGTCGGCGGTAGCAGCTCCACTGCCGATGGTCGGACCATCACCATGACGGAGGATCCGGGCGACGGCGCATCCCTTGTCGGAACGGCCAACTCCCGGCCGAAGACCCGAACGGTCACGACACCGTCCGCACCGACTCGCGCCACGTCGCCGGGCAACTCCCCGGATAGGCCGGTCAAGCGCGCGACGAACGCCGTGGCGGGAGTCGCATAGATCGCTTCAGGCGTCCCAAACTGAACGAGTCGTCCCTTGTCGAGAACGCCGACCTGGTCGGCCAGTCCGAACGCTTCCGTCTGGTCGTGGGTGATGTAAAGCGCCGTGGCGCGGGCATCTCGAACCAGCGTCCCGATTTCCACCCGCATCCGATCCCGGAGACTCGGATCCAGGTTGGACAGCGGTTCGTCGAACAGAAGAAGCCGCGGGCGAGCGACGAGCGCCCGCGCCAGCGCGACGCGCTGCTGTTCTCCACCCGACAGCTCGCTTGGATAGCGCTCGGTCAGCGCGCCTAGGCCGACGCGGGCCAGCATTTCCCGGGCCCGTCGATCAGCAACCGACGACGAAACCCGTCGGCGCCTCAGCGGGTACGCGACGTTTTCTCGCGCCCGCATGTGAGGCCACAGCGCGTAATCTTGAAATACCATCGCCAGTTGACGGCGCTCGGGCGGAACCGGTCGCCGACCATCGTCCACTAGTTCTCCATCGAGGTACACCGCACCTTCGCTGATGTGCTCGGTCCCGGCGGCGCATCGAAGCAGGCTCGTCTTGCCGGAGCCGGACGGCCCCAGAAGCACCACGAAGCGTTCTCGCTCCACCGACAGACTCACATCCGCCAGCGCGACCTGTTGGCCGTAGAGCTTGCTAACCTGACGAAACTCGAGCAATCGCGCCTCCGAATTATGTCCACTCTGTCGGTCCGGCGATCTGCTCATCGCGCTTTTGCCCTCTGCCAGCTCCGGGGCACCAGAATGGCGAAGCTGAGCAGCACCATCCCAATCACGATAAGCATCACGATCACCGAGATGACGGACAGGGCCGAGCCCCCGGCGAAGTCGTAATTCTCCAGCAGTTTCGTGATTCCCACCGCCAACGGCTCCTGGCCCGGTGGATAGAGAATCTCGGAGATCGGAAGCTCCATGAGCGTGCTCGCGAAGGTGAGAAGCCAGGCCCAGAGCAACCCGGACGCCACCAGCGGTAAGACCGTCGTTAACCAGGCGAGTGGCTCGCTGGCGCCATGCACCCGCGCGGCGTCGACCAACGAGCCGTGAATCTGAGCCAACGGCCCGACCAGGAGTCGCGACGTGGAGGGCAACGCTGCGGCGAGGTAGGCTACTCCGAGCAGGAACACCGTCCCGTACAGGCTGATGCCGAGAGCGCTCAAGACCGGCAAGTTGTACGCGAAAATGTAGCCGGCGGCCAAAACCGTGGAAGGAAGCGCCACCGCGCCCATCAGAAACATATCAAGCGCCCGTCCCGAGACGCCGACTCGGCGGCGAGATAGCACCTGGCCGACGAATGCGCCAAAGATCACCGCCAGCGTCGCGGTCACCGCAGCCATCTTTCCCGACAGGATCATCGGTTGAAGCAAACTTGGGCTCCCGAGCGCCCGCGTGTAGTTGTCGAACGTCACGTTCGCCACGCTGAAGTGTGCCCCGAAGTCCTTCAGTATCGATGCGGTGATCGCTCCAATCGCCGGAACGCCCAGTGCGAGGCCGAAGAAGAGAATCAGAGAGACCTGCGCCGCCACCTGACCGACAGTACCGAACCGATGAGTCGAAGCGCCCCGGGTTCTCCCGCCGAGTGCTGCGAACGACCGTCCTCGAAGCGCGCCGTACTGGGCCAGCAAGGCCAGAGCGGAGCTTGCCACGAGGAACCAGCCGACCGCCGACGCGACCGGAAATCGAATCGGCATACTGTCAATCGCCAAGTACAGCGTATAGGTCGCCACCGGAAAATGTGCGCCCGCCGCGAGCGTCGACGCTACCCCGAAGTCACTGATCGACTCGGCGAACACAATGGCGATGGCTGACCACATCGCGGGCAGCAGAATCGCAAACGTCACTTGGAGAGCCTCCACTCGACTACCGCCGTGAACGCGCGCCGCGTCCTCGAACTCGCGTCCAACTCCCTGCAAGCCAGCCGCGACCGCCAGATACGAGAACGGTACGCCCCTGGTCGCAAGCACCCAGATGATCCCAACTGGACCAAACAGCAGGTCGTGAGCGCCCCCCGGATCGACGCCGATTTGGGCCAGTAGACCGCGCGACTCGAACAGACTCTCCCATCCCAGCGCAGAGAGGTACGACGGGGTGAGCAGAAGAGCCCAAATCGCGATTCCCCAGAGCGGTTTACCCCACAATGTGGACCGCTGAATGATCCACGCCAGCCAGCAGCCGACCAGAAGAGCCAGCACCGACGTCACCGCTCCCGCGAAAAGGGAATCGAGGAGTCCTCGCAGCGTTGGACCCTGCAGCGCCTGCCGAAAGCTATCGATCGAGAGCCACGCGCTGCCCTGCGCGAACGCTGCAGGCGAGAAAGCCAAGAGAAGAAAGCACGACGTCGGAACGAACAGCATGAGGCCGAGGCTGACCCACAGCCCCGGCCAGACCGCACGCATCAGCCCCTGCCCCAGGAGTCGGGGGAACGCCGCGAGCCCCGCGGCATCCCCCGACTCCTCGACCAGGCCTACTGTGCGATGTTCTGACTGAACCATTGATTGATCTCGTTCTCTTTGGCGCCCCACACGTAGGGGTCGAGAACCTGCGATGGAACGTCTTGAATCGAGGGCACTCCGTTCAACGGTTGAATGCCCGAGACGGCTGGCCAGAACAGCGAGTCACCGGTCTTGTCTCCTCCCAACATCACTTCCTGACCGGCCGGGCTTAACACCCACTCGGCGAACATCTTTGCCTCGGTCTGTTCCTGGGCTGGTGCCCTGGCGTCGATGCCGATCGCGCTCGGCAGCAAGGACTCCTTGGGTAGAAACGCGACCTTGATGGTAGGAGTCTTGATCCCGGCGCCGATACCTGCCGAGCTTTGAATCATCGCGACCTTGATCTGCCCGGTCTCAAGCGCGTGAAGTGTGTCGTCGTTAGTCTTGAATACGTGAAGACCGTTAGCTTTCAGCTTGGTGAAGTAGTCCTTTCCCTGCGCTTCGCCCCCGAGATACTCCATCATCCCCGCGACGAATGGGAACGTCGGACCAGAAATTGCCGGGTTGTTCATGCCGACCAGACCCTTCCACTCGGGCTTCAGCAGGTCTTGCCAATTCGTCGGTGGATTCGACACGTACCGCGTGTCATAGACAACCGCGCCGGCCATGGTCAGGCCCGTTGGAACGTAACTCTCGTCCTTGGGGATGACCGAGCGCGCCTCATCGGTCCAATTTGCGCCTGGCTCATACCCCTTCAACAACATTCCCTGCTGATCCAGCGACGCGAACGCCTCGTCCCCGTCGACCCAGACCAGGCCCCATTGCGGGTTATTCTTCTCGGCCTGGATACGGGCCAGCAGTGGACCGGTGCTGTCGTCGACCAGCTTGGTCGGAATGCCGGTCGCCTTCTGAAACGCCTTGGTCGCGACGTCGTCGTACCCCTGCGCCGAGTAAACGACCAGCGGGACGGGCGATCCGGTAAGCTTCGTTTGAGTGACCGCTGCCGTGGTCGCCACGGTAATCGGACTCGCCGTGGCGCTCGCGGTGGTCGGCGCCGCGGCGACCGACACGGTGGGCGAATCGCTGGTCGCGACCGTGGAGGTCGCCGCGGCGGTTGGCGCTTCCTTTGTGGCCGTTGCGACCGCCGATGTCGGGGCGGCCGGCGCGGTCGTCGCCGTCGCCGCGACCGCGCTTATCGGATTGGCGGCCGGCGATGATGTCCCAGCGGAGTTTCCGCCACAAGCCGTTAACACGATGGTCATCGACGCTGCCGTGACGAGCATCAACCGGCTGAAGGCGGAGCCTCCGGCGCGAAGCAAAGACTTCTTCATCAGGTTTCGAATCTCCTAACCCAATATGGTGGCGATACCGCGACACCTGGATCTTCCAGGTATCAGTCTGAAGCGCACCGAGCCTGATCTCGCTCAGTTCGCGGCGGAGACGAATTGAAGGGTAGGTCCCGCTCCACCGGACGTCGCGTCGACGGTGCTCAGCGTGACGTTCGCCGACGACGCGCCCGGATTGCGGACAAGAATCGTATAGTTTCCAGCCGCCGTCGAACCGAGCACCCACTGTTGCGTCCCGGCGGAATCGACGGCCCGGCTCGATCCGATGGGCGTGCCGCTGGGAGCCGGATTGATCGGAGAATACGCGTCGAAGCTACCGCACGCTTGCGAAGACGCGCAGCTCAAGCTCACGAGGACGTTAGACCCGTCTCCGTTGTAATGGAAGCGGTAGGCAGCCCACTTCCCGGGCGCCAGGGTCAAATTGGCCGTCGACGCCGGTGATTCAGCCACCGGCTCGCCGGTCGAATCGTTCAGGAACAATGCCCGAGCCGAGGGACCGCGCTGGAAATCGAACATTCCCGACAGAGGACCGGCCTTCGCGTCAAACGACTGATCGCCGATCCGCCCGAGACTCCAGTTGTCCTCGATGAAGCGCAGTATCGAAGACTGATCGGTCACCCGGTGGTCGACGAAGTTGGTCCGGGCCCACGGCGAGATCACCAGCAACGGAAGGCGCGGACCGTATCCGCATCGATCCTGATACGTGCCCGGCGCCGCCTGCCCGCAGCTTCCCGGTCCGGTTAGCGCGTCCGCCCCCGGGTCGTTCGATTGGGAGACGATGGGACCCAGCACGTGGTCGTACCAGCCGTCGGAATCGTCGTAGGAGATGATCACCGCCGTCGTGCGCCACTCGGGCAGGTTTTCCAACCGGTTGATCGTGTCGACCAGGAACGTCTGCTCGTCCAGCGGGTCCGAATACCCGGCGTGTCCGTCTTGATACGCCTTCGCCTTCAGAAAGCTGACCGCCGGCAGGTGGCCGGCGTCCACCGCGGCCCAAAAGTCAGTGAGATCGTACTGGTGGTTTGCCTGATCAGTTTGCCCGATCATCGCGACTGACGACGGCGAAAGGTGGTGAGGATTCGCGGTGGACTGATAGTACTGAAACGGCTCGTGATGCGGAATGTAATCAGTGACCCTCGTGTTCGCCACGTTCACGCTGGAAGCGCCACACACCGCGACGCCGTTGACGGTCGAGGTAGGTCGGAATCCTCCTTCGAACCAGCCCCAGGTGATGCTTTTCGCGTTCAGCAGATCCCCGACGTTCTTACCGGACATCGCCGCGGTCGTTCCCTTCGAGCAGTCGTCGAAAGTGGGGTCGAGGTCGCTCATGACCGTCCCATTGACGACCTTGCCCGGGACGTTCAACGGAGTCGCGCCGTGCGTCTGGCCGGACACCAGGTTGAGGGCGCCGGGAGTCGACGGACCGAAGGTCGTGCCGTAGGAGTTGTCGCTCATCGCGAAGCTCTGCGCGTAGTTCCAGAGGGCGGTGACGCTGTTCCCGTCGTAATAATCCATTACCTGGGATGGGTCGCATCCCGGGCCCTTCGCGCCGGTGTTCTGGACGAACTTGTCCATCAACCCCGCGTCGAACGCCTTCTGTTCCGCGGTGTAGCCGTGATCCATGTCGCAGGTGACCGCCTGTGAGCGGTCCAGGCGCGCCGGATTGCTCAGATTCGGATTGTTCGTCAGGACAGCGCTGGAGAGACCATTGACTGTCGGGGTATCCGGCCTGGCGGTGAAGCCAGGCTCGCCAGCCGGGTTCCTCGCGACTGGATAGGTGCCGAAGTAGTGGTCGAACGAGACATTCTCCTGGAAGATCACGACGACGTGTTCAATGGGCGTCGCCGTGGCAGGGCTGGGCGCCGCGGCGGCACCACCCGCCAGGTTCACTGACACCATCGCCCCAAGGAGTCCGGACACCACCAGCCGGCGAATAGTGGGAGCGATTCGCATTCCTTATCCTCCTCAACTGACCGCCATTCTCGGGGCCCCACGAGAATCCGGCCCAGCCAGTCTATGGACTGCTTGTAAAGCCGACATTAGCGGAGAATTACCGTCGAGTTAAGCCGGGTTGAAAGTTCGAGCGGATGCTGATTTGGCTACCCCGATTTACGAAACGTTTAGCTTTCGTTCTCAGCTTTCCTGTCCTACGGCCCGGATCCGTTTACGGGAGGGTGATTGACTGGTAGCGGTGCGAATCTCGGTTCCAAAGAAACCGGTGACGAAAGGAGGAGGAATCGATGCCGCGTCGCTACCAGTCATACTATCTACCCGTACCAGTCGAGCGATTCGATTCCGCCAGCGAATACGAGTTCGAGTCCATTCTGGGGCCAGCGCTTTCATCGTCGTCGTGCAGCGTGATCGACTATCGGAATCCCCGACCGAAGCACCAGTTTCTGAGCTACCTGGCTAGCCGCCGCGATCTGCTGCTTCACGGTTCCAATTCGACGGACATCGAGGTAATCGAGCCGTGGTCACGCGCGACAGACAATTGGTCATTGCCGAAGGCGGTCTACGCAGCATCGGACGGCGTCATTCCGGTCTTCTTCGCAGTGGCCAATCGAGCGGAGCCTGGAGTGGTTCGGGACATTCACCGCGTTCGGATAGCCACCGATGACGGCGTGGCCCGATACTTCTACCACATCATCACAACGCCCACGCCCACGGCTTCGTTCTCCCGCGCCCGGGGAATGGTTTACGTCCTGCCACGTACCCCGTTTCGTCCGTACCGTGATCGGGACGGGAGATCACTCGCGGAATGGGTGAGCCAGCAGCCGGTTCGTCCACTCGCCAGGGTTCCGGTGAGCCTGGACGACTTTCCTTACGGTGTCAAAGGTTGGTTCTGATGGCAATTCGAAGCAGAGTACTATCTTTCGAATCCGAACAATCTCGGCGCCGAGCCTTCGCCGGGTGCGATCGGGGTTTGCAGGTCGTCGAAGTGGCGAGGATCGTCGGATCGGTGGGCCGGGCTCGCGAGCTCGACGGCCGTTTTCGATACCGTCGCGGCCGAAGCCAGGCATCACGCGAATCGATCGCCCGGCTGCGACATCTCCGTGAGATGTTCGCCGCCGGTCGTGTCCCGCCCCTCGAGCTTTACCAGATCGGCGACGATTACTTTGTGCTCGACGGCCATCATCGTGCGGCGATCGCGATGGAACGGGGACAGGACTTCGTCGACGCCAACGTCGTGGAGTACCGTCCGGATCCCCTCGACCCGACCAATGCCGTGTACTACGAGCGACTCGCCTTCGTTGCCGCAACCGGTCTGCGCGACGTGCTCGCGACCGAATCGGAAAGATATCCGAAGTTGCTCGCCAGGATTCAGAGTTTCCGCCACGAACTGAACCGCCGACCGGCGCCGTCGACCGGGTTGATCCAGCCGCGGATTCCGGCGGCGTCGGTCGTAACGTCAGGGCCGGTCGATCTGCGGCACGCGGCGCGCCTCTGGCTCGAGAGTGAATACGCGCCGGTAATCGCGGTGCTGGGCGCCGAGCGCATCCAGAAGTCGTTTCCCGGGCGTGCGCCGGGGGACTTGTACGGGTACGTTTCCGATCACCGATGGTATTTGAGCGAACGACGCGGTTGGGACGTCGGGCTCGACGACGCTCTCGCCGATTTCGTCCACCGATTCGGGCCGGCCGATCCAAACGAAGCGGTCATCGATCCGATCGTGGCGCTCGGGTCGGACGTTCTCGAAAAGCTCTTCCCAGCCTGCTTCGAGCCCCTGCGCTCGGCAACTGCCTCGGCGGCTCTCGCTCTCGTGGTCGGCCTCGCAGCGCTGCCAGTCGCCTTCGTCCGCGGTCTTCGCCCACGCCACTACCGAATGCGGCACCCAACCTTCGCATGCTGAGTGCCAGGAGCTAGGCGCGACGCTGGTTGAGCGCCGGCCGCCCCGGACTCCCGGGCTTGCGCTGTCCGGCTTGACGTGGACGGTAGTCTTTCGCCGTGATCTCCACGATCTTACTGAGCACGCGGTCGCCGATGCGCGACTCGATCCGCTCGTCGAGGCTGCTCAGATCGCGGTTGGTCGTGATGACGGTTGGAAATCGGTAGTTATATCGAAAATTGACGATCTGAAAGAGCTTCTCCTGCGCCCACGGCGTGGCGCTCTCGGTGCCCAGGTCATCGAGAATGAGCACCTCGGTGGTGCGCACGCTCTCAAATCGCTCGTCGTACTGCACTGGGCTGTTCGGAGCGAACGTGGCCCGGAGGTGATCGAGCAAGTCGGGAACGACCGCGAACAGAACGTGGGATCCGACGCGAATTCGCTCGTTAGCGATCGCCGCCGCGAGGTGCGTCTTGCCGCAGCCGCACCGGCCCTGCAAGACCAGCCAGCCGTGCGGATCCCGCGCGAACTCGAGCGCCACCCGGTAGGCCTCGGCCACTCCGGGCACCGACTGATCGAAATTCGAGAAGGTCCAATCGGCAAAGGGCTCGAGGGCCGACATGCTCTCGACGTCGCGGGCTCGCTGCTCGTCCAGCACCGACTTGAGACAGTCGCACATCATTGCTTTGCCGAACAGGGGATGACCGACCGGCAGGTCCTGTCGAATCCAGCCGGCGCCTTTGCAGACCGGACATTCCGCTGATGGCCCGGGGACCGGTGCCGGGGCGCTGGGACTAGGGACGGCGCGTCCTCGGAGGGCGTCGCCCACCCGTTTCATCGCGCTTGCCTTCGACCGCCCAGCGCTCGAGAATCCGTTGAACGTACTTCCAGCTTCGCCGGTTGTAGGCGACGGCCTGTCGAAAGGCTTCTTCAATCCACTCCCCCGGGTACAGGCGCTCCGCCTCGGTAAGCTCGTCGACGATCAAGGGCGTGAGTAGACCAACGTTCTGCTCGTATAGCTCGAAAATGCTGGATCGTGTCGGTCGCTCGGAGGCCGGATGCGGCACTACCGTTTGACCGAGGTCCAACCTGCCCGATTCCAGATCGCTGACTGCCTTGCGCCCGCTTGCCGTGTTCAAAAAATAGCACTCTTCCGGCTCACTTTTCAACTGTATAGATCGTCGAAGGATCAGGCGATCGGCCACCAGTCGATCGAGCGCCGACGCCAGCGCGTTGTCTCCCATTCGACCGAGACCAGCCCGAATCGTGGGATCCGTTTCCAGCTCGCGCCGGGTGGCGAAGCGCGGGTAAGCCCTTTTTCGGCCAAGTCGCCAGAACAGGTAAAGAATGAGCTTTAACTCTCCCGGATCGTCAATGCCCGAGAGAACGTCGCTGAAAAAGATGCTCGGGATGACCGTCGCCTGCAACGGGCCATCCGGAAAGCCAGAGAAATCCGAGCCGCCCATCTCCGACTCAGTTGTCGGGCTGTCGGTATACTTCTAGGTCGGCAAAACGGGTCTGCGACGGGAAGAAGCGCACCGGGATCTGGCCAACCGGGCCGTTTCGGTGCTTCGCGACGATGACGTCGGCGATATTTTTGCGATCAGTGTTGGGGTTATAAAGCTCTTCGCGGTGGATGAACATCACGATGTCCGCGTCTTGCTCGATGCTTCCTGATTCACGAAGGTCGCTGAGTACCGGGCGATGATCCTGACGGGACTCGACCGCGCGACTCAGTTGACTGAGCGCGATCACCGGCACGTCAAGCTCGCGCGCGAGCGCCTTGAGGCTGCGGGAAATCTCCGAGACTTCCTGGACCCGGTTTTCGAGACCGCGCCCCTGCATCAGTTGAAGGTAGTCCACGACGATGAGCTTGAGGTCGTGCTCGGCCTTGAGCCGGCGCGCCTTCATGCGCAGCTCCGACGTCGAGATCGAGGCGGAGTCGTCGATGAAGATCGGCGCATCTGAAAGGACACCGAACGCCTCGCTGATCCGCCGCCACTCGAACTCGTCGATGAAGCCAGTCCGAATGCGCTGCGAGTCGACGGCGGCTTCCATGCAGAGAAGCCGCTGAACGAGCTGCTCGGTGGACATCTCCAGGCTGAAGATGGCCGACGCCGCGTTGAAGCGAGTTGCCGCGTTGCGGACGACCGACAGGGCGAATCCGGTCTTTCCGACGCCCGGACGTCCGGCGATAATCAAGAGATCGGACGCGTGCAACCCGCCGGTCATCTGGTCCAGATCGTGGAAACCAGAGGGGATACCGACCACTTCCCCTTTGTGCTGGTGAAGATACTCGATGGTATCGAAATACGAGCGCAGCGCTTCCCGCAACGAGGTGAAGTCCTGGGAGACACGCCGCTGCGAGACCTGAAAAAGGTATTGCTCCGAGCGGTCCAGGGCGTCGTCGACGTCGGAGGGATTCTCGTAACCGATCTCGGCGATCTGTCCCGCCGCGCCGATCAGGCGGCGCATCAGCGCGCAGCGCTCCACGATTCGCGCGTAGTGCTCGACGTGGGTCGCCGTGGGAACGTCCGTCGTCAGCTCGGTCAGGTAGCTCGCCCCACCGACCGCTTCGAGCTGGCCCCGTCGGGCGAGCTCGTCGACCAGGGTGATGAAATCGCCAGGCTCGCGGCGATCGTACAGGTCGAGCCGTGCCGCGTAGATCAGACGGTGCCGATCCCGATAAAAGTCCTCGGGCTTGAGAAACGAGGCAATCTCGCCGATTGCCTCGCTATCGATCAACAAGGCTCCAATGACCGCGCGTTCAGCTTCGACGTTCGCCGGGACCGACTTTTCGACGAGAGTCATAGATGCCTCGCCGCTTTATTCCTCTGGTTCGACGACGATGGTGACGTCTGGCTCGACTTTCGGAGCGAGACGAACCGGGACTTTGAACTCACCCAGATGCCGGATCGGTTCGGCAAGCTCGACGTGGCGCTTATCGATCGGCTGGCCGATCTTTCGGCTTAGCTCGTCGGCAATGTCCGACGAAGTGATCGATCCAAAAAGGCGGTGCTGCTCGCCAACCCGCGCCTTGAAGACGAGTTGAGTGTTGCTGAGAGTCGCGGCCAACTCTTTGACCGCCGCCTGTGCCTTGGCCTGCTTCCGCTCGACGATCTGTTTGCTCGTCGCGGCTTGCTTCACCGCCGACGCCGTGGCCGGACGGGCCAACCCGCGCGGAATGAGGAAGTTTCGCGCGTAACCGTCAGCAACGTCTTTGAGGTCCCCGGCTTTTCCGAGTGAGGGGACGTCCTGATTGAGAATGACCTTCACGAATGGCTCCTCCGCTGGCTGGATCCTTCCAGTGGAGACCAGTATACCCCATGCAAGATGGCGCCGCTATCGGACGACCGATTCCTGAAACGCCCCCGCGATCAGCCTTCGACGCGGAGGGCGAGCGCGACCCCATCTCGAATCGTCAGGAAGGAGGTCACGAAGCGTCGATCGCTCGCGATCAAACGGTTCAAGCTATCCGCAGCTCGACCTCCCGCCGTACTACCGGTGACCGCTTCGCCGCCGTGCAGAACGTTGTCAAAAGCGAGCAAGCCACCGACCGCTACTCGCGACGCGCAAAGCTCGAACAGCCGACGAAGGCGATCCTCGTCGCCCAGTTGGCGGACCAGGTCCACGAACACCAGGTCAAACACCCCGTCGAGGGTAGGCAGAATCTCGAAAGCATCGCCGCGAACGATCCGGGCGATCCCGGCCAGGCCGGCCGATGCGAGGTTACGCTCAGCCTCCGCGTGGCGCCCCGAATCCAATTCCATGCCAATCAGCGTACCGCCTCGCTCCCGCGCGGCGCGCGCGAGCCAGATCGCCGAGTATCCCGTCGCGCTGCCCACCTCGAGGACGCTCTTGGCCCCAACCATCCGCGCGAAGAGGTAGAGGGCCTGACCCTCGAGCGGTCCAACCATGGGAACGTGATTCGAACGAGCCGCGTCTTCGACCGCCCCCAGCGCCGGATCCCGCGCGGGCACCAGGTCGGTGACGTAGCTCTCCACTTTCGGGTTGACGATGTCCATTCGTTCCTACCTCGGTCGTCGCCAGCCTTTCGGCCGACTCGCCAGCGTTCGTCGTTCTTCGTCGAGGGTCTCGCACGTGACCGGAGGGGGCTCCCAGGAATCGACTCCCACCAGCTCGACCGCCAGAGGAGTGCGATGTCC
The DNA here is from genome assembly GCA_021323915.1 of Chloroflexota bacterium. GTDB lineage: Bacteria > Chloroflexota > UBA6077 > FW602-bin22 > CADDYW01 > JAJPKB01. The sequence goes on along the minus strand of JAJPKB010000102.1, from coordinate 8,063 downwards.
GCGCCATCCCCGCCGAGCCATCTCCGCGACCTCCTCTTCATGCCGTCGATAGAGGCCGCCAAGATGGCCAATCCAGCGGAGCGTTTCCGGATGGCGCGAGTAGCCGCGCTTTCCCTGGGTCAAGACGTTCCACAGCCCATGGAGCTCGCGATGCTCTCCAAGGAGGTGATGATCGCTAAGCTCACGACAGGGAACGTTCCAGATTCGCATGCCAGGTGACCGGAGACAGACGGTCGAGAGAAGACGAGCGGTGGGATGCGGATCTCGACCACCGCTCGTCCAACCGGGGTCTGGCTTAGGTCGACGACCGCTTTTTGCGGCTCCCGCCGACTCGACCGATCGAAGCGTAGTAGTCAGAGCCGAAGCGCTCTTTTACCGCCGCGCCACCCTTTTTTCCAATCTCCGAGAAGTAGTCCGGGCCGCGCGCGTCGCGAACGGCGCTGCCTCCCTTTCGACCGATCTGTTCGTAGAACTCGGTCCCATGGGCCTTGAGGACGGCTAAACCGCCCTTCTTGCCAATGTCGTGGTAGTACTCGTTGCCGTATTTCTCGGCGACTTTCCGCCCTCCCAAGCGGCCAGCCTCGCGAACGGTCAGCTCCCGTTTCTCTTCAGCCATTGCCTTCTTGTCTCCCGTTCCTTCTGTCGATCCGGCTTCGCTCCGGAATCGCGGCCTTATTCTACTAATCGCTAGCTCTCTTGTCTATCAGTCGCCGGCCGATTTTTCTCGAAATTTTCTCCAACGTGTGTTTGCTCCAAGATTCCGAGACGAATCTCGTCGGCGGCGCGGCGCGATTCCGTTACCATCCCTTCGTCGGAAAGCTCTTCTCCGTATCGCACTCGCACGTAGAGACGCGTCAGCCGGTCGATTGGCTCACCGAGACCGGACCCTTCGAACGCCGGATGGCGAGCGTACTCAGCCGGCGTCTGCCCGATCTGGCGCGGGACGCCCGCTCGCCGGCAGAACCTCAGGAAATCCCGGTATACTTCGCGAACCGTCAGCGGAGCGGGGTGTGGTGCGGCATCGATCTCATCGGGCGGGGCGCTGGCCGACGATTCACCACCCCGGCGGGATCGAAAGAGTCGGCCGAGCCAGCGAAGCGCGGCGGTGCGAAGATCGGCCCAGCCGATGACGAAATCGCGTAGCTCCGGCACCCCTTCGACGTGGTCGAGATCCGACCACCGGATGAGCGATCGATAGATCAACAGACCAATCGCGATCACGACCGTCGCCCCGGCAAGGGCGTGGACTACGGTCGTCAGCTGTGGCGAGAGACCGGTCAGCTGCTGGCTGCCGTTGGCACGCGGCGCCAGATTGCCGAAGCTCGGGGGCTGGGGCGGCTTGCCCGGCTTTCCCAGGAGCATTCGCGCCAGCCAGATGAGCGCCTCCAGGGCATATCCCACCGGCACCGCGACGATCAAGATCACGACCTCGAGGATGAAATCGAGGGCGGCGCCAATCGGGCGGAGCACCGCGTCGATACGGTCGAACGTGAGGACGCCACTGAGCGCCGAGGCGACGACGACGAGCAGAAAAATTACGGTCGCCAATGTTGCCGCCCAGTGGGGCCCGAGTCCAAGCTCGAAGTCCTGGTTGCGCCGCTGCTCGCGGTTGATCTCGTCCACCCGGGCGAGCGCGACCGACAGCAGGCCGGATCCAAGGAAAAGCACGACCACCGTTTCGCCGACCGACGCCAGTGCCGCCGAGGCCGGTACGACCGCGACCAGCGCAAGCGCCGCCCCGAGGCAGATCAGACCGACGACGAACGTGCTCTGTACGTCGCCGATGGGAGAGACGCTCTCTCCCATCCGTGCGCCTCGGAACCACGCCAACAGCCCGACGCCGATGACCAGGTCCACCGTCCCCGGGCTAGACCAGACGAGCATCGGACGCATCGCCACGTCGATAAGCCAGGCGGCGTCGAGGAGGGGCAGACCGGGAAACGCCACCAGCCGCGAAGCGAGCAGCACGAGCGCCAGACCGGCCGCGACGACCACGATGGCACGGATCCGATGCGACCTCATTCGACGGGTCGCGACCGTCGCCCCACGGCCGATCAGTATCAGCGCGCAGATCCACCATCCAACCAGCGGGGAGCCGTCGCTAGGTTCGCCTATCCAGGTCTGGACTATCGCCATCAGGAGCCAGAGCCACGACCAGTCGGCGATGGCTAGCGCCACCGGCAACAGCCAGCCGTTTCCGCGACGGACGACCGAAGCGATTCCCATCGGATCAACCGCGCCCTTGCAAGCTCGTTAGGAGCGCTGCTTCGCCTGAAATGGTGGTCAGATCGCGCCAGATCTCCGCGCCGGGTACGAACCGAATCGGCACGTCGTCCGCTCCCGCGATCCCCGGACGCTCTCCCACGACAATCAGCACCGGCGAATGCCCTCGGCGCCGTGCTTGCCGACCCGCCTCGAGAAGTCCGTCGGTCAGCCGCGCGGCGATCACGGCGACCGTCGTCCCAAACGGTAGCCTAGTCGATTGATCGGCCAGGAACTGCTCGATCGGAGCTTTCGCGAACGGCTGCATTCGGGCGAGCGCTTCCAGGATTCGCGGGTACTGGGCCGGATCCGCGGTGGGAGGCAAGGCAATCGGCGTCTGCTGATCCCGCGGGTGACCGTTCACGTACAGCCCAACCGGAAGCTTTTCCTGGCTTGCCCACCGGGCGAGCGACGCGGCAGTGACCGCGATCATCTCGAGCGCCACTTCGTCGAACGCCATCCACCACCACGACGGCCCCGCGGTGTGGAGATTCACGAACAGCGCAATCTGGTGGTCGGTCGTGGCGTCGAATACTTTGACCTGAAGGCGCTCCGATCGGGCCGATGCCTTCCAATGAATCCGGCGCATCCCGTCTCGCGAGGTATATTCGCGAACCCCCGCGATCCAGGCGGGATCTTCGAAGATCCAGCTGGGTCGGCGCACGTCGCCCAACGGCTGACGCGGCGGCAAGCCAAGCTGGCCAATCGGCACCACTTTCGGGTAAACGAGAAAACGTGCCGAAACCGGACGATCCTCCTGGCGTCGAAAGAACCCGAAAAGATCTCCAGAGCGCACGCGAATCGGCCCGACCGTGTGCTCGCCTCGCTCGACGCACGGAATCGTAAAGCGACGGCGCACCCGCTCGAAGGGACGAAGGGCCACCACGTTCACGAGGTATGACCGATCCGACTTGAAGGAGGGCTGAACCCGTCCGTGGCGCGGCGGCAACCGTCGAGGAAGCTCGTCTTCGATTTCGAGCCATGCCAGGGGCAGTGCCTTCCGATTCACGATCTCCACGTCGAGGTCGATCGAGTCGCCAAAAAACGCGCGGTCGCTGGTTAAACTTCGTCGATACTCCACGCCAACCAGACAGTACCGCTCCCAGAGGCGGGCGCAAAGCGCTATGAGGAAGACGGCGATCGCGAGAAAGAAGAGCGAGGTGGCGTGCAGCACCAATCCGACGATGGCGACCCCGACGAACGCGACGATCCAAATCCGGGTGAACACGGCGGGTTATCGCATTGCCGAGATCATTCCGTCGTTTCGACCGGCACGGGCATCCGCTCCAGGAGGCCGTCCACCACACCCTTTGTCGTCCGCCCCCGCGCCCGCTCCTCCGGGCGCAGAATCAGGCGGTGGCAGAGAACCGAGGCGGCGACGCTCTTGACGTCATCCGGAATCACGTACGGTCGGCCGTCGAGCGCGGCGCGCACCTGAGCGCTGCGCCAGAGGGTCAGCGTCGCTCGAGGACTCGCTCCCAGGGCGATCACCTCTACCTCCCGGGTAGCACGAACGAGGGCGACCAGATAGCGGCCGACGGCGTCCCCGACGCGAACTCGCTGGCATATTTCGATCGCACGCAGCAGATCTTCGCGGGTCACCACCGAATCCAGGTTCTTCAATGGATCGCTAGATTCGAAGCGGCGTGCGATCGCGATCTCCTCGTCCTCGCCTGGATAACCAATCGTGAGGCGGAGGGCGAACCGGTCGAGCTGGGCCTCGGGAAGCGGGAAGGTCCCTTCGAGCTCGATCGGATTTTGAGTCGCCATCACGACGAATGGTCGCGGCAGTCGACGACTGTCGCCGTCGACGGTAACCTGTCGTTCCGCCATCGCCTCGAGCAGCGCCGATTGCGTACGCGGCGTCGCCCGATTGATCTCGTCGGCAAGGAGCACGTTCGTAAAGACCGGCCCGGCGCGGTACTCGAACTCCTGGATCTTTTGGTTGAAGATCGAAAGCCCGGTAACGTCCGAGGGCAAGAGGTCGGGAGTAAACTGGATGCGCTGAAACGCGCAATCGAGGGCGCGGGCGGTAGTGCGGGCGAGCATGGTCTTGCCAAGTCCGGGCACGTCTTCGAAAAGGACGTGGCCTTCTCCCAGGAGCGCAACCAGCACGAGGTCGATTACGTCGCGTTTGCCGACGATCACCTGGCCCACGCAGTGTCGGACTCGATCGGCGATCTCCGCGACCTGCTTCACTTCTTCGTAAGATGACGAGCCTGACGCGGAGGACGGAGCAAGCGAGGCTTGGTTCCGTGGTACGACTGATGGGGCGGGCCCGTCGCGATTCACCGATTAACACTCCGTTTACCGGTGAATGATAGTCGGTACCCTCTTGGTGCGTCAAATCGGGAACCGCTTTACCGAGCTGCGTCCAAGCATGGGTGACCGCGACGTTATCTACCAGCCTGCCTTTTGAAAGCCAGGTAGACCGCGTAAGCCGCGCCTGCGATAACCACCAGGCTCCCGATAATTCCCAGTAAGACCAGAGCAATCATCGACGGCCTCCGAACCGGTGGGTCAGGGTCGATCGTCAACGGCAATTGCTGGTCCACGCCCGATTCCACGATGGTGCTTTCGGTCACGAGGAACGACGCGATCGACGCCGTCACGAATCCAAGGGTTCCGATCGCGATGATCCGCAGGAGCAACGCGATGATTCGTCCTTCGATCGTCGTCGGATCCGTCGACGTGTTGATCGTCGTTCCTAGCGCGAGCGCCCACCACAACGCATCCAAGAAGGTGGGATAATTGGAGTCCGGCAAACGGTGCTCGAAGAAGTAGACGCCGGCGGCGGCGAGCAGAATCGACACGCCGAGGAGCGCCAGCACGTACGCCAATCGCTCGCGTCGAAATAGCTCGCCCGCTTCCTTGACCGCGTGGTGTCCGATCAGCACGATCCAGATGAGCCACGCCGGACGCGCGAGGTTAGCGATCCGCGCGACTTGAATCACCCGAACGAACGGCAATATCACCGCTGCCAGATCCAGGACGTGCGATTCCACGAACTGGAGCTTATTCGGTGCTAGGAGCAGCCGCGCGAGGAAGACCAGCCCGAATATCGCCCAGATCGCCAGATCCAGGCCCAGCAGTAAGTCGCGGTACGGAGGCGGCAGCTCCAGGGTGAGCTGCGCGACCAGAACTGCCGTCCAGACAAAAGCCAGGGCGGTCAGCAGGTGATCGAGCTGGTGGAAAGCTTCGCCGTTACCGCGGCTCGACGGTTGACGGCGGGCATCATCGTGGGTGGCGCTTGACTGGTTTTGGCTCGGAGCGGCGGATAGAACACGCGGGTCGCGCGCCCGGCGGTACATCGAAGGGATCCTCGGCAAAAAGGAGCGACGCGACTCGTCGCCCCGACGATCGTGAAATCTCAGGAAACGCTACCGCCCGGTCGCGCAAGGGCCGTACCGGTCCCCGCCGAGACCGTACCCGGCGATTCGGGCGGTGCGGGTCTCGCCCGAAGGCAAACGCGTCATTGATTCAGCCGGCGGCCCGGCGCACGTCTTCCTCCCGGAGAAAGTTGGGGGTGAAGGTCCGGTGATCGTGGCTGCCAACCGGCCCAGACCGTCACCCTCGCCCTCTCCCAAGGGGAAAGGGGATGGGGCGTTCGCCGGTTGATCGTCCTGGTTTATTACCCTAGCCGGTGCTCGATGTCCACTGGAACGTCCTCAGGGCGTTCCACTCGGCTGGCGTGGCCGTTCCCCACTGGAAAAAGCTGACGCCAACCGCTCCGTCTTGATGGGCGGCGCCGAGCGCGGCCCTGATCTCCGATCCGCTGGGGCTGTCCGGCCCGGTCCCATCTCGACCGAAGCTATCGTAGGCTTGTCCGATGACCGTGACCGGATACCGTGGGTCATCGACCGCGGCGTGGATATCCGCGACCGCGTGCCGGATGAAATCGTCGACGAACTCTTCGCCGTACGGATGCCTCGATTCATGCCAGTAGGCCATAGGCGCAAGCGCGTTGAACGAGCGGCTCAAGATCGCGGCCACCGGGTGCTGCTGCCCGATCCAGGTTCCCGCCGGATAGATCACCCCGACGATCAGGCGATCCGGGCCAAGGTCAGCGCGGAGGATCTCGGAGAACGCCGCAACGTCGGTCGCGTCCATGTTCTCTTCGATATCCGGCGCGATTCCATCAAGCTGGTCGCCGGTCGGCGTACGATAGTTCGCGACCGCGGCGCAGAGGTTCACGTCGGAGGGAAGGTCGTCGAGACCGGTCAGAACCCAACCGATGACCTTGATGCCCTCGTGGTGGGCGACTGGCACCAGGCGGTCGACACCGGGGCGTCCGTAGAAGCCACGTCCGGAGGCGCCGACCTCGAGATAGATGTGGGTGAGCCCTAAGGCCCGTGCCGCGTCGACCACGGCCTGTGGATCGGCCATCTCGATCAACGGAGCCGGCATCCACATCCCCTTTCCGGTGATCGGCGCCCAGATCGGTCGCCCCTCGACCGTCACTGTCGACGGTCGAGGCGTCGTCAGGTCAACCGCTCCACTCCAGACCCAGCCGGACTCGCTGCCAACCGAGGCCTTGTACCAGGCAGCTGCGCTGCTGTCGGTGCCCCAACCGTGGACGGCGACGACGGTTCCCGGCGCGAGCAGATCGACCCGATCCGCGTTCGCATCCGGACTGGCGCGTAGATTGACCCAATCGCTCGTAACACCCTGAGCGGTCAGCCCCAGGGCGCCGCTTGGCGTCACGGCCGGTGGGACCGAGGCAGATGCTCCGGGACTCGGCGCGGCCGGCGTTGGTGGCGGAGGGTCGCCGGTCACCGTTTGATCGGCGCGAATCCAACCGGTCAGCACCCCCCAGAGCCGTACCTGGTACCAGACAATTCCCGCGGCATCGGACCACCGCGAATAAACCGGCAAGTAAGTGTCGAAGTAGAGCCCGGAAAGTACGGATGCCTTCTCGTTGGGCGCTTCTCGAACCGCTGGTCCGCCACGGCCAGCCCGAACGACGAATTGTGGCCCCGGGTCGGCGACCGGCGTGGCGATCCGTGTCGGCCGGGTAGGCACGGAGCGTGCGAAGGCGGCGGTCGGACTGACCGAAGGCGGAAGGGTGGGCGACGGCCGAACTGCCAGCTCGGTGATCGACCGAGGCTCCTGGGGCGATGGGCGTGAGTCGCACGCGAGCAAACAAACCGACAGCAGGGCGAGGAGAGCCAAGATCGCCTGCCTGGTTCGAGGCGGGATAGACATGGGCATGGGATACCCCGCCCCGATGCATCATGCAATCCCCCAAATTTCCTATCCCCTTCCGACCGGCGTAGGTCCGATCACTGCCCTGCCACTCGAAAATCGTGTAACCAGGACGTTTCGACGCGCGTTATACGTATCAGGGTTTGATAGCAACATTCATGGTACGTTCCGGTCACGAATCTGGACGAACGTGCTAAAGTGACACCGGTTCGCTGGCGGGCGCGGCGACGCGCCGAGTCATTGGAGACGATAGTCAGACGTGTTTCGCTCGTCTAGTCGAGAACGGCCTCCCGGACGCCCGGGGCAACCGGGCTCCAACCGAGTCATCTGGCTCGTCGTCCTCGGCATCTTCATCCTCGCGTTGGGACTGATCCCGCTGTACGTCCTGGCTTCGTCCCGCCATCCTTCGCCGGTTGTACCACCGGTCACCAAGCCAGGCGTCGCGAATCCGGTCAAGCCGGCGACTCCTCTGCCGACGACGGTGGTCCAGTCGGTGGTGGACACGACGCCGGTGGCGGAGGAGACGCCGGTGCCGGTGCCGACGGCGGCGGTGGGGGACAGCCAGTTCGCGTTCCTGCTGATGGGGTACGGGGGCG
>JAJPKB010000122.1 GCA_021323915.1 Chloroflexota bacterium | reverse complement strand
GACCCGCCGCCATCTGCGCACGCCGTGGCCCTGGCTCGGCGGAGGCCTCGCCTTCCTCGGCCTGCTGCCCTACCTCGTCTGGAATGCCGTCAACGGCTGGCCCACCGCTGCCACGGTGCGGATCTATGGGCCATTGACCCAGCCGCTCGCCGATCGCCTTGGTTGGGAAAGCCTGACCCGGACGGTCGAGCAGGTCTACGCCGGTCTGCCGCCGGCCCAGCGCGCGCGGGCCTGCGTGCTGACCGAAAACTACGGCGAGGCCGGGGCGCTCCAGCTCCTCGCCGCGCCCGGTCGCCTGCCGCCGGTCATCAGCGGCCACAACAACTACTACCTGTGGGGACCGGGTACCTGCACGGGTGAGGTGCTCATCGTCGTCGGGTTCTCGCCGAGCGACGTGCAGGGGGCGCGCGCCCTCTACGCTCGGATCACCCTTGCCGCGGTCGAGCGGTGCCGGTACTGCGTGAGCTTTGAGCAGACCCTGCCCATCTACGTCTTATCCCGCCCGACCGGCGCGATCTTCCCGCGGATGTGGCCGACGGTGAAGCACTACGACTGAGCGCGACGGACTTGCCTTCCACGAGCGCCGTCGACGACCGTGACGGCGGAGGGCTTCCCGACGGTAGGTAGCCTGCCGCATCCCCGCCGCGCTAGCGTCCCGTCAAGGCGGGGGATCGGGGTATCCCCGAATTTCCTTTCCCCGGGGGTGGTGGAGCGCCAGTTCCGAATCGGTGCTCTGGCTCTGCCCTACCCGGATCCGCCGAGGAACATGATGCCGGTGCTGTCCAGCGGGCGGCGGGCAAGGCGGAGCTGGTCGAGACGCTGGATCGAGAGCTCGGCGAGGGCGAGCACTTCGCAGCCCTCCTCGAGGTGCCCGCCGTGGAAGCGGCGGGCCTTGTCCCAGAGCGAGATGTGGATGTGCGGCTCGTAGCTTGCGATGATCCCGCCGAACTGCACCACCTCGAGCGGACCCTCCAGGTCGATGAAGTCGTTGCTGGGCGGGTAATCGTTGCTCGAGACGGTGTGAATCCGCCCCCGGGTCAGGCTGCCGATGCCGCTGAGGACGATCCCGGAGTGGATGTCCGCCTTCCGGGCGGCCTCGCTCAAGCTCTCCAGCAGCAGCTCGCCGGGCCGCAGCGCCACGACGACGATGCCGCGCGGCCTGTCTTCCAGAATCTCCATTCCTCCGCCTTTCGATGGGCCTCGAGCCCAGAGGGTGTCTGAAGAGGCCGTAGGGCAGGGGGCGGGGCTTGGGAGTGGGGAGGGAGCTTGTCTCCTGCCCGTGCCCGGTTCGCCAGCAGCGAGGACCGGCAGGAGACAAGCTCCCCCACCCCGCCACTCAACCACCCCCTGCCCTACGGCTTTGGTCGACGCGACCGCCTCCTTTTCAGACACCCTCCAGCCGGGCCGGGGGCTACAGCAGGTCTTTGTAATACTGCTCCGCCGCGTCGACGTCGACCGTTTCGTCGGGTTCCTTGCCGAGGCGCTCGTAGAGGCGGCGGCGACCCTTCTTGTCGTCGATCGCGATCCGGGCGGCGATCGCCAGCACGTCTTGCGCGACTTCCCGGGGCACGACGATCACGCCGTCCCAGTCGCAGCCGACGATATCGCCGGGGCGCACCATCACGCCACCGCAGCCCACCGGCACGTCGAGGTCGACCAGCTCGACGCGCCCCGGGATGATCGTCCGACCGATCCGCCGGCAGGCGACCGGCGTGCGCTGGAGGATCACTTCGTCGGTGTCGCGGCACTCGCCCTCGGTGACGATGCCCACCGCCCCGGCCGCCTGCATCGCCATCGAGTTGTTCGAGCCCCAGTAGCCGGTTTCGCGCGCCCCGTTCGTCGAGGTCACGATCACGCAGCCGGGGCGCAGGTGCTCCTGGATGCGCAGGCCGCGGCCGGTCATGTCGTTCCAGATCGGGTGAGAGCGGCGGGCGTCCTCCGGCGACAGCACCGGCATCCGCTGGTTGGTCGGGATCACCCGCATCGTCACCGCCGGCCCCCAGAACTTCATGCCGAGCCAGAGCGGCCGGATCGCCGGATCGAGCAGGGTCAGATCGGCGCGTCCGACGGCGTCCAGGGCGTCGGTCACGTCGGTCACCCGCAGGTACTTCGCGAAGCGTGGCGCCAGTGCGTAGGTATCAACCGTGGCCAAGAATCCTCCTCATTCTCATCGCGTGGCGATCGCCGGGCGATCGTCTTTCATTTGAATCCGGTGGTGGCGATTCCCTCGGTCAGCAGCTTCTGAAACGGCGTGAAGACGATGAGAATCGGCACCAGGCTGAGCGCCGACATGGCGAAAAGCGGCCCCCACTGCGACGTCTCGCTGGAGTCGATGAACAGGTTGAGGCCGAGCGGGACGGTGAACATGGACGACTTGGTCAGGTAGAGCAGCGGCCCGAGAAAGTCGTTCCACGAGTTGATGAACGTGAAGACGGCGGTCGTCGCCATCGCCGCCTTCGACAGGGGCACAATAATCAGCAGGAACAGCTGCCGGTGTCCGCAGCCGTCCATGATCGCCGCCTCGTCCAGCTCCCGGGGCAGCCCTCGGATGAACTGGACCATGAGGAACACGAAGAACGAGTCGACCGCCAGGAAGCGCGGCACGACGAGCGGGAAGTAGGTGTTCAGCCAGTTGAGGTTGAGGTACAGGATGTACTGGGGGATGATCAGCACCTGGTAGGGCAGCATGATCGTCAGGAGCATGATCGCGAAGAGGACGCCGCGAAAGCGGAACTCCAGCCGGGCGAAGGCGTAGGCCGCCATGGTGCAGGAACAGACGTTGCCGACCGCGGCCAGGGTGGCGATGATCAGGGAGTTCGCGAAGAGCTGGGTGAACGACAGGTCCGGCAGCGGAAACCAGCCGTGCTGGTAGTTGGTCAGCGTCCAGGTGCGGGGCAGCAGCCCCGGGTTGCTGAAGATCTGGAAGCTGGGCTCGAACGACGCCCCCAGCATCCAGATCACCGGGTATAACATCACCACCAGCATCGCGATCAGCAGGCCGTGGCGGGCGAGGCTGGAGACGACCCGCTGGCCCGGCAGCGAAACCGCCGCTCCCCGCTCCCGCGGAACGACCGCGGCTCGTCGATCGCTACTCCGCATAGAACACCCAGTACCGGGCGCTGACGAAGATCAGCCCGGTCAGGATCGCGACGAGGACCAGGAGGACCCAGGCCATGCCCGCGGCGTAGCCCATGTTGTAGTCGGTGAAGCCCTGCAGGTACAGGTAGAGGGCGTAGAGCAGCGTCGAGCCGGCCGGTCCCCCGGTCCCGCCGCTGACGATGTAGGCCGAGGTGAAGACCTGAAACCCCCGGATCAACCCCAGCACGCCGTTGAAGAAGATCACCGGCGAGAGCATCGGGATGGTAATCGACCAGAACCGGCGCAGGGTGCCGGCGCCGTCGACCTCGGCCGCCTCGTACAGAGTCTTCGGAATCTGGCGAAGGCCGGCCAGGTAGATGATCATCGTCGCCCCGAACTGCCAGACGTTCAAGAGCACCAGGGTGTACAGGGCGGTGCTCGGCTGGCCGATCCAGGACGGCCCGTGGATGCCGAAGACCAGGAGGATCTGGTTGAGCATGCCGGCGGCGCCGAATACCTGCCGCCAGAGCACCGCGATCGCGACGCTGCTGCCGAGCAGCGAAGGCAGATAGAACAGCGCGCGGTAGATCGTCAGCCCGCGCAGCCCCCGGTCCAGCAGGATGGCGAGGGCCAGGGCCAGGACGAGAATCGTCGGAACGGTGACGATCACGTAGTTGAGGGTCACCTGCGCCGATTGCAGGAAGGCCGCGTCGACCAGCATCTGCTGGTAGTTGCCGAGCCCGAGCCAGGTCGGCTTGTTGAAGAGGTCGTAGTGGGTGAAAGACAGCCCGAACGACGCGACGAGCGGGCCCAGGGTGATGCCGATCAGTCCGATCAGCCACGGCGCCAGGAACAGGTAGGCGACCGGACCGTCTCGACCGAGAAGCCTCCGCCGCGCTCGACCCCGGGCGG
>JAJPKB010000065.1 GCA_021323915.1 Chloroflexota bacterium | reverse complement strand
TCCCTGGTCACCGTCGCCTCACCCTCTGCCTGGCGAGCCCGGTCCGCTAGCGCGTCGCCCGCCGCTCGCCCCACAGGCAGCGCCCATTATACGACCTCGAATCGCCCCCTCGCAATAGAGGCCGCCGTGCACCACTCACGGGCTCTCGGTGCGGGCACGCTCGCTGGGCAGTCGGTTCCCGAAGAAGATCAGTCGACGAATCCGAGCAAGATTAGTGAACACGCGCACGCCGAAGCCGACGATAGCGGCCAGACTCAACTGGACGCCCAACCGATCACCGATGTAAGTGAGCAATCCGGCAAGCAGCATGTTCGTCAAAAGCCCGGATAGGAAGATCTGGCTATCGTACTCACCCTCCAGCTCCGCGCGAGCCGCGCCGAGGATCGAGTCCAGCGCGGCCAGGATCGCAATGGCGGTGTAACGGGCATACGTCGCCGGGATCGTCACCGAAAACATGAGACCGATGATCACGCCGATCAGGAGGCCCAGGGCCGGAAACCACATGCGTCACCTTCCTTGTTCTAGACTCTGAGCGATGTGCAGAGCATCCAAGGCGTCGATCGAGAAGCTGATCAACGGCTGCCGTGCCTCGTGGGTGAATCGGATCTCGTCGTTGACCCCCACCACCTGCCCCGAGGTGTTCAGCAACATCCCACCGCTGTCGCCGGGAAGAATGTACATGTCTGACTGAATGATCACCGGAGTGGTCGGAATCGTCTGCTGAAAAACGCCGATTCGAACCGAGGGCGGCGAGGGAAAGTAGGGACTGAAGCCCATGGCGACCAGATACTGCCCGGGCCGCAGACCGGCACCCCCGACGATGCTCGCGGGCGCGATGCCGGACCCGATTGACGAAACCGGTACCCGAATCAACGCCAGGTCGTCGCCGGAATCAACGCCCAATACCTGCGCCGACGATTGGTTGCCGTTGACGAACGTGACTCGGATGAGCATCGCGTCGGTGACGACGTGAGCGTTCGTCATAATGTCGCCACCGTTGTCGATGACGATTCCCGACGCGATGCCGGTGCTGTCCGGCAGGACCACGTCGATGCGCACGAGCGATGGACGCGCCTGGGAGGCTGACTGGACCGCGGACGCGGCCGTGCCGGGGTCGGCTCGAAACTCCTGACCGAGCGGAGAGATCAGCTGCCGCGAGGCCAGAATCGGATTGGTGGCATCGGGCGGTATCAATCCGAACTCCTTGGCGAGGTCGCCGGCGTTGACCTGGGTCACGTCCCCGGCCCGGGCAAATGACGTGTCGATGCGCCATTGCTGAAAGGCGGCGCGCTCGCAGCGAATGACGAACACGCCGCCGAAGTCCTGGCTGGATTGCGGTAACCCGAAGTCGTCGATGGGATCGGGGCTGGAGAAGTACCGCTTTTTGATCGCCGGGTTCTGGTCGAGAATCGAAAGGTGGCGCGCGACGACCTCGGGCCAGGTCAGGCCGCGATCGGCGACGTTGTCGGGGGTGGGCGGAATCAAGCGTGTTCGAGCCAGGATCGGGTCGAGTCCGCGCTCGCTAAACAGGTCGAAAACGTTGACGAAGGCCACGTGGTCGGCGTCGGGTCGCCACTGGAGCAAAGCCTTCTGCGTGGCCTGGGTGGCGAAGCCGTCGAGCACGAACCGATCTGACGCGGGGTAGCCCAGTTGATCGACGCCACCCAGACGCAAAAACTCGCTGTTGAAGTTTGCGCCGCTCCCGTCGGTGATCGAAAATCCGTAATTGCTTCCTTTGCCGCTCGCTTGAGTATAGAAATGGCCGTTGGGGATCGGAAAGTCCGGCAGGCTGGCCGGGCCGTTGTCCGCGAAGGCCGGCGCCGTCGGCGTGAGGAGCATGGCGAGCACGCACGCGAAGCTCACAGCTCGAAGCGCCAGGCGCCAGGTCGGTCCGGTTCGCACGCGTCCCATCGAGCCTCCTCTTCGCTGCTTCGCGCTTCCCCGATTATAACCCGCTCGGTTTCCCCGTTCGCGCTTCGATCTCCCGAATCCGATCGTCGCGGGCCACGATCCGCGGCGCGGACACGAAGGCTACGAATACTGGCCTTCAACTTGCCCGTCTCCTTCCGGACGGCGATCCACAAGCGCCGTCGCTCGCGGGGGAGACAGATGGCTAGAACTGTTGGGCGGTCGTCGTCCACGTCCTCGGCAGTCCGGGTGGGCGCCGGGCCCGAAGCGGTTTCCATGACACTGCGCGTCAATCAACAGACCTATCAACTGAGCAGCGAGCCATGTACCTCGCTGCTCGACGTCTTGCGCATTCGCCTCGGCTTTACCGGCGCCAAGCGGGTCTGCAACCTGGGCGAGTGCGGCGCCTGCACGGTGCTGCTGGACGGACGCGCTATCTACTCGTGCATCGCCCTGGCGGTCGAGTGCCAGGGGCAGGAGATTTTGACGATCGAGGGCTTGTCCGCCGACGGGTCCCTCGATCCGGTCCAGGAGGCCTTCATCCGTCACGACGCGGTGCAGTGCGGCTATTGCACGCCGGGGCAAGTTCTCGCCGCGAAAGCGCTGCTTCGCGAACGTCCAGTTCCGACCGAGGCGGAGATTCGCCACGCGATGGCGGGGAACCTCTGCCGGTGTGGAACGTACCCGCGCCTCGTCAGCGCCATCCGGGATGTGGCCGCTGGGGGGAGAGACGCCGGGCCGGGGCGGCGCGGCGTAAAAACGATTGTCGAACCGGGCACGTCAAGGGGAGGGGAGTCGACGGTCGAGGAGACGCTGCGATGACGCGGGTAGTAGAGAATCAGGTCGAGATCGAGGGGCACCTGTATGAGCGTTTCGCGATCTGGTCTGGCGAAGAGCTACCGTCCTGGCCGGCCAACGACCAGCTGGCAGTCGTCGGGCGAGACGTCGCGCGAGTCGACGCGGTCGCCAAAGTGACCGGCCGAGCGACCTACACCGACGATCTGTCGCTACCGGGGATGCTCCACACCGCCGTCCTGCGGAGCCCGCACGCCCACGCCCGCGTTCGGCGGATCGACGTGAGACGGGCGGCTCGGCTGCCGGGCGTGCGCGCGATCATCCGCCACGACGACGTCCCGAGGGCGACGCTTCCCAACGGCCAGCCGCTCTTCGACCGAACCGTCCGCTACGTCGGACAGGCGATGCTCGCGGTGGCCGCCGATACGGAGGCGATCGCCCGCGCGGCGCTCGGACAAATCTCAGTCCAGTACGAGACCCTGGCTTTCGCGGTCGACCCGGCGGTCGCGGTTCAAAACGGCGCGCCGCTGGTTCAGCCGTGTGGCAACCGCTCGGTGCCCGGTAATCCGCGGGTGTATCAGCGTGGTGATATTCGCGTCGGCGAGGGCGAGGCGCAGGTCACCGTCGATCTGG
>JAJPKB010000694.1 GCA_021323915.1 Chloroflexota bacterium | reverse complement strand
TCGGTCAGTCTTCGCCACCCGTCCGCCAGCGTGGTTGCGGCTCTTGCTACGTCCTCTGGCGTCGTGAAGCGGCCGAGGCTCAGCCGCACGGCGCCGAGCGCGCGCTCGCGGTCGAGGCCCATCGCGAGGAGGACCTCCGAGGGCTCGGTGCGACCGGCGTGGCAGGCGGAGCCGGTCGAGGCCGCCACCGACGGCGTCGCGGCGAGCAGCTCCTCGCCGTCAACCCCCGGAAAGCTCACATTGAGGGTGTTCGGAAGACGCTCGACCGGGTGTCCGTTCAGCATTAGTCCGGACACCGCCGCCGCGAGACGCTCGTGGAGGCGATCGCGCAGGGCGCGCAATCGTCTGGCCTCGTCGGCCAGGTTTCCCGCCGCGATCTCGGCGGCCTTTCCCAGCGCCACGGCGTAGGGGACGTTCTCGGTGCCGGCCCGGCGGCCGGCTTCGTGCCCGGCGCCGTGGACCAGGGGCTCGAGACGAACGCCATCGCGCACGTAGAGCGCGCCGACGCCCTTGGGGGCGTACAGCTTGTGCCCCACCACGGTCAGCAGATCGACCCCCAGCGCCTCGACCGCGGTCGGGAACTTTCCCACCGACTGGGCCGCGTCGGTGTGAACGAGCGCGCCCCGCGCGCGAGCCAGCGCCGTGATCTCGGCGATCGGCTGCAGGACGCCGGTTTCGTTGTTCGCGTGCATGATCGAGACGAGGATCGTCTCCGCGGTGAGCGCCCGCTCGACGTCGGATGGTCGCACCCGGCCATCCCGGTCGACCGGCAGGTACGTCACGCGATAGCCGTGGCGCTCCAGGTAGTGGCAGGTGTTGAGGGCCGCGGGGTGCTCGATCCGACTGGTGATGACGTGGCGCCCGCGGTCGCGATACGCCTCGGCGACACCTTTGATGGCCAGGTTGTCGGCCTCGCTGCCGGAGCCGGTGAAGACAATCTGGCCGGGCTGGCATCCCAGGAGACCGGCGACCCGAGCCCGCGCCTCGTCCAGCGCCAGGTGTGCCCGGCGCCCATACTCGTGGGAGCTCGACGGGTTGCCGAATCCGCCGGCCAGGCCACCAGCCAGAAACGGCAGCATCGCCTCGACCACTGCTGGGTCGACCGGCGTCGTGGCGTTGTAGTCGAGGTAGATCCCGCTCAACCCGTTCGGCTCAGGTGCATGGGCATGATCACGTGGGTGTAGTTGCTGGCGCCGACCGGGCGAATCACGCCGGGGCTCGACGGGCTGTTCAGCTCCAGGCTCACCTGGGCGCTGTTGCCCAGGGCGCCGAGAACGTCGTTCAGATACTTGCCGTTGAAGGCGATCGTGATCTGGGAGTTCTCTCCCTCGACGACCGCTTCGACCTTCCCCTCGGTGTCGCCGACATCGGCCATCGCGCCCACGGTGACGCTGCTGGTCGCGCCGCTGGCGCCGTCACGGCTCGCGGTGTCCGATCCGTTCACCGTCAGCCGAACGATGTTGTTGGCGTCGCGGGCGATCAGCGAGGCGATTTTGTTCGCGTTCTGAAAGTCCTTCGTGTTGAGGATCACCCGAGTCGCGGCACGGGTCGGAATGACCTGCTGGACGTTCGGGAAGGTCCCCTCGATCAGACGCGAGACGACGTCCACGCTGCTCAAGTGGAAGAGTACCTGCCCCCGATTCGGCGTGACCACGATCTCGACCGGCTCCTCCTGATCGTTCAACACCCGTCCCAGCTCCTGGACGGTTCGCAACGGCACGATGATGTCGGCGTCCTGCCCGAGCGGCCTGGCGACCTCGACTTTCCGAACCGCGAGGCGGAAGCTGTCGGCCGCGGTCAGGGTGAGGGTATCCCCGCGGAAGGCGAACAGGATGCCGGCGAGCACCGGACGGGTATCGTCGGTCGCGGCCGCGAAGGCGACCTGGTTCAGCGCATCCTGAAGCTCGCGCGACGCGACCCCGCAGCTCGTCTGGTTGGCGACCTCGGGAATGACCGGGAACTCCTCCGAGGAGATCCCGCGCAGGTTCGTCTCGTAGCCCGAGCAGGTGACGTGTAACGTCGTTCCCTTCGTCTGCAGACTTACGACCTTGTCCGCGGCAAACGAGGAGACCAGATCGCTGAGCAGGCGGCCGGGGACGGTCATGCTGCCTTCTTGCTCGATCATCGCCCCGACCCAGCAGGTGATGCCGATCTCGAGATTCGTGGCGGCCAGCTTGAGGCGCGATTGGTCGGTCTCGATCAAGACGTTGCTCAAGACCGGCAAGGTGCTCCGCGTCGCGACCGCCCGCCCGACGATCGCCAGCCCCTTCGCGAGATTCTCCTGAACGCAAGAAATGTGCACGACCACCCTCCCCGGCTGCCAGATCTAACGTGAGAAAACAGGCACCCCATTATAGCACCGCGTTCGCTGGCCAATGCGGTAAGATACTCCGCGAGAAGGAGGAGCCATGCCGGAACACCGGTGGGATTCGGGCCGAGGTCCGCTTCACACCCGGATCTGCGACCTGCTCGGAATCACCCACCCGATCGTGCTGGGAGGGATGGGCGGCGCCACCTCGCCGGGCCTCGTCGCCGCCGTCTCGAACGCCGGCGGCCTGGGCACGCTCGGCCTCAGCGGGCGCCGGCCCGCCGACATCCCCGGTCTGATCGAGCAGATCCGCTCGGCCACCACCGACCCGTTCGGGGTCAACTTTCTGCTGTTCGGCGTCGACGACGCCGCGGTCGACGCGGCGCTGGCCCAGAAGCCACCAGTCGTCACCTACGCCTGGGCCTGGTCGGATCAGGATCTCAAGCCGTACGTCGACCGGGCTCACGCCGCGGGCGCCATCGTAACTTACATGGTCTCCGGGGTGCCCGATGCCCGGCGAGCTGCCGCTGCGGGCGCCGACGCGATCATCGCCCAGGGCAGCGAGGGCGGCGGCCACGTCGGACTGATCGGGACGATGCCGCTCGTCCCGATGGTGGTCAGCGCGGTATCGCCGGTGCCGGTCATCGCGGCGGGTGGCATCGCCGACGGGCGCGGCCTCGCCGCGTCGCTCGCCCTGGGCGCCGACGGCGTGCTGCTGGGCACCCGCTTCCTGGCCACCGAGGAGTCTCCGCTGGCACCGGGGTACAAGCAGGCGATCGTCGACAGCGACGGTCACGATACCACCTTGACCGAGATCCCCGATCTCGTCGGCGGAAGCATCTGGCCGGGCGCGCTGGCTCGGACCTGGCGGAACGACTTTCTGGCCGAGTGGAGCGGACGGGAGGCCGAATTGCGCCGTCGACGGCGCGAGGTGGCGCGACAGGTCGCCACGGCGCGTGCCGCTGGCGATCTCCGACACGTTCCGCTGCTCTTCGGCCAGGACGCCGGCCTGATCGATTCGATCGTGCCGGTCGCCGAGGTCGTGTCGCGCATCGTGTCCGAGGCGCGGGAGATCATCGAACAGAGATTAGGGAAAGCGATCGCCGGAGGCTGATCCCCTCGGTCCCCGACGTGAGAAGAACAGGAGCGTAGGCGCGATGATGAAGTTTTGCTTGAAGCCAAACACGGTCAGCGCGGATCCAGCCGCTCGGATCGGCTACTGCCGCGTGACCGGCATCGAAACCGTCCAGGAGATTCCGTCGTCGGTCCCCGGATTTGCCGAGAACCGTCAGCTCGACCCGCGAGCGCTGCGCGAGTACGTCCGCCAGTTCACCGACGCTGGGATCGAGGTCGCGGCGATGGGGCTGGGGCAGGTCACGCCGGAGGTCGTGCTGAGCCGACCGGAAGGACAGGCCGACTTCGAACGGGCCTGTCACGACCTTGAGACGCTGGCCGAGGTCGGCGTGCGCACGATCACCACTGTCGTCCCGATCGATAACCAGCCGACCGACGAGGAAAACGCCGAGCAGCTCAAACGGGTGGCCGACTACTACAATCGCCTGTGCGCCGTCGCCGAGCGGGTCGGCGCCCGCGTCGCCACCCACAGTCCATGGCCGCCGAATCGCCGGGGCTGGCTCTGGGGAGCCGAACGCTTCGCGAAGCTGTTCGAGCTCGCGCCGAGCCCCGCCAACGGCTACCTGTACGACAACGCCATTCACCACATGGTCGGCGACGATCCCGCCGCGGCGGTGCATCAGTTCGCCGATCGCATCTTCTTCGTCCACATCCGCGACGTGCGTCGGTCGACCGGCGAAGGGGCAGCCGGCACCGGCTACGACGAGGTCTTCCCGGGAACCGGTGAACTGAACTTTCACCGGGTGCTCGGCGCGCTGCGGGACGTGGAGTACGACGGCGTGCTCTGTCCGGAGCACTACCCGCCGATCCCCGGCGACGTCAAAGACAGCGCCGCGACGACCTACGCGGTGGGCTATTTGCGCGGCATTCTCGATAGTCTCTGAGCCGGTGCTCGGTCTCCCCCGGTCAAGAAGGAGGGTTCGTGGATCCATCTCAGCTTTCCTTGCGCCATCTGGTGCGAACGCCCCGCGCGCCGGCGGCCGAGCCCTGCGCGGCGCTCCTGCTTTTGCACGGTCGGGGTGCCGACGAGGCGGACTTGCTGCCGGTCGCGGATAGTCTGGATCCGCGGTTGTTCGTCGTCAGCGCCCGAGCGCCGCTACCCCTTGGACCGGGGTTTGCCTGGTACCACCTGGCCGACATCGGCGACCCCGATCCGGCGAGCTTCGAGGCGAGCCTGGCCGCGCTCGGAGAATTCGTCCGCGACCTTCCGGCTGCCTATCCGATCGATCCCAGGAGAATCTTCACCCTCGGCTTCAGCCAGGGCGCGGTGATGGCCGGATCCCTGCTCCTGACCCGGCCCGAGTCGATCGCCGGCACGGTCATGCTGAGCGGCTATCTGCCTCTCGATCAGAAGCTGTCGATCGACGAAGCGACGCTGGCCGGTCGGCGCGTCTTCGTCGGCCACGGCACCGCCGACCCTTTGATCCCGATCGCCTGGGCGCGACGGGTCCGCGACTACTTCACCAAGGTGAGCGCCGATCTGACCTACCGCGAGTATCCGAACCCCCACTACATCGACACCGAGGAGATCGACGACGTGCGGGCCTGGGGACTCGCGGACGTGGGCTGACCCGAGGATCACCGCGACAGGTAGAGGATCACCACCGCGGTCAGCAGCCAGAGCACGCCCGAGGTCAGCAGCGGCAGATCCCCGAGGAGCGCGTCCTCGGGGCTTCCGCCTCCGCCACGCTGGTGCATCAGGTACAAGTAGCGAAAGAAGCCGTAGATGACGAACGGAATCGTCAGCATCATCGAGTGGTCGGCCGGGAGGTTTTCGGCCGAGAACGTGTAGAGCGAGTACGCCATGATCGTCGCGGCGGTGACGATCACGATCAGCTGGTCCAGCAGGGAGAGACTGTACTCGTCGAGAATGCGTCGATGGCTGCCGGCGCCCTCGCTGAGCAGAATCAGCTCGTGTCGGCGCTTGCCGAAGCCCAGGAAAAGCGACGCCAGGACGGTACAGACGTAGAGCCAGGGCGAGATGGGAACGCTCACGACGATCGCGCCGGCCGCGGCCCGAATAACGAATCCCGCCGCGATGACGAACACGTCGATCAGCACGACGTGCTTGAGACGAAACGAGTAGACGAACGTCATCAGGATATAGAGGACGGTCAGGATGGCGAACTGCATCCCCAGGGCGACGCTGGCGGCAACCGCACCGACGAGGAGGAGTACCGCGAGGGCGACCGCCTGACCGCGGGTGATCACCCCCGCGGCAAGCGGACGATGACGCTTCCTGGGGTGAAGGCGATCCTGCTCGAGGTCGGCGAGATCGTTCACCAGGTAGACGCAGCTGCTCGCCGCGCAGAACACCAGGAATCCAGCGAACGCCCGCTCGACGAGAACCGCGTCGGTCAGCTTCAGCGCGAAGATCAGCCCGAAGAAGAGCAGAACGTTCTTCGACCATTGCTTCGGACGGCAAGCCCGAATCAACCCGAGGACAACCGACGGGCCGGAGACCGCGGGCAGCGCGACGGCGGGCTCGGCGCCAGACAGCTTGGGATCAATCACGACCAGAGTTTCCTCGTGCAGCCATGAAAGATATTACCAGAAAAGGCGCGAAAAACCGCATCGAGAAGATCGGAAGAGC
>JAJPKB010000409.1 GCA_021323915.1 Chloroflexota bacterium | reverse complement strand
GTGGTGGAAGCGTACCGGATTGCCCGGCGGCAGGTTCCCGACCTCCAGCTCGCGATGCTCGGCACCTTCGTCGCTCAGGACGATCCCACGGCGGAACGGGTGTACCAGGACGTGACGCGAGTCGTCGGCGACGATCGCAACGTCCACCTGTTTACCAACTCGCGGGTGATCGACCAGCCGGAGGTCGACGCGTTCCAGACCGGCTCCGACGCGGTGCTGCTGTTCTCGTGCCGCGAAGGATTCGGGACCGCGGCGACCGAAGCGATGTGGAAATGCAACGCCGTCATCGGAGGGGACGTTCCGGGGCTGCGCGCCCAGATCGACGACGGAGTGGACGGGTTTCTGGTCTCACCCGACGACGTCGACGGCTGCGCCGATCGGATCGTGCGTCTGGTCCGCGAGCGCGACCTGGCTCACGCGATGGGCCGGCGCGCCCACGAGCGCGTTCGCCGGCACTTCCTGCTGCCGCGGCTGATCGACGACCGGCTGGGGCTCTTCGAGCAGGTCGCCTCCAGCCCGGAGGCACGGGCGGCATGACGATTGCTTTCGTCCCGGTCGCCTTCGGCTACGGAACCACCGTCCGCTGCCTGGCGATCGCGCGGGAGCTGCGTTGGCGCGGGCACGAAACGGTCTTCCTGGCGGGCCCGTCGGTGCGGCCGATGATCCGCCGCCACGGCTATCCGGTGCGGCTGATACCCGACGTCTCGATCCAGCCGAAGCCCGGCGAGCCAACGTCGCGCCAGCTTTTCGCCCAGGAGAGCGCCCCCGGTTTTCTCGCGCGCCAGCTCGCCGCCATTGAAAGATCTCTGAATGAGACCCGAGCCGATCTCGTCGTCTACAGCAACAGCATGACCGCCGCGCTGGCCGCCAGCCACCTGGACCTCCCGTCGATCTCGGTCTTTTCGCCCAGTATTCTCGAGGTCTCCGCGCCGTCGCATCTCGCTCCCATGCTTGGGACGTGGCTCAGGTTCCTGCTCCTGCGGGCGCGCACCCCCCTGACCCGGCCGGTGCCGTCGGCGTTCCTCGGCGACCGGAGCTTCATCCCGAGCGTTCCACCGCTGATCCGCTGGCCCGCGCTCGTGCCGCCGGGGCTGGCTCGTCACCGCTCGGAGGTCGAGCCGTGCGGGGCGCTGCTCACCCGACCGCCCGCCGCGCTGCCGCCGCGCGGCGTGCTGCTTCAGGAGCTCGGCGTCGACGGATCTCCCTTCGTCTACGCGACGGTCGGCGGCGCCGTCTTCAGCGTCGACGTCGTTCGGGAGGTCGCCCAGGGGATTCGCGGCGCGGGGTGTCGCGGGCTGGTCTCCGGGGGACGGATCCTGTCCGAGGACGTCTCGCGGCGGCTGTCGGACGAGCGGGTCCAGGTCGTCTCGTTCGTGCCGGATGACCTTCGGGCGATCGCGGCCGCCGACGTTCTGATCTGGCACGGCGGCCACCAGACGATGATGGAAGCCGTCGCCTGCGGCACGCCGGCCGTCGGCCTCCCCTTCCAGCTCGACCAGTTCGCCAACGTGGCGAGCCTCGTCGAGTTCGGTGCGGCGCTGTCATTGTCCGCTCGCGACCTGCGCGCCGACCGGGTCACCACCGACCTCCGACGCGTCCTCGACGAACCGAGCTTCCGCGACCGAATGACCGTCCTCCGGCAGGTGAACGCCGGGTACGGCGGCGCGGGGACGGTCGCCGACGCCGCGGAAGAGCTGCTGGGGGAACGCGGAAAAGCCCGGATCGCCTAGAGCTCTAAACCAGGCCGCCGCGAACCGCGACCTTCAGGACATCCTTGCCTCCCAGCCGGTAGCCGTTGTGCAGGGCGTTGAAGCCGTCGGCGACTCGCTCCAGAGGAAGGATCGGATCGACCAGATCCTGGAAGGGAACTTCACCCCGCGCCATCACCTGATGCGCCCGGACGAAGTAATCGTTGGAGCCGCCACCCCACACCGCTTCCAGGCGCAGGTTGCGCCGCATCAATTCCTGGTTCGGGTTGAGCTCCAGCGAGCCCACGTCGACGAAGTGGCCCATCTCCACGTAGGTGCCGCTCCGTCGCAGGTAGCCCAGTCCCTCGGAAATGGCGCCGAGGAAGCCCGCGCACTCGAAGACCACGTCCGCGCCCGCGTTCTTCGCGGTGTTTTCTCGGACAATCTTCGTGCGCTCGACCGGATTCTTTACCTCGCCGATGTCGACGACCACGTCGGCGCCCAGCATCTTCGCCTTTTCCAGGCGGCCCGTGGGCCCGCCGACAACGATGAGCCGGCCGGCACCGCTGAGCTTGGCGGCGATCAGCGTCATCAGACCAATCGCGCCCGAGCCCTGAATCACAACGGTATCGCCAAAGGTCATCCTGCTGCGCAGCACGCCGTGGACCCCCACCTGAAACGGCTCGGAGAGCACGGCCGCCGCGGCGGGCAGTCGAGTCTTCACGAAGCAGGTGTCCGGCTGGGCCAGGTAGATGTACTCGGCAAAGCCGCCCCGAAAGTGCGGCGCGTCGTCGGCCTGCTGGAAGCCGTAGGCGCCAGCCGGCGTCCCCGGCGCGAAGACGACGCGGTCCCCGACCTCAACCTTCTGGCCGAGGTAGTCACGATCGACTCCCTCGCCCAGTTTGTCGATGATGCCCACGTTCTCGTGGCCCAGGAGAATCTCCCCCGCGAGGCGGCCGTGCTCCCAGTTGTGCAGATCGGTCCCACAAATGCCCGCCAGTTCTTGACGCAATAGGAGGCTGCCCGGGGCCGGATCCGGCACCGGATACTCTCGCATCACGAACTCCTTGCCCACCATGACCACCGCACGTCCAGTCCGAACGATGGTTCCCGCGCGGCTGCTTCGGCTGCTCTTCCCTTCTAGCTCGAACACGATGACCATACTCCTTTCGAGAATGACTTGCCGACGTTGATCCAGGGTAACACCGTGAGGGCGGCGATGGATCTACCGCTCGTAAGTGTACTCGCGCAACTCCCCGGCGTCGACGGTAGCGCGGGCCTTGTCAGGGCGACAGGCGCCTGCTATAGTAAAAACCGACCGACGCGTCGGTCGGTTTTTACGGTCGATGGAGGACGTCATGCCCATCGAGCAGGACCGCAGCCAGTTCCGCCACGAGCGCATCCTCGAGGCGGCGACCCGAATCTTCTCCCAGAAGGGCTACCACGACGCGGCGATGGACGACATCGCGGTCGAGTCGCGCACCTCCAAGGGCGGGCTGTACTTCCACTTTCCGAACAAGCAGACCCTCTTTCTGGCGTTGCTCGACCAGATGATGGGGCTCCTGCGTGCCCGGGCGGAGGCCGCGATCGCCGAGGAGATCGACCCGATCCGCAAGGCGGAGGCCGCGCTGCGGGTGGTCCTCCAGACGTTCGCGTCGCACCGGACGCTGGCCCAGCTTTTCCTGGTCGAGGCACTCGCCGCCGGGCGCGAGTTCCACGAGCGCATGGCGGCGAGTCACCGGGCGTTCGGCGCGCTGATTCAGTCGCACCTCGACGACGCGGTGCGCCAGGGGGTGATCCCTCCCCAGGATACCGCGCTGGCCGGACAGGTGTGGTTCGGCGCGCTGAACGAGGTGGTCACGACCTGGCTGCTGAGCGAGCCGCCGGGGCCGCTCGAGGAACAGTACCCCGCGCTGCGGGCGCTGTTGCTGCGGAGCGTGGGCGTTCCGACCGCGCGCATCTTCCCCGCCGGAGAGGAATCGTGAAGGCGGCGAGCGCCGAGCGGCGTGTCGGGCTCGACGAGGGCTGGCTTCGTCGTCTGTTCGCGGAGGGCCGGCGTCGGGCGGAGCGCCGGGGCCAGGCGATTCTGGTGAGCGCGACGACCGCCGTGCCCCGGTGCGACGCGCTGAGCTTTTACGAGCGGGGAGCCAGCCTTGTCCGGGCGCGCGTCTTCTGGTCCTCGCCAAACGCCGAGCGGACCGTGGCCGGCGTCGGCGAAGCGGCGACGCTGACCGTCGGCGGTCCGAGCCGTTTCGCCGACGCCGCGATTGCCTGGCGGAATCTGACCGATGGGATGCTGGTCGACGCCGAGACCGACGCGCTCGCGAGCGGTCCGGTCGCCCTGGGCGGCTTCGCGTTCGATCCGCTCCGTCCGACGACCGAGCTCTGGCGCGGCTATCCGGCCGGCCTGCTGACCGTGCCGCGTTACGTCCTGACCGCGACCGCCGGCCAGGCCTGGCTCACCGTCAACGCCCTGGTGTGGCCGGACGGCGCCTCGAGCGCTGAGTCCGACGTCGTCGAGCGTGTGCGGTCGCTGTTGGAGGGCCCGGACGTTGACGCGGCCCCATCGGCCGAGCATCCGCCACGGGTGGACGAGCTGTGCCAGTCCGGCGAATGGAAAGAGCTGGTTCGTACGGCGGTCGAGCGGATTCGCCACGGCGAGCTCGAGAAGGTGGTGCTGGCCAGGGCCTGCCACGCCCGGGCCGGGGCGCGGCTCTCCCCATCGCGGGTGCTGCGTCGGCTTCGCGAGGACTATCCCGGTTGCTTTCTCTTCGCGATCGACCGGGGCGAGCGGTGCTTTCTCGGCGCGTCGCCGGAGCAGCTGGTCAGTCTGGGACAGGGGACGGTCCAGACGATGTGCCTGGCCGGATCCACCGCCCGCGGCGCCACCGCCGAGGACGATCGCCGGCTGGGAGATGATCTGCTCGCCAGCGCGAAGAATCGATCGGAGCACGCCATCGTGGCCCGCGGCATCCGCGAGCGGCTGGCCGGCGCCGGCGTCGACGTCGGACCGATCGGCCCGCCGACCCTGCTGCGGCTGCGCAACATCCAGCACCTCTACACGCCGATCGTCGGCCGAGTGACCGACGGCCGGGGCGTTCTCGATCTGATCGCGCTGCTTCACCCGACTCCATCGGTCGGCGGGCAGCCGCGGGACGTCGCGCTTCGGCTGATCCGCGAGCGCGAGGGCCTCGACCGAGGGTGGTACACCGGCCCGATCGGCTGGGTGGATGGGCGCGGCCAGGGGGAGTTCACCGTGGCGATCCGCTCGGCGCTGCTGAGCGGGGCCGAGGCAACGGTGTTCGCCGGCTGCGGGATCGTGGCCGATTCCGACCCGGAGTCGGAATTCGCCGAGTCCTGCCTCAAGCTCAAACCGATCCTGTCCGCGCTGGGGGAAGGCTGATGACGACCTCCGACGACGAGGGACGGCGGGCGCTGAACGCCTACGTCGGGGCGCTGGTCGACGAGCTGGTCCGGGGCGGCGTTCACCACTTCTGCGTCTGTCCGGGGTCGCGCTCGACGCCGCTCGCGCTGATCGTCGCCCGGCACCCCGGCGCGCGCCTCTGGATGCACCTCGACGAGCGATCGGCCGGCTTTTTCGGCCTCGGTCTGGCGAAGGCCCGGCGCGAGCCGGTCGCGCTGGTCTGCACCTCGGGAACCGCGGCGGCCAACTTCCTGCCGGCCGTCGTCGAGGCGTATCACGGACGGGTGCCTCTGGTCGTGCTCACCGCCGACCGTCCGCACGAGCTACGCGACCGCGGCGCGCCGCAGACGATCGATCAGTGTCGGCTCTACGGGACGCACGTCAAGTGGTTCGTCGATCTGGCCGAGCCGGACGAGAGCCCGACGCTGGTGCGCTACGCCCGCGCCACCGCTAGCCGAGCCGTCGCGGTGGCCAGCCGGGGACCGGCCGGTCCGGTCCACCTGAACTGCCCCTTCCGCGAGCCGCTCGTGCCGGGGACGACTCCCTCACCCCCTACCCCCTCTCCCAACCGCGGGAGAGGGGTCTTTGGGGCCGATGCCTCTGCTAAGACCCTTCCCCCGCGCCTGAAGGCTTCCCCTGGAGAAGGGGGTGAGGAGGGTAGACCGGAAGGGGTAGAGGATGCGGGAATCCTCCCCGGTCCCGCCGTCGCGTCTGGCCGCCGGCTGCCCTCCGCCGAGATCGTCGACGACCTGGCGGCGGATCTCCTGGCCAGTCCGCGCGGACTGATCGTCTGCGGACCGGGCGATGATTCGCGGCTGGCCGACGCGGCGAGCCACCTCGCGGCTTCGCTCGACTACCCGATCCTCGCCGACCCGCTCTCCGGCGTCCGCCGCGGCGATCACGACCGGGCGCTGGTGATGGACTGCTACGACGTCGTCCTTCGGGAGCCCAGCTTCGTCGAGCGGTTCGCGCCCGACGTCGTTCTCCGTTTCGGCTCGATTCCGACGTCGAAGGCGGTCTCGCTGTACCTGCACAAGCACCGCTGCCGCCAGGTCCTGGTGGATGGCGACGCCGGCTGGAACGATCCCGACCTGGACGCGACCGACATCCTTCACGTCGACCCGCCCGCGCTGTGCCGGGCGCTCGGCGAGGCGGTCGAGCGGCGTCGGACCGAGGTCGAGAGTTCCTCGAAACGATCCGGCTGGGCCGCGCTCTGGCTGGCGGCCGACCGGTGCGCTCGCCGGGTGGTGAGCGCGTGCCTGGCCCGGATCGAGGAGCCGTTCGAGGGGAAGGTTTTCACCGAGCTCGCCGAGATCCTGCCCGCCGGGGCGACTCTCTACGCGGGCAACAGCATGCCGGTGCGGGACCTGGACGCGTTCTTTCCGGCGGGTGAGCGCCCGATCCGCTTCCTGGCGAACCGAGGGGTGAACGGGATCGACGGGGTGGTATCGAGCGCGCTCGGCGCGCGCGCCGGGACCGAAGGGCCGCTCGTCCTGGTCATCGGCGACCTGTCTTTGTACCACGACCTGAACGGACTGCTCGCGGCCAAGCGGCACGGTCTGTCGTTGACGATCGTGCTGCTCAACAACGACGGCGGCGGCATCTTCTCCTTTCTGCCCCAGGCGGATGAGCCGGAGCACTTCGAGACGCTGTTCGGCACGCCCCACGGCCTCGACTTTCGACCGGCGGTCGAGATGTACGGCGGCCGGTTCCGGCAGACGACGGCCTGGGACGCGTTTCGGAGCGCGCTTCGGACCTCGCTCGACACGCCCGGCCTCGACGTGATCGAGGTGCCCACCGACCGCGCGCGCAACCTCGCGCTGCACCGTCAGATCTGGCGCGACGCGGCGTCGGCCATCGCCGAGCTGGCCGGGCAGGGGGTCGGCGAGCGGTGAGCGGGCTTCTCGTCGACGGCTGCCGGTATCACGTCGAGATCGCGGGAACCGGTCCACCGCTGGTCGCGCTCCACGGCTTCACCGGGAGCCTCGAGACCTGGGCGCCCTTTCGCGACGTCCTGGAGCGCCGGTTCACCCTGGTGACGGTCGATCTCCTCGGTCACGGCGCGTCGGACTGTCCGCCGGACCCTCGGCGCTACCGGATGGAGCGCTGCGTCGCGGATCTGCTGACGATCTTCGACCGGCTCGACCTCGATCGGGTGGATCTGCTCGGCTATTCGATGGGGGGACGCGTCGCGCTGCATCTCGCCGTCGCCGCGCCGGAGCGGATCCACGCCCTGGCGCTGGAAAGCGCCTCACCCGGGATCCGCTCGTCGGCCGAGCGCGCGGCGCGAGTCGCGGCCGACGCCCGGCTCGCCGACCTGCTCGAAGGCGAGGGGATCGACGCGTTCGTCGATCGCTGGGAGCGGCTGCCGCTCTTCGCGAGTCAGCGCGCTCTGCCGGCGGCCGTTCGGGCGGCGCTCCGGCGGCAGCGGCTCGCCGGGAATCCGTTGGGACTCGCCAACAGCCTGCGGGGGATGGGGGCCGGCGAGATGGAGCCACTGGACGATCATCTGAATGAGATTCACCTGCCGACGCTGCTGGTGGTCGGCGCGCTCGACGAGAAATACCGATCGCTGGGGCAAGAGCTGGTTGGTCTGCTGCCGGCGGCGACGCTGGCGGTCGTTCCCGACGCCGGACACGCCGTCCACCTGGAGCAACCGTCTGCCTTCCTGCGCGTCATTCTCGATTTTCTGGAGGCTCACCGTTCGGCGACCGAGCGTCCGATCAATCAGTAGCGCAGGCGATTGTCCCCCGCTCCGAGAAACAGGACGAGAGGGGAGAAGCCCCGGGGAAGTGGGCGGGTTCGGGCCGGGCTCCCTCATCCCCTACCCCTTCCCCCAGCCGCGGGGGAAGGGTCTCAAGGGAGACGCTCCTGCTGAGTCCCCTCTCCCGCGCACTGGGAGAGGGGGTTGGGGGTGAGGGAAGCCCGGCGCCCCGCGAAAGCGCGGTCACTCCCCGAGGGGCAAGCCTCCGCGGTACAAGGTGG
Organism: Chloroflexota bacterium; assembly: GCA_021323915.1. Lineage (GTDB taxonomy): Bacteria > Chloroflexota > UBA6077 > FW602-bin22 > CADDYW01 > JAJPKB01. The sequence goes on along the minus strand of JAJPKB010000409.1, from coordinate 2,283 downwards.
CTGGTTGGTAGGGAAACCAACGGGAGCCGAAACTGAAGGAAGCGAGGGAAGCCATGGCCATCGATTGGCGGAAGGTCCGCGAGTACCAGGACATCATCTACGAGCACGGCGAGGGCATCGCGAAGATCACGATCAACCGGCCGGAGGTCCGCAACGCGTTCCGGCCGCTGACGCTCTTCGAAATGATGGAGGCGTTCAACCACGCCCACGAGGATCCGACGATCGGGGTGGTGCTGCTGACCGGCGCCGGAACGAAGGCGTTCTGCTCGGGGGGCGACCAGCGGGTCCGGGGTGATGGAGGGTACGTCGGCGAGGACGGGGTGCCGCGGTTGAACGTCCTCGAGCTGCAGAAGAAGATTCGGACGATGCCGAAGCCGGTGATCGCCGTCGTCGCGGGGTACGCGATCGGGGGCGGCCACGTCCTGCACCTGGTCTGCGATCTGACGATCGCCGCCGATAACGCGGTCTTCGGTCAGACCGGCCCCCGGGTCGGGAGCTTCGACGCCGGCTACGGCGCGACCTACCTCGCCCGGGTCGTTGGACACAAGAAGGCGCGGGAGATCTGGTACCTCTGCCGCCGGTACTCGGCGCAGGACGCGCTGGCGATGGGGCTGGTCAACGCGGTGGTGCCCCTGGACCGGCTCGAAGACGAGGCGGTGCAGTGGGCGCGGGAGATCCTCGAGAAGAGCCCGACCGCGATCCGGTTCTTGAAGGCGGCGTTCAACGCCGACACCGATGGCCTCGCCGGTCTCCAGCAGCTGGCGGGCGACGCGACCCTGCTCTATTATCTGACCGAAGAGGCTAGGGAGGGTCGGAACGCGTTTTTGGAGAAGCGCAAACCGGACTTTTCCAAGTTCCCCCGGTTTCCGTAGGAGCAACGATGGCCGAGCGGGCGATCGTCAATCAACCATCCTGCTTGACCGCCTGGGTCATGGCCGCCCGGCCGGCGACCTTACCGGCGGCGGTCGTTCCGGTGGTCGTCGGCACCGCGGTGGCCGGATACGGGGTTCCCCGCCCGTTGTCGTTCCTCGCCGCGCTGGTCGCGGCGCTGCTGATCCAGATTGGCGCGAACTTCGCCAACGATCTCTTCGACTTCCAGAAGGGGGCCGATACCGTGGACCGGCTTGGACCGCGGCGGGTGACCCAGGGCGGACTGATCTCGCCGAGGCAGGTCGCCTGGGCCACCGCGTTGACCCTCGGGCTGGCGGCGCTGATCGGCGTCTACCTCGTCGTCGTCAGCGGCTGGCCGATCGCGGTGATCGGGCTGCTCTCGATCGTTTGCTGTCTCGCCTACACCGGCGGGCCCTGGCCCCTCGGCTACCACGGTCTCGGGGACGTCTGCGTGTTCGCTTTCTTCGGCGTCGCCGCGGTCGTCGGCAGCGCTTACCTCCAGACCGGCACGGTCACCGCGCTGGCGATGGGCGCCTCGGTGCCGGTTGGGATGCTGGTGACCGCGATCCTGGTCGTCAACAACCTGCGCGACCTCGACACCGATCGACGCGCCGGCAAGCGAACGCTGGCCGTCCGGCTCGGCCGGACCGGAACCCGCCTGGAATACGCCGCGCTGGTGCTCGGCGCGTACTGCGTCCAGCTCGGGCTCTGGGTGTCCGGGGTCAGTCATGGCTGGTTCTGGCTCCCCGAGCTGAGCCTTCCGCTCGCGGCGTGGCTCGTTCTACTGATCGCCCGCGCGTCCGACGGTCCGACGCTGAACGCCGCGCTCAAGCGCACCGGCCAGCTCCACCTGCTCTTCGGGCTGCTTTTCGCGGCCAGCGTGCTCGGATGAAGGTCCGTCGCGTCCGGTGGGACGGCTTTCGCGTTCCGCTCTCGCGACCGTTCGAGACCGCCCACGGCTCGCTGACCCACCGCGAGGGCCTGCTCGTTCGGATCACCACCGACGCCGGCCTGGTCGGCCTAGGCGAGATCTCGCCGCTCCCGGCGTTCGGTGGGTCGACCCTCGCCGATGCCCGGGCGGTGCTGGCCCGCTGGGCGCCGTCGCTGATCGGCGCCGACGTCGAAGCGATCGATGGATGGCTGACTGGACCGGAGGCAAGCGAGCCCGGAACGGTGGCGGCGCGGGGCGGTCTCGACGTCGCGATCCACGACGCCCTCGCGCGTCGGCGCGGCGTGTCCGTCGCGGCGCTGCTCGGCGGGGTGCCGGCGTCGCGAGCCACGGCGCCTTCGCGCGGCGGCGCGGCGTGTCCGGCGCGGCGCTGGTCGGCGGGTCGGTGCGAGCGGCGAGCCGGGTCAACGCGGCGGTCGCTGCTGCCGAGCCCGCCGTCGCTG
>JAJPKB010000093.1 GCA_021323915.1 Chloroflexota bacterium | reverse complement strand
GCCCGGAAGATCGTGCCGGTGGCGTTCACCGTGCAAACGGCGGGCGATCAGGTCTACGCTTTTCCGGTCTTTCTGTCCTGCCTCGGCTTGTACCGAAACCACCGCCGATTCCAGGATGCCGAGCTGAAGACGGATCAGCCGCTGCGCGACTGGTCGACGTTCGAGACCGCGGCGCGGAAGCTGACCGATCGCCCGCGCCAGCGCTTCGGCTTCGACGTGTTTGGCGATGGCTCGCCCCTCAGCGGCGAGATGCGCTACGGCCCGTTCCTCTGGTCGTCCGGGGGCAGCTTCTTCAACGACGCCGGCGACACGGCGACCTGGGACCAGCCGCCCGGGTTGAGCGCCATCGTCTACCTCGCGCGCCTCTCGCAGAACTACGCCTCGAATGGCGCGGCGACGGCCCAGGATTCGGTGCTGGTAGATCGCTGGCTCTCCGGCCAGACCGCCATGCTGCTGTTCGGGCCCGAGCTGAGCGCGCAGGCGGATCAGTCGGCGATGGAGTACGACGTTCAGTCGGTTCCGGCGTATTTCCAGGGGCAGTCGTCGTCGCTGGCCATGAGCGCCGGGGCGGTCGGCCTGTTCTCGGCGTCCCGGCACAAAGACTGGGCGCTGGACTTCATTCACTATCTCGCGGGCAAGGATGCTCAGGTCGCCGGTCTGGCCTACCTCCGTCTCCTGCCGGCGAATGTCGAGGCGGGCGACACCGCGCCGGTTTTCCAGCACAACCCCGTCATGGGGCAGTTCCTGCGGATCCTCCGCGAGGACGACGTCCATGCGTTCCCGATGGCACGCCAGCGCGACGCCGACGTGCAGAAGATCTTTCAGGTCTACCTTGGCATCGCCCTCCAGGGGCTCGCCACGCCGGAGAGCGCCTGGACCACCTCGGCGCAACAGGCGACTGCGCTGCTGAAGGCCCCGCTTCCTTCAACTCCTACCCCGGGCGGTCATTAGAGCATTCCCAGTGTTTGAAAAGCAGACGCTCGTCCCACCAATAGCATAGAGTCTTGTCTGCCGCTCGCCCGGTCGCCCGAAGCGGACGACGGAATCGAGAATCCGGAACCGAGAGGCGGGAAGGGGAACAACAAAGGGCTGGCTGTCTTCGGTCTTCTTCATTACTGGATTCGGCATTCTCGCCTTTCTCTTCGCGTGCTTCGCGCCTTCGCGGTGAACGTCCTCCCGGCGGTCTTCTTTCCTGGCACACCTCCTGCCCTCCTCTTCGGTATTGTCCGAGGAGGGCTGCCATGCAACAGGCAGGACGAGTTCCAACACTGCTCGATTACAGCCGTGATCACCAGTGGGTCCGAATGATGGGCTGGAGCGACGACGACTTGCGCTCGGTCCCGATCCACTTCGAGGCCACGTCGGCGGGCGATTATCTGAACCTGGCCAACTTTGGCAACACCGCGCTCGGCGTTTCGTCGGTGGCCGGCGGAGGAACCAGCGCGAACGTCCGCGCGCTCCAGAATGCCTACGTGTACCAGAGCGATACGCCACCTCATCTCTATGAGCGACTTCAGCGAATGATCGACAACGAGCCGCAGACGACGGACGCGCCGGAGACGTTCGGTCGCTAACGCCGGCGAGGGGTCGCCTCCCGGTGAGGCTGCCGGGCGTGCTATAATCCGGCTGACTCGGCGTGGAAGCCGGTCCCTCGACCTCGGTGTGTCAGGAGGATCTCACGGTGGTGTACCCGGTTCAAGCGCGAACGCTCGGCAACGGTCTCATGGTCATTACCCGGGAGGTCCACGACGCGCCGGTCGCGTCGTTCTGGGTGTGGTACCGGGTCGGCGCGCGCAACGAGGTATCGGGCATCACCGGTATCTCGCACTGGGTCGAGCACATGATGTTCAAGGGAACGCCCTCCCTTGGCAAGGGCGAGATTTTTCGCTCGGTGTCCAAGAACGGCGGGACCCTGAACGGTTTCACCTGGATCGACTACACCACCTACTTCGAGACCCTCCCCAGCGATCGCCTCGATCTCTCGCTGCGCATCGAGTCCGACCGCATGGTCAACTCGACGTTCGATCCCGAGGAGGTCGCCAGCGAGCGCACCGTCATCATCTCCGAGCGCGAGGGAAGCGAGAACTTTCCGACGTTTCACCTCGACGAAGACGTGACCGCCACGGCGTTCAAGGTGCATCCCTACGGTCAGGGCGTCATCGGCTGGAAGTGCGACCTCCAGTCGATGACCCGCGAGGATCTGTACACCTGGTATCGGAAGCACTACGCGCCCAACAACGCGGTCGTCGTCGCGGTGGGCGACTTCGATACCGATTCGTTGATGAAGAAGATCGAGGAGCGATTCGGGCCAATTCCGGCCGGGCCGCCGATCCCGTCCGTTCGCTCGTGCGAGCCACCTCAAGAGGGCGAGCGGCGGGTCGTCGTCCGGCGGCCGGGGCCGACCCGCTATTTCACGGCGGCCTACCACGCGCCTGCCGCGGACAGCCCGGATGTCTATCCGCTCTTCGTCCTGGACGCAGTTCTGTCCGGCGCCAAGCCGCTCGGGCTCTCCGGCGGGCGTGACACGACGATGGGGCGAAGCTCGCGACTCTATCGCCTGCTCGTCGACACCGGGCTGTGCACCGGGGCCGGCTCTTCGTTCGGGCTGACCCGAGATCCCTACCTTTTCGAGATCTCGGCCGGCCTTCGTCCGGACACCGGGCTCGAGGAGGTCGAGCGCACGATCTTCGCCGAGATCGAGCGAATCCAGCACGATGGCGTCCGTCCCGAGGAGCTGGAAAAGGCGGTGAAGCAGTTCCGCGCTCAGTTCACCTACGCCTCGGAGGGGGTCACCAACCAGGCGTACTGGCTGGGCGACCTGGAAATGGTGAACCGCTACACGATGCTCGATGACTTCGTCGACCGAATCGCCGCGGTGACAGCCGACGACGTGCAGCGAGTCGCCCAGAGCTACCTTCGCCCGACGAACCGCACCGTCGGCTGGTTCGAGCCGACCTCACCCGGCGGCTCGGCCGAGGCGCCCGTCGCACCGGTCCAGGCCGTTCGCCCTTACTTCTTCCACGGAGGGGTCGGGCTTTTGGGATTCGGCCCCGGGTCGCCTCGATCGAACTGGGACGAGGCGGCAACCGGGGTGACGCGCGGCCATCGCGTCGCGCCGTCCGGCATGGCCGCGGGCGGAGGAACGTCCCTGGCGATCCAGCGGACCCGCCTGCCGAACGGGATCACCGTCCTCGGCCACGAGCGGTCGGCCAACCCCGCCATTGTCGTTCGGGCGAGCCTCCAGGCCGGCGCCATGTACGATCCACCCGGCAAAGAGGGGCTGGCCTACTTCACCGCGCGGATGATGCAGCGCGGGACCAGCCACCACACGTTCCAGCAGATCAGCGAGCTGACCGATCGGGTGGGCGCGTCGCTGAACGTGGACGGTCAGGAGCACGCGATCCAGATCAGCGCGCGCTGTCTGCGCGACGACCTGGATCTGCTCGTCGGCTTGTTCGCCGAGGTGGTTCGCGAGCCGATCTTCCCGCCGCAGGAGATGGAGAAGCTCCGGGGCGAGATCCTCGCCCGACTTCGCGAGCAGCAGGACGACACCCGAACCGTCGCCGAGCGCCGCTTCCGCGAGCTGGCCTACCCGGCCGATCATCCTTATCACCACTGGATCATGGGGAACGAGGCATCGGTCGCCAGCTTCACCCGCGACGATCTGACCGGCTTTCACGGCCGCTACGTCCAGTCTAACCGGATGACCATCGCCTTCGCCGGCGGGGTCGGCTTCGACGAGCTCGTCGACAAGATCTCCCGCGCCTTCGGCGGCTGGAATGCGACCGGCCCCTCGGCGCCGGTTGTCGTGCCCGACGCCGCGCCGCCGAGCGCGGTGATTCGTCGCGACTTCGTCGTCGCGGGCAAGACCCAGTCCGACATCGCCCTGGGCCGCCCCACCCTCCGGCGGTCCAACCCGGACTTCTACGCGCTCAGCATGGCCGATCTCATCCTGGGCGGGCTCGGTCTCTACGGACGACTCGGCACGTCCGTCCGCGACCAGCAGGGTCTGGCGTACTACGTCTCGAGCGACGTCGACGCGACCCTCGGACCGGCTCCCTGGGAAGTGCGCGCCGGCGTCAACCCAACAAACGTCGAGCGGGCCATCGAGAGCATCCTGGCCGAGGTGAACCGGATCCGCAACCAGCCGGTCGACGACGACGAGCTGGCCGACGGGAAGTCCTACCTCACCGGCGTCCTGCCCCTCTCGGTCGAGACCAACGCCGGCGTCGCGCGCATCCTGCAAAGCATCGAGACCCACGACCTCGGTCTCGACTACCTCGATCGGTACCCGGGCATCATCAACGGCCTGACCCGCGATCAGGTGCGCGACGCGGCCGCGCAATACTTCAGCACCGATCGAATCGTCGTCGTGACGGCCGGTCCGGCGCCTTCCCTCTAACTCCGGTCTAACACAATTCTTTCGCCAGTCTTACTACTGGTCCGTAGTATTCGTTGCTGCAAAGACCGCGGCCGAGAGTAGAGTGATGGCCAGGCGTAGCTCATCCGCCTATCGCTGTGCCAACTGCGATATTCTGTTCGACTGGCAACCGACTAGGGTCGGCCAGGCCAACTACTGCTGCGTGGGCTGCGCCGAGGGAGGTCCCTGCTGTTGTGACTACGACAATCTCCCGCGGCCTACCGCGGAGCAACCTACCCTGACGTCGCCGGTGGGCAATCGGCCGCCGCGGCCTGGGGACCAGCATTGAGCTCCGAGCGACGAGTGAGCGGGTGTTTTGGATCGCCTATTCACCTGTCGCGCTATACCTCGCGCCTGGTCAGCGCGGGGTGGTGGGGTACCAATGCCGATCCGGTGCCCTGGTTAGGCATTCGTTGTCCGTCAAGATGGGGACGTGGGGGTTCCCCCACGAATTCTCTTTTTCTGGGGTGGGGGTTGAGGGGGCTTAACCCCTCAAAGACAGATCAGCGGAGCACAAGCTCGTCAGTCGCGAATAAGAGAGGAGTCTCAGGATGGAAGTAAAGCCACTCGCGGATCGTGTTGTCATCAAGCCGAAGGTGCGTGAGGAGACGACCAAGGGCGGCATCGTCCTTCCCGATACCGCGAAGGAAAAGCCGCAGGAAGGGACCGTCGTCGCGGCCGGCCCGGGCCGGGTCCTCGAAGACGGAACCCGCGTTCCGATGGACGTCAAGGTTGGCGATAGCGTCCTCTACGCGAAGTACGCTGGCACCGAGTATCGGATCGACAACGAAGAGCACCTGATTCTCAAAGAGTCCGACATTCTGGCAATCGTCGGTTAACGAGGGGGTGAAGGAATGCCTGCCAAGCAACTCGAGTTCGATGAAAAGGCGCGTCACTCCCTGAAGCGCGGAGTCGACGTCCTGGCCGAGGCAGTGAAGACGACGCTGGGCCCGAAGGGCCGCAACGTCGCGATCGGCAAGAAGTGGGGCTCGCCCACGGTGAGCCACGACGGCGTTACCGTGGCGAAAGAAGTCGAGCTGGCCGATCCGTTCGAGAACATGGGCGCGCAGCTTCTGAAGGAAGCGGCGACCAAGACCAACGACGTGGCCGGCGACGGCACCACCACCGCGACCGTCCTGGCCCAGGCCATC
>JAJPKB010000641.1 GCA_021323915.1 Chloroflexota bacterium | reverse complement strand
TGTACCACGTGAAGGGCAAAGGGACGTTCGTTCGCAAGCGCCCCTGAGCGGCGTTGCCGTCCGATCCGATCGGGAGAAAACCGGTCAGTCGCTTGATCCTGCTCCGACGCCCAGGGGCGTACCCCGACGAAACCCTGCCGGGACGGGCCAGGCTCCGCTGGCCGAGGCGGTTGTGTCTGTCGCGGAGCCGAGCGGCCGGTCCAGGTGGACAACCAGCGTGGGTGGTGGCGGCCGGTGTCTCCGACCGGGACTGACATCTCTGGTTACCTGCAACGCCGGGCGCTCGAGCGAGGCTGCCTCGACGCGCGGCTGAGACCGCTCTTTTTAGAACCCCATCTTCCAGACAACGACGCCCACGACGATGAGAAGGATGATCAGTCCCAGAATCGCGGTGACTGGATTACCACCCAGCGAAGGCGCACCGCCTCCCGCTGCAACCATGAACGCCTCCCCTCGGGATTAGCGCGGATTCCCGATTGGCTCGGTTATCGTAAAGAATTCATCCAAGGGATTCTACCCTTCCAGGGTCCTCGCCGGCAAGGTTGGTAGTGCGCGAGGGTGGGAAAGCCGGTCGCCGATCACCGGCCGCGGTTGAGAACCTCCGGATTCACGCAGGCTGGCGGAGTTTGGCCCGACAGAACCGCGAGCAGGTTGCGCGCCGCGAGCTCGGACATGCGCTGACGGGTCCGCTGCGTCGCCGCCCCGACGTGAGGCATCAGAACGCAGTTTTCGAGCTGTAGCAACGGGTCATCGGCGGCGATCGGCTCCGGATCGAAGACGTCGAGCCCGGCTCCGGCGATCCTCCGGTCCCGCAGCGCGGTCGCGAGCGCCCTTTGATCTACCACCGATCCGCGCGCCGCGTTGACCAGGTAGGCGGTTGGCTTCATCCGCTCGAGCTCGGCCGCGCCGATCAAGTGCCGGGTCTCCGGTGTCGCCGGGACGTGCAGCGTAACGAAGTCGGATTCCGACAGAAGGGTGGGCAAGTCGACGTAAGTGGCGCCAAGCTCCGTCTCGACGTCGGGTCGCCGGTGCCGGTTGTGGTAGAGGATGCGCATGCGAAAACCGCGGGCGCGTCGGCCTACTTCGAGCCCAATGCGTCCCATCCCGATGATGCCGAGGGTGGCCTCGGTCAGGTCCTGGCCGACGAGCAGGAGAGGAGTCCAGTAGCGCCAGCCGCCGGCTCGGGTGAAACGGTCGCCTTCCACGATACGTCGGCACACCGCTAGCATCAGCGCGAGCGTTTCGTCGGCGGTTGCGTCCGTCAATACGCCGGGCGTGTTGCAGACGGCGATTCCGCGCTCGGTGCAGGCGACGACGTCGACGTTGTCGTATCCCACCGCGATGTTCGCGATCACCTTCAGCCGTGGAGCATGGTTCAGGAGCTCGCGGTCGAATCTTGACGCGGGGTGCGAAAGGATGCCGTCGGCGTCGTTAACGGCGGCGAGCAGTCTTTCCCTCGGCATCGGGCTGTCCTCGGGCCAGTAGGTCACCCGGGCGGCCTCGCGGGCCATGGTGAGCCCTGGATCGTGCAAGAACTGGGGAATAACCACGTGAAATGTCGGCGTCATCTAATCCTTGCCCTGGATCTGTCGGTAGATCGCTCCGCGCTTGCGCACGTTTTCAAGTCGCGCTGGATCGAAGGGCGGCAACGAGAATCCAGCTGGCTGCGGAGGATGCGGCGACGCGCCGACCAGTTGGACCACCGTTGAGTGGACGTAATATGCGCGATAAGTGGAAACCACGAGTTTATCGAAGAACGAAGAATCGGTCTGCTCGACGATTCGTAAGACCTGATCCTGGCGCTCCGGCGGGAGATCCAGGAACGACCGGTCGCACACTTTCCACGCCGTCAGATCCAGTCGAGCGAGACCGTCGAGAAATAGCCGCCGTCGGCTGGCGGACGACCCGACCGACTTCTCGATCACGTCGGCAGCGCCGAGATCGCCTGCGGCGGGAAGCTGGCCCTCGGCCGGGATGATGCGGTTGAGCGCGGCCTTGAGTAGGGCACGCTGCTCGTCGGTGAACAAAGCTTCGTCGTTCATCCGATTACCAATCCTCCGTTTCGTGGGATCAGGCGCGGTGCGCAGAATCGTTTCGCCGAACCGCTCTTCCTGGCCCGCTCCCAACGCTGGTTCTTACCGTCCAGGGCTGCGTATCCCGACAGCGCAACTGGGCCACGCTCCGAACCGGTCAGTTCAGGTCGCGCCGAGTCGCGACGATGTGATCGGCGGTGCGCAGCGCCAGCGCCTGAATCGTCGTCGTCGGGTTGACCGCGGCGCTGGTGACGAACACCGAGCCGTCGATGATGAACAGGTTCGGCACGTCGTGGGCGCGGCCCCAGCGATCGACGACGGATCGATTGGGATCGTCCCCCATGCGCGCCGTACCAAGGAGATGCCAGCCGCTCGGTCGCAGGACGCGGGTGACCTGAACCGACGTGGCCCCGGCCGCTTCGAGCAGCTCACGGCCGCTTGCGACCGCGTGATCGAGCATACGCTCGCTGTTCTGGTCCAGTCGGTAACGGATGCGCGGAGCGGGAATCCCGTTGCTGTCGGTCAGAACCGGATCGAGCACGACCTCGTTGCGCTCGTCGGGCAGATCTTCGCACATCAGGGTGAGATTGATCATGTGTCCGAACCGCTCGCCGAATGCGCGATGGTGATCGGATCCCCAGGGCACGCGATGGCCAACGTAGCCGCCGAGCGCGGTGTGAAGCGGACCAGATTGCCGGACGAGCTGAATCATGTAGCCACGGACGAACCCGCGCTTCTCGTCCGTTTCGTAGAACTGATGGCTTAAGATGCTTGCGCCGATCGGGCCGATGGTGCTGTCCATCTCTCGCGGGAATACGCCGCCCACCGCCGCGACCGGATGGTACATGAGATTTTTTCCGACCTGGCCGCTCCGGTTAGCGAGGCCGTCCGGAAAATGGCGCGATCGCGAGTTGAGCAACAAGCGTGGCGTCCCGATACCGTTGCACGCCATGACGACGATACGACCACGCTGCTCGCGTAGCCGGCCATTACCGTCGTAATAGAGCGCGCCCTGGGCCCGCCCGTCGCTCCCGACGGTGATCTCGCGAACCCGGGCGTTGGTGATGAGGCGAACGCCCGCACGGACGGCGCGTGGCCAGTAGGTCACGTCGGCGCTCGAGCGCGAGGCGCGAGTGCAGCCGATGTCGCACGGTCCGCAGAGATTGCAGGGAAGACGGTTCTCGCCAAACGGCGCGGAGATGATGGCCGAATCGGAAGGCCACCAGTGCCAGCCGAGCTTCTCGAAGCCGGAGACGATGGTCTCGCCGAAGGTGCCGATCGGCAAGGGCGGCGTTTGTCGCTCGGACTTGTCCGGATAGGCTGGATCGCCCACCAGACCGGAGACGCCGATCTCACGGTCGTTCAGATCGTAGTACGGCTCGAGCTCCTGATAGGTGAGCGGCCAGTCGTCCGCGACGCCGTCTAACGAGCGGACGCGAAAGTCGGACGGGTGAAAGCGCGGAAAGTGAGCGCTCCAGTGGATGGTGCTGCCACCGACCGCGTTGAACATCAGCGGCGCGAAAACCGATTCGCTGTTCTCCACCGGATAGTCTTCCGGGCGCTGCCGCACGTTCGGGTCAGCGTTGAAGTCGGTGAGACGGTGAATCTCCCAGTCGGCGTGGGTGTGGGGAAAAGACTCCGGCTGGATCCAGGTCCCCTGCTCCAGGCAGGTGACCTGGACTCCGCGGGATGCCAGGCGCCAGCTCAGCGCGGCGCTCGAGGCGCCGGCGCCAACGACGAGAACGTCCGCCACGTCGACGGTTTGGGCCATTCCTTACACCTCACGTTCCACCGCATTATCAGGACACTTGCTCGGCAACGGTGCCCGACACCGCCTGGCCACCGCCGATCTCAGGCGGAAGCCACGTCTGGTGGGTAGAGCGCTCCGCCAGTATAGAGCATCGAGCAGGAGTGGATCAATCGACGATCGGGAGCCGTCGGGCTCGGCGGCGCTCGGAGGATCGGCACGCGGCCGAGTGGCGTTCGCTAGGATGGTCCGGCCAGGGCGGCATCGCCGTTGGCGGACGCCTGCTGAACCGCGTCGGACAATGAAGCGCGCCCGTCGAAGGCGGGGGTAAGGGCGCTGACGACTGCCGAGCGGAACTCTTGCCAACGAGGGACAAAGTGGAGGTCACGGGCGTGACTCATGGCCGCGACCGCGTCGGCCGCGTGTGCTGGTGGCGGCGCGGCGTAGCCGGCCGAGACGTCGGCAGCGACGTCCTTCCGGGCCGGAAGCTTCACTTTACCGTTGGCAAGCATGGCCTGCGCCTCGTGACCGAGCAGGAAGCTCAGAAATTGCCACGCCTGGTCAGGCAGGCGAGTTTGAGCGGCGGCGCTGACCGGTTGGACGCAGGAGATGGTAACGCTCGAGCCGGTGCGCGGAGCGCGCGGCAGAGGCCGGATATCCCACTGGAAGCCCGGCCGCGCTAGCGCGGCCGGTATCTCCCAGGTTCCGCTGGGGAACATCGAGACGTCGCCATTCAAAAAGGGATCGATCTGTCCGGCCTGGCCGAGGCGTTGTTGCTCGATCGGGCGCGGCGCCACGTGATGAACCAGAATAGCGTCGGCAAACCATCGCAGGGCCCCGAGCGACGCGGGCGCCTGCAGGTCGGTCCTCTTGCCGGTCGCGTCGAGCCATTCGCCGCCGTTGCTGGCGACGAAGCTGCCCCAACCTCCCTGAAGGTCATTCGTCAGCAGCACGCCCCACCGTGTAACCTCGCCCGGTTTTCCGCGGGTCATCTGCCGGGCGATCGACAGAAACTGGTCCCAGGTCCAGTCCGATGGCGGCTCGGAAATCTTCAACTCGGCGAAGTGCTGACGGTTGAAGAAGACGACCTCGGTCGCGTTCCAGATCGGGAGCGTGAACTGCCGCCCCTCGATCGGACTGGTCGTCGGTTCGGTCCAGAACGCGGACAATTGTAGCTGATCGCGGCTCAGGTAATCGGTCAGATCGAGGAGCCAGCGTTGCTGAACGAACTGGGCCACGTAGGGGCCGCTGTTGACAAACACGTCCGGTGCGCTGCCTCCCGCCAGCTCGGCCTGCAGGCGCGCGAATTGAACGCCGTACGGCGCGACTTCGGGTTGAACGACCAGGCGTGGGTTCAGGTTTCCGAAGCGCTCGCCGAGCGAGCCGAGCAGCTTCTCGGCAGCGCCCGATTCCCAGTGGGCGAAACGGATGACCAGCGGCGTTGGCGTTGGAGTGGGCGGCGGGGGCGGAGGCACCGGAATGATCCCGAGGATACGACCGGGAGTGGGTGTCGGCTGAATGGATGGGGCGCCGGGGTTTGCTCGGCGACCGGCGCGTTCCGGCCCGGTCCCTCCGCACGAGATGGTCGCGGCGCTTGATCCCAGGCCGACGATCAGCGCCAAAAGCCGGCGGCGGGATACTTTCGAAAGGCTCATCACCGTGGATAATCGTAGCCGACGACGCGGCCTAAGCGCAACCGCCAATTTCTAATTTTCGTCCTACTCTGTTCTTACGCTTTTCTTGCGCGAGCCCTGGAATCATGCTCCTGCCGGGCACAGGTGTGCATACCGTGTTCCGGCTTGTCCAGTCAACCGACTCTCAAAACGCGTGTAAGCGCGATTCGATCGGCTGTAGATTACCGAACAGGTGGAGGGTTTCAGCGTGGCTACTCTCACGGCGACGACGGTTACACCGTTGGGCGACGGCGTGTTGGTTCGCCCGCAGGTGCGAGAGGAAAAGACCCGGGGTGGTATCATTCTCCCGGACACCGCGAAGGAAAAGCCGCAGGAAGGCATCGTGGTCGCGGTCGGCCCCGGCCGACGCAACGACAAGGGCCAGCGCGTGGCGATGGAGTTGAAGGCAAACCAGAGAGTGTTGTACGCCAAGTACGCCGGCACGGAGGTTTCCATAGACGGGACGGACCATCTGCTTCTGCGCGAGTCGGACATTTTAGCCGTGATCGAAGAATAGGAGGGAATGAATGCCTGCGAAGCAACTTCAGTTCCGTGAGGATGCGCGAGCGTCGCTCAAGCGCGGAACTGATATCCTGGCCGAGGCAGTGAAGACGACGCTGGGCCCGAAGGGCCGCAACGTCGCGCTCGACAAGAAGTTCGGTGCGCCAACCGTTACCCACGACGGCGTCACCGTGGCGAAGGACATCGAGCTCGAGAATCCGTTCGAGAACATGGGCGCGCAGCTTCTGAAGGAAGCGGCGACCAAGACCAACGACGTGGCCGGCGACGGCACCACCACCGCGACCGTCCTGGCCCAGGCCATC
>JAJPKB010000126.1 GCA_021323915.1 Chloroflexota bacterium | reverse complement strand
GGGCGTGGGCGAGCAGCGCTCGCTCGGCCCGATCCCGCGGGCGGAAGAGATTGGACCAGACCACGGCGCCTCCGGCGGAGTAACGAGTGACGAGTAACGAGTGACGAGTAACGAGTGACGAGGGGAAAGTGAGGGGTAACGAGTGGCCCGAAAAGTCCGTCTCCTCGTGACTCGTCACCTTTCGCTCGTGACTCGTCACCTTTCGCTCGCCACTCGTCACTTTTCCCTCGTCACTTTTCCCTCGTCACTCTCGACTCGTCACTCCTCGCTATCCGGCTTCGTGGCGCCGACTTTGTAGGCGACGACGTGGGCGTCGAGGAAGTCCTGGCCGAGCTTGCGGGCCATCGCGACCCGGTGGTGGCCGTCGACGACGTAGTACTCGGTCGGCGGCGGGGCCTGGCCAGGCTGGGCCGACTTCTTGAGCTGGTACACCTCGATCGGCGGCAGGGGCTTCCCTTCCCGCATCGCCTCGCCGACCCGCCGGAATCGCGCCGTCATCGCCGTCCCGGTTCGGTAGAAGAAATCGCTCCGGAGATTTTGCCAGCGGCTGACGCTGCCGACGACCTTCTCGACCGGCACGATCCGCGCGCCCGCGTCGACCCGGCTGGCCAGTCCGCCGGCCGCCTGGAGCTCCTCGTCGAAGCTCTTGACGGCGCGATGCCCACGCGGTCGCAGGCGAGCCAGCAGCTCCACGATCGACGCCGCCAAGGCGAGCGCCGATCGGAGATCGTCTCCCAGGCTCGGCGCGAACTGGCGTCGGTGGGCGAGGGATCGGGGGAATGCCACGACCGAGCGCAGCACGCCCGGCGGCCTCGGCCCGGTGGTCTCTCGACTGGCGACGATTCGGGCCAGACGGTCCTCCTCGACCTCTCGAAGGATCTCCTGATACCGCTCGTTCGCGGAGCTCTCCAGGAAAAATGGCTGGCACATCACTGACCTCCTTCACACTCGTCCATTGCTCGTGAGGCCAGATTACGGCGGCCGGGTGGGCTGGATGGATGAAGCCACGAACAGAACGAGTGTGAAGGAGATCACCCAAGCACGTTGAACACCGCCACGGGCCGCGGCAAGCCTTTGAGGTCGAGGTCTGGAAAGCGACGAGTCTCGACCATCGACTCGACCGCCACCTGGACCCGCTGGCTGATCAGAATCTGGCCGTCGCGGGCCTCGGCGCCGAGGCGCGCGGCCAAATTGACGACGGTGCCATTGGGCTCGTACTCGAAGCGGCCCTCGAAGCCGAGCCGCCCGAGCGTCGCGTAGCCGAACGCGATGCCCACGCCGAACCCCAGCTCGAACCCACGCTTGCGCCAGGCGGCGAGTAGCTCGGCCATCTGCTCGCGCATCGCCAGCGCCATCCGAACCGCCCGCGCCGCCGGCTCCGGGCAAGGAAGCGGATCGTTGAAGAAGATCATCAACCCGTCGCCGGCGAAGCGCCCGACCGTGCCCTCGTAGTGAAAGACCAGCGCACCCATCGCCTCGTGATACGCCTGCAGGACGTCCATCATCTCCTCCGGCTCGGCCCGCTCGGCAAAAGCGGTGAAGTCGCGCAGGTCGCAGAAGACGACGGCGATCTCCCGGCGGTGGCTTTTCAGAAATGAGTTATCGCCCGAGGATACGATCAGCTCGGCCACCTGCGGCGACAGGAAACGCCTCAGCCGGCCGATGCGCTCGATCTCGGCGAGCTGCTCGCTGACTCGTCGCTCCAGCGTCCGATTCCACTCGGCAAGCTGGGCGGTCTGTTCCTGCACCGTGTCCTGGAGCGCCTTGATCCGCAGCATCGAGCGGACCCGCGCGAGCAGCGCGGCCGGATCGACCGGCTTGGTCAGGTACTCGTCGCCGCCCGCGTCGAGGCCGGCGACGACGTCCTCCGACTCGGCCTTCGCGGTGACCATGATGACCGGGATGAAGGGCAACGAAGAATCGGCCTTGAGCTGGCGGCAGACGGCGATCCCATCCGCTTTCGGCATCATGATGTCCAGCAGGATCAGGTCGGGCTGCTGCTCGCGGGCGACGGCGAGCGCCTCTTCGCCGTCGACGGCGGTGACGACCTCGTAGCCGTGGGCGACCAGCCGGGCGCGCAGGACGTCGCGGTTGAGGGGATGATCGTCGGCAACCAGGATGCGTGGCGGCGTTCTCATGAGAGATGCTCCCGAACCTTTGCGAGGAGCGCCCGCGGGCTGAAGGGCTTGGTCACGTAGTCGTCGCAGCCCGCCTCCCGCGCCTTGACCTCGTCGCCGCTCAGGGCGTACGACGTGACGGCGATGATCGGGATCGCCCGGAGCGCCGGATCGGCCTTGATCCGCCGGGCCGCCTCGTAGCCGTCGACGACCGGAAGCTGGATGTCCATCAGGATCAGGTTCGGTCGCGCGGACCCGGCCAGCCGTACGCCCTCCTGTCCGTTCAGCGCTTCGATCAGCTCGTACCCCGCGTGCGTCAACAGGTCGCGAAGGATCCGCCGGTTATCGTCCTGATCCTCGACCACGAGAATGCGATGCCCCATGGCCCCTCCTGAGAGTGACGAGTAACGAGTGACGAGGGGAAAGTGACGAGTGACCAGGGAAACGTCTTCACTCTAACCCGCT
>JAJPKB010000139.1 GCA_021323915.1 Chloroflexota bacterium | reverse complement strand
CGGTAGCTTTCCATCGACTTGCTCGCCTCGACGTGGGCGCACCCTTCGAGCGGTCCCCAGACCTTCCAGATCGCCGACTTCACGTCGGCCGAGGTCACCGTCAGCCCATGCTCGGCGCAGGCGACGATCTGCGGATGCTCCCAGCTGGGCACCCCCTTGACGAGGGTGCCGGCGAAGTCGAAGAAGACCCACTCCCGACTGGATCGCGCGCGTGACAGGTAACACCTCGCCTGGACGATCGAGTCCTACTCTCAAAATCATAGCACGGGATCGCTGCGGTATAATGGGACCCAGGCTAATTGTGTTGTGAACCAAGGAGGCGTCGACACGATGGCGACGAACCCATTACGCGCGCTGGCGGCGCGCGGACAGAGCGTCTGGCAGGACAACATCACCCGAGGTCAGCTCAAGGCTGGCGGGTTGGCCAAGCTCGTCGACGAGGACGGCCTCACCGGCGTCACGACGAACCCGTCGATCTTCCAGAAGGCGATCGGCGGATCGTCCGACTACGACGAGGCGATCACCCGGATGGCCCGCGAGGGGAAAAGCGTCGCGACTATCGTCGATACCCTCATCGTCGAGGACGTTCGGAGCGGCGCCGACGTCTTGCGGCCGGTCTGGGAGCAAACCAGCGGTCGCGACGGCTTCGTCAGCATCGAGGTCGGCGCGGACATGGCACGAAACACCCAGGGAACGATCGCCGAGGCGCACCGGCTCTGGAACGCGGTCCAGCGACCCAACGTGATGGTCAAGATTCCGGGCACCGTCGAAGGCGTCCCGGCGATCAAACAGTGCCTGATCGACGGGCTGAACATTAACGTCACCCTGCTGTTCTCGATCGATCACTACGAGGCGGTCGCCCAGGCGTTCCTCGAGGCCCTCGAGGAGCGGGTCAAGCGCGGCTTGCCAATCGATCAGCTCGCGTCGGTCGCCAGCTTCTTCGTCAGCCGCGTCGACACGATCGTCGACAAGGCGATTGACGAGAAGCTCAAGGTCGCGACCGATGCCCCCACGCGCGAGCAGCTGAATCGCCTGGTTGGCACGATCGCCGTCGCCAACGCGAAGCTGGCCTACGCGCGCTTCGAGGAATTGTTCGGCCCGTCGAACGCGCGGTACCAGAACCTCGCCGCGAAGGGAGGACAGGCGCAGCGTCCGCTCTGGGCGAGCACGAGCATGAAGAACCCGCACCGGCGTGACGTTCTCTACGTCGAGGAGCTGATCGGCCCGCGGACGGTGAACACGATGCCGCCGGCCACGATCGACGCCTTCCGCGACCACGGCGAGGTCCGCGGCGACACCGCGCGCGAGAACCTCGACGGCGCGCGCCGCGAGATCCAGAGCCTCGCCGAGCTGGGCATCGACCTCGACGCGCTGACCGCGCAGTTGGAAGTCGACGGCATCAAGCAGTTCGCCGACGCCTTCGACACCCTGCTTGCCGAGGCGACGGCCAAGGCGGAGGCGCTCCACGCCGGGGCCACCCCTCGATAGCCCAGACCCGAACGTCGCGTGGATTCGCCAGGCGAATCCACGCGACGTTCGGTCAAATCTCTAGCCGATCTTTCGAATGACGTCGTAGACCTGTTCGCAGCTCGTCGCCTCGAAACGTGGCCACTCGAGGTCGCCGGTCGGGCTCGTCGGATAACGGGCGTTGTGGCGCAGCCAGATCGAGAGGAGACCGCTCGCGTTCGCGCCGCGTACGTCGCGCGAGAGGTTGTTCCCGACCATCGCGACGCGCGACGCTTCGTCCAGGGCCAGGCCGGCGCGGTCGAGGGCGTGGTGGAAGATCCGACGGTCGGGCTTCTCGAAGCCGAGCTCCTCGGAGATCGCGAAAACGTCGAACGCTTGGTAGATGCCGTGCTGGCGCAGAACGTTGCGATAGGTGCCGGGACGGGTATCCGCGACCAGCCCGACGAGGTAGCCATCCGTCCGTAACCGCCAGATCAATTCGGCGGCGCCGGGGAAGAGCTCGGCGCGCTGGGTCGTGGCGCTCTCGTCCTTCTCTTCGGAATCTTCGACCATCAAGGTATCGCCCAGATCGAACAGAACCGCCCAGAGACGACGGCCGGCCCGCTCGGCTTCGAGCCGGCTCAGCCAGTCTTCCAGGCGCGACGGGATCCGGTCGATCAGCTCCTCACAACTGAGAAACGGCGTGTCGAGCGCGTCCCAGCGCCGGGTGAACCGGAAGGTCGGGGTGAAGGAGCGGGTCCGCAGGTAGGCGCTGACCAGCGCGTCGCGGCGCCGCGTCTTCTCGACGCGCCCGGCAATCGGTTTTCCGACGAGCAGCCCCATCGAGCCGGCCTCCGGTCCGGTCGCCCGAGCTATCGATTCGCGCTGCACGTCGAAGCCGCTGAACAGCTCCGGCGCCGCGCACATCGCGTGCTTACCGGGCTGAGCGTAGGCGACCGGCCGCCCGCCGTCGGCCGCGAGGCGTCCGCCCTGCACCAGCGCGCCGTACCGACCGTGCCAGCTCGCCTCGGCAAAGACGAGCTGACCCGCGTCGTCGACGTAGCTCCAGACGTGCTCCAGCTCGTACAGGTGCTGGATGTCCCAGTCGGTCCAGAGCGCGTACTCGATCGCCGCGGCCGCCTGCCGACCGTCGGGCAGCGCGAGGCTCAGGTAGCGATCGAACGACGGCGACGGGCCGGGCTGTCGCAGCACCCGGAAACCAACCAGCTCCGGGAGAAACGGCTCGGCCGCGTCGAAGAAGACGATGGGCGCGTGGCGTCGCGCCAAACCCGCGTCGCCCACCCCTGCCGTCGGAGCGGTCACGTCGCGCCGGCGTCGACGAGCTCGCGCATCTTGCCGATCAGCCGCTCGATCTCGACGAACCCCTTCGACCAGAAGCTCGGATCGGCGATATCGACGCCAAGATCCCCGAGCAGCTCGGCCGGCGATCCGCTGCCGCCGCGCTCCAGCAGGTTGATGTAGCCGGGAACGAAGGCGTCGCCTTGCTCCTGGTGCATGCGGTAGAGCGCCAGCACCAGCAGCTCGCCGAAGCTGTAGGCGTAGCAGTAGAACGGCGAGTTGATGAAGTGCGGGATGTACGACCAGCCCCAGCGGTAATTTTCGTCCATCTCGACCGAATCGCCGTAATAGCGGCGGTTCGCGGCGATCCAGTCTTCGCCCAGCGCCTCCGGGGTAAAGCGCTCCTTCTCCTGGCGGGCGAAGGCGAACTGCTCGTACCGAGTCATAATCGTCTGCCGGAACACCGTCGCGAAGATGTCCTCGATCTTCCCGCCGATCAGCGCCACCTTCGCCGCCGGATTCGACTCGGCGTCGACCAGACGCTCGAACACCAGCATCTCGCCGAAGACCGAGGCGGTCTCGGCCAGCGCCAGCGACGCGCCGTACTCGAGGAGCGTTTGCTTCTGGCCGAGCAGGCCGTGCAGACCGTGCCCCAGCTCGTGGGCGACCGTCATCACGTCACGCAGGTTGCCGGTGAAGTTGCAGAGGATGTAGGGGTGATGGCTCGGCGAGATCGACATGCAGTAGGCGCCGCCGGTCTTGCCGGGCCGCAGGTCGGCGTCGATCCAGCGTCCGTCGAAGAACCGGCTGGCCATGTCGCGGAAGCGGGGGCTGAACTCGCCGAAGGCGTCGAGGATGTATCGCCGCGCGGTCGCGTAGTCGCGCTTCTCGGACTCGGCGCCGATCGGGGCGTACTGATCGTAGATCGCCAGCTTGGGAAGGTTGAGCAGCCTGGCCTTGAGGCGGAAATACTCCTGCGCGAGGCCAGCGTGCGCTTCGACGGTGTCGAGCATCGTCTCGACCACCGCCGGGTCGACGTCGTTCGAGAGGTGGCGCGACGCCATCGGGTCGGGGAAGTGGCGCAGCCGGTCCATCGTCCGCTTTTCCTGCACCAGCGTGTTGTAGACGTAGGCGAGGGTCTGGTCGTGCTGGCGCAGCACCCGGTACTGCGACTCGTAGGCGGCACGGCGAACCTCGCGATCCGGATCGTGGACGAGGGCCAGGGTTTCCGAGAGGGTCAGCTCCTTCAGCTCGCCTTCCCGCTCCATCGGGAACTTCAGACTGGCGATCAGCTCGGTGAAGAGCGTACGCCAGGCCGCCGAGCCGGTGTTGCGCAGCTCGGCGATGATCTTCTCTTCCG
>JAJPKB010000671.1 GCA_021323915.1 Chloroflexota bacterium | reverse complement strand
CAGACGCCGACGATCGATCACCCGAAGCCGCCGTCCTATTTGAACCGGATCATCGCCGAGTACCAGAAGCTGCACCCGAAGATCACGATCAAGCTGATTCCGCCGGACGTTCAGGCGAACTCGGCGGACTACGGCGTCTGGCTGCGGACGCAGTTGGCGGGCGCCCAGGCGCCGAACATCTTCTGGCAGCAGGCGAACTACGTGAACAGCACGCTGCCGAAGGGAACGGTCGTCGATCTGCGGCCCTGGCTCGACAAGCCAGACCCCTACGTCGCCAGCGGCCCGGGCTCCGCGAAGTGGCGCGACCTGTTCACCGACTGGGTCATCGAGTGGAGCACCGCCCCGGATGGGTCGATCAACCAGGTGAACGGCGACATCGTCTCGACCAGCTTCTTTTACAATCAAGACCAGTTCGCCAAGGCGGGCCTCGATCCCGAGAAGACGCCGACGACCTGGGAGGAGTTCACCTCGCTTCAGGACGCGCTCAAGGGCAAGGGAATCGTGCCGATGACGATGAGCGTGGGGCCAAAGGAGTACCGCTGGACCTGGTACACCCGAGAAGCCGCGACCATGTTCTACGGGGACAAGTTTGACCAGCTCAGCGTCGACGGCGGACAATACCAGCTGAGCCTGCTGTCCCAGGCGGTTGCCTTCGAGAAGGGAGAGCTGAGTCCGGACCAGCCCCAGTACCGGGAGATCTGGCGCATCTTTCAGGATTGGACGAAGTACTGGCGGCAGGGATGGCTCGCCGACATCGATCACTACCGCACCTGGGTGAACGGCGACGTGGCGATGATGTGGGACGGCTCGTGGTCGGTCGCCGCGGGGCTCGCGGATCCACTGATCAAGTTCAAGTGGGGGACCTTCCGGACCCCCAAGTTCACCAAGCAGACCAGTCAGTATGCGACCGGTCAGGACCCGCCGGCCTGGGGGTCGGGTGGACCGAACGCGAGCTTTCAATACAGCATCGCGACGAAGCAGGCGAGCAGCACGATGACTCCGGACAAAACCGAGGCGGCGGTCGACTTCCTCCGCTTCCTGACGGTGCCCTGGAACGCCGGCCCGATGGTGAACGACCTGGGATCCTACATCCCGACGATCAAGGGAACCGAGAGCGTCGGTCCGCTGAAGGGCATTGCCAAGGGAATCGACGTGCCGTCCAAGGTCGTCTTCATCCCGATCACGATCGATAGTCAGGAGACCGAGCTCTACGATCGCGAGCTGCAATCCTTCCTCGGCGATCGCGAGACGATCGACCAATTCCTGGCGAAGGTCAAGACGATCACCAGCGATGCGATCCAGCGCACGGCGAAGCGCGCCCACTGGGACCTGGCGAAGTACGGGGTGAAGTGACCGGGCGAGCCGGCGCGGTTCAGGAGTATGTTCGTCGCGAGGAGGGCATGGCCGAATCAACTGCCGCGAGGAGGTCAGGCGCCCGGCCGGTCGTTCGGGACCGGCGGGCCTGGATGCTGCGCAAGCTACCGCTTTATCTCTTTCTCGCGCCGACCTTCGTCTTTCTGGTCGCCTTCTCCTACTACCCGGCGATCTCGGCGGTGCTGACGTCCTTCACGTCCTGGGACAGCTTCAACCCGCCGACGTTCGTCGGGCTGGATAACTACGCGCGGATGCTCGGCGACGAGCAGATCCAGATCGGCGCGCGGAATCTGGTGGTCCTGACGGTCGCCCACCTGGCGATCGGCCTCACCGTGCCGCTCGCGGCGGCCGAGCTGATCTTCCACCTCAAGAGCCAGCGAATTCAGTACTGGTACCGCGTGCTCTTCGTGATCCCGATGGTCGTGCCCGGCGTGACGATCCTGATGATCTGGCGCTTCGCCTACGATCCCCAGGTGGGCTTGTGGAACCAGCTGTTTCGCGCGGTCGGCCTGGGCTTGCTCGCCAACGACTGGCTGGGCAGCTTCACCATGGCCCTGCCCTCGCTGATCATCCTGAACTTCCCCTGGATCGCCGGCTTGAACTTCCTGATCTACCTGGCGGGATTGCAGGGCATCCCGGCCGAGGTGATCGACGCCGCGTCGGTCGACGGCGCGACCGGCTGGACCCGGATCCGAGCCGTCGATCTGCCGCTCGTCATGGCGCAGATTAAGCTGCTCTTGATCCTGGGGATCATCGGCCAGGTTCAGCAGTTCGTGAACGTCCTGATCCTGACGAACGGTGGCCCCGGCGACTCCACGATGGTTCCCGGTCTGGTGATGTACCAGCGCGCTTTCAGCTACGGCGAGTTCGGCTACGGAACGGCAATCGGAACGACGATCTTCGTCGTCGTCCTGGTTCTCACCTACGTGAATCTCAAGTACGTTCGCTCGAGCACCGAGTACGAGCCGACGCGCTGATGGGATCTTTTCAGGAGATTCTTTTTGATTAGCGACACGGTGAAGCGCAAGTCCGATCACGCGGCCGGGCGCAGAGTGCCACCGTCTCCCGTGTCGCCGAGCAAGAGAGGTTCGTGGTGGCAATAGGCCCTCGCCTTCAGGATGCGCCCAAGCATGCCCTGCTAATCCTGGCGGCGGTTCTGACGTTCTATCCGCTGGTGTTCACCCTCCTGACGTCGTTCAAGGATAATCCCGAGTTCTACCACGACTTCTGGGGCCCATCTCTTCCGCTGCACGCGACCAACTACCTCGACGCCTGGAGCCAGGTTTCGACCGCGGTGGTAAATAGCGTGGTCGTCACCGCGCTGTCGGTGCTCGGGATCGTGGCGTTCGCCGCCCTCTCGGCCTACGTGTTCGCCCGGCACGACTTTCCCCTGCGAAACGTGCTCTTCGCCGGCGTGCTCGCGCTGCTCATGATTCCCGGAATCCTGACCTTGATTCCCCTGTTTCTGCAGGTCAAGCAGTATGGCCTCTTGAACACCCGGATGGCGCTGATCCTTCCCTACATCGCCGGGTCGCAGGTGCTGGGTATCATGATTCTGCGCAGCTTCTTCAGCTCGCAGCCGCGCGAGTTGTATGAAGCGGCGGAGATGGACGGGGCCGGCGAGCTGGCCAAGATGCTGCGCATCGGAGTGCCACTGGCGTTCCCGGTGATTGGCACCATCGCGATCTTCACGGCGCTGAATGTCTGGGGCGACTACCTCTGGCCGCTGGTGGCGCTGCCATCGCAGCAGAACTGGACCATCCCGCT
>JAJPKB010000270.1 GCA_021323915.1 Chloroflexota bacterium | reverse complement strand
GGGTCGCGGCTGGGCGAGGGGAACCGTCTCAAACTGCCCGATCCTTCGGAGCGCGTCGTCGATGGCCTTACGGCGGTCGCCCGGCGACTGGTCGGCGTAGTGCGACAGAGGGATGACCAGCGGCGTGAGGCTCCCCTGGAGCGGAGAAGGCCAGCGAGCCAGCCAACCGGCGACGAATCCGTCCAAGCCACCGACGACCGCGCGGTTGTCGAACCCGCGCTTGCGCTCGTGCTCCAGAATGCGGCGCAGCAAGTCGAGAAGGTCTCGCGGAACCGACTCGGGATTGGCCGCGGCGGGTCCGGACGATATCCGATCTGGCATCGTCAGGTGCTGACGCCCTGAGACACGACCACGCCAACGGCGTTCGGCCCCGCGTGCGCCCCGATCACTGGACCGTAGCGCCCGACGATGATTTTGTCGCGCGGGAAGATCGGATCGATTCGGCGCAGCAGCATCTCGACGTCCGACGGCGATTCGTCGTGAAGGACGGCGAGCCGATCGATTTGAGGAAAGAGCTCGACGAACTCGACGAGCTCATCCAGCGCCTTGGCGCGGGTGCGCACTTTCTCGACCGGCTGCACCTCTCCGTCTTCCAGCCTGATGATCGGGCGGATATTCAAAAGAGTGCCAAGCATCGCTCGAGCACGCCCGATTCGGCCTCCCCGCTGCAGGTATTCGAGCGTATCCATGAAGCACATCACGTGGACGTTCGGAGACAGCCGTCGAACGAACGAGACGACCTCCCACTGATCAGAGCCGGCAAGCGCCATCTCGGCGGCAGCCATCACGATCAGGCCAAGCCCCAGGCTCGCCGATCGCGAGTCGACCACCTCGACCCGGCACCGGCTTCGGACCGCCTTGCCCGCAACGGTTGCCGACTGAACCGTTCCGCTGAGCCGGGACGAGAGATGGATCGAGACGATCGGGCTCCCCTCGGCCGCCAATCGCGTATAGGCCTCTTCGAACAGTCCCGACGCTGGCTGCGAAGTCCGGGGGAAATCCGGGCCCTTCGTCAAAAGCTCGAAAAAGCTTCGCGAGTCAAGATCCACCCCATCGCGATAGACCGCGCTACCAAACTGAACGTTGAGCGGCACGACAACGATGCCGAGGCGGTCACAAATCTCGCGGGGAAGGTCGCAGGTGCTATCCGTCACGATTCGGACTCGCGGCACGGCGCTCACTCGCACGAAAGGCAGATCAGATCCCGCGTCTGCCCACCGACGACGGCTTCAACGCGCTGGGCTGGAAACGCGCCGCGCAAGGCCTCGGCGACCGCGTTCTGGTCCTGGGCAGATACGTCCCGGCCGTGATAAAGCGTGATGATCTCACGCTCCGAGGCGCCTAGCTGCCGAAGCGCGCACACGCTCGCGGTGGCCAAATCACCGCATTCCAGGCGTCCACCGTCGTCCAGAATCCCTGACACGTCCCTCGGGCCAGCTACCCCCGCCGCGCGGTCAGCCGAGCGAATGCGGGCGCAACGGACTCCGGACATCGCCCGATTCAACGTTCGCAGATTTTCCTCGAGGGTGCGATCCGGGCGAAAGGCAAGCGCCGCCGCGACGCTCCGCGCCGGGTTGTCAGTGACGTGTGTCCTGAGGCGGGAGGCAATGAGGCCGGGCGCGGATAAAGACCTGTTGATCTCGCTGGCCCGCTCCGGATCGTCGATCAGAACGATGGTATCGTCGGCATCCGTCGTCCGGATAAGACCGGGGCCGTGGCGACGATCACCGGAAGCTGCCGCCAGTCGGGGATGACCAGCGCACCCAGACTTCGAAAAAGCTCGCCGAAACCGTCGCCGTCGACGATCACCAGCAGGTTGCACGCCACTCGTTCCCTCTCCAGACTCCCGTGCTCGCGTAGACGGCGGTTCTGGCTCTGCATGTCGTCTATTTTCAACTCGTGAACGGAGCCGAGCGATGAGCTGTACTCCACGACGTCGCCGGGCCTGAAAGTGTGTAGATGAACGCGCACCATCGACGAGTCGCCGACCGCCAGAATGGAATCGCCAAACACGCGGAGATCTCGATGAATCTGATCGGCGACGAGATCCGAGCCGCGAAGGACGAACTCGGTGCAGTATCCGTATTGCCCAGCATCCACGTCGATCGCGGCCGGTCGTCGGGTTGCCGGCGCGCATTCGCTTGGCAGCGGATCACCTCGAAGGGAGTAGGCAATCCCCTCGAAGATCGTCGCCAGGCCCAGCGCTCCCGCGTCCACCACGTCGGCCTGGCGAAGCGCGTCGAACGCCCCACGGGTGCGCTCGACCGATGCGCACGCCTCTTTCGCCGTGGCGCTGACCACCTCCACCAGCGGAGCGCCGGACTCAGCGGTGCGCAGGGCTACCCGCGCGGCGTCGCGAGCGACCGTCAGAATCGTCCCTTCCACCGGCCGATCGACCGACGCGGACGCCGCTCGCGCCCCTTCGTCAAGGGCCCTTGCGAATCGTAACGAATCGAGCGAATCGCATCCCTCGAGCGATCGGGCGAATCCGTGGAAGAACTGGGAAAGAATGACGCCGGAATTCCCGTGGGCACCGGCCAGCGCACCCCGGGCAGCCGCCGCCATCGTCGATCCAACGTCGGCCGATCCGCCGGATCGGGCTGCCTGAACCGCGACCCGCATGGTCAGGGTCAGGTTCGTGCCGGTGTCACCATCCGGAACCGGAAAGACGTTCAAAGCATCGATCAAGCCGACACGTCGCTCGAGTAGCGTCAACGCATCTGCCAGCCCGTTTCCAAACGAAATCCCGTCGCAGCGACCTCCCGCCACGAGGCCGATTGGGCCCATCCGCGCTCCCTCCCAATCGCTCCGTCACGTATCGAGCGAACGCCGACCTTTCCTTGTCAAGACCGGCTACCCGGTGGTATCATTTCGAGCAATTGGCTGTCGTCAGGCTCGACCCGAGTGGTCAGGTCAAGACCGCCAATTAACATTCTAAATTAGTAACAAGGAATCTGCCACCGCGATACGCGCGATTGGCGACGGTGAACACCAACAAGGAGTCAATCGTGGCAACACGCTGCGATATTTGTGGGAAAAAGCCGGCCCACGGCTATAACGTCAGTCATTCTCAGCGCCACACCAAACGACGCTGGATGCCCAACGTCCAGCACGCGACGCTC
>JAJPKB010000561.1 GCA_021323915.1 Chloroflexota bacterium | reverse complement strand
GCCCCGCCTCGCTCACGCCCCGGGGTGACCCTCCATCACCGTCCACCCGAATTCGGTATGAGCCACGGGATCCCGCGCGCGCCGGGGAAGTGGCTCGCGCTGATCGTCCTGGCGCTCGCCCTGGCCGGTTGCGCCGGCCAGGCCGCGGCGAAGCCTCTCGCGACCACCCACGTCGAGATGCCGCCGAGCTACCGCTTCGACCCGTCGGACATCCAGGTCCCGGTCGGCGCGACCGTCACCTGGAAAAACTCCGACAACTTCACCCACTCGGTCCACCTGCTCGACGGCAGCAACGTCGACAAGGTCGCCCACCCCGGCGACTCGGTGTCGATCACCTTCACGCGGGTGGGCACCTACCGGTACGAGTGCTCGTTCCATCCCCACGACATGGAAGGCCAGGTCGTCGTGGTCGCGCGGTAGGGAGTGTTAATGCGCCAGCAGCTCGTTCCAGTACTCTCGGATCGGGCTGCTTTTCAGACCGGACCCTTCCACGAAGGTCTTCGCCCACTCGACGAGCTTCTCGATTCGATTGTTCGACTTGGCCGCCAGGCCGCCCAGAATCTCGATCCCCTGCTTTACCCCGGCCTCGATCAGCTTCTCGCCGCCGGTCAGCAGGGCGTAGCCCTCGCGCTCCATTTTCGCCACCAGCGCGGCGGCCAGCGCCGCCGGGTCGGCCAGCAGCGGCTTCAGCTTCGCGACAAACATGTCCTTGTAGTCTTCCAGCGCGTCTTCCTCGCCGATCTTGGCGAAGTCCTGGTCGACTCCCACCGGCCCCTGCTGCCCAACCAGGAGATTGCCGGAGTTGGCCGCGCCTCCGAACTCGAGCTTGAATCGGTCGGAGTTGAGGATCGCGGCGTCGAAGACGACCATGCGACCGATCTTCTTGAGATTCTCCGGGTTGGACTGAAACTGCCGGACCTCCGCGGACTCGACCGACGCGTTCTTGTGCTTGCCGAGGGTCTTCCCCTCGACGTATTCCATCAGAATCACGCCCTTGGACTTCTCGAGCGCCCCGGCGAGCTCGGCGTTGCCGCCCAGCTTGGTCATCTTGATATTTCCGCTGAAGTCCGGATTGTCCAGATCGAGATCGCGTTGAATCAGCGCGCGAAGCGCCGGTCGCGCCGCGCCGAGCCGGCCTGCCGTCGCCGAATCCGTTGGCGACCTTCGGAGAGACGGCGCCGCGAAAGCCGCGCCCCTGCTCTGGGCCAGATAGCGCTGAACAGCCTGGTTGCCGTGGATTCCTTGCATCCGCTGGAGGAAAGCCACCCCGGCGGGTTGAATACCCCGACCTCTGACCGCCGCACCCGAGACGAGCGACGCGACGTCGACCGGGACGCTCGACCACGGATGGTCCTCGGCTGATCGGTCCGCGAATTGCTCTCGGCTCGGCCGCGTCACGATCGGCCCGGCTTTGCCCCGGTGTCCGACGACCGGCGCGACGACACGTGACATAACTAACCTCCAACGACGCGGCATGCCGGTCTCATTGTCGTCAGGCTGCTAGGCGTGTCAAGGGGCCCGATCGTCCTCCGATGGTCCCGCTCCCATCGCCGGATCTAGCGCCGAACCGCGCGAAAGCGCTCAACCGGGAGCGCGGGCGTCTTGCCCGCCTTTCCGCGTCATAACCGTCACCGACCGGGGCCGTTGACGCCGCCACGCTCGCTTTGCTACACTCGCCCTGAACTCAGTGTATCCGATGTGATACCCACGCCGATCAACCACGAGAGGTAGGACCGACGGCTTAATCACACCATAACCAGGAGGAGCACGTGTCGACGAGCGATCTGTCCCTCATCGCCCACCTGATCCGGCGCGCGGGATTCGGCGCGTCGCGGGCCGAGCTCGAGACGCTGGCCGCCCGGGGCTATTCGGAGGTGGTCGAGGACCTTCTTCACCCGGAGCGGTTCCCCGAGATCGACGAGGACGTCCTCAAACGCTACTTCGACGGCGAGAGCATCAACATCGCCGCGGGCGCCTGGATCTACCGGATGATCAACTCCCAGCGTCCCCTCGAAGAAAAGATGGCCCTCTTCTGGCACCACGTTTTCGCCACCGGCTTCTCCAAGTCCAACCACGTTCCCTCCTCGGTCCAGCAGATCGACACCTTCCGCCGAGTCGGACTCACCAACCTGCGAACCATCCTCCTCGAGCTCTCCCGCGATCCGGCGATGATCTTCTGGCTCGACAACAACGAGAACCACCGGGGCGAGCCGAACGAGAACTACGGCCGCGAGCTGCTCGAATTGTTTTCGATGGGCGTCGGCAACTACACCGAGCAGGACATCAAAATGGCCGCCCGGGCCTTCACCGGCTGGACGTTCACCCAGCCGGTCCCCCTCTACCCCTACGGCCACCACGCCGCGCACTTCATCTACCGTCCCGAGGACCACGACGATAGCGTCAAGACCTTTCTCGGCCACACCGGCCGCTTCAACGGCGAGGACATCCTCGACATCATCGTCAAGCAGCCGGCCGCGGCCCGCTTCATCTCGCGCCACATGTACAACTTCTTCGTCGCCGACGAGCCCCAGGTTCCGTCCTGGCACGACCTCCCGCCGCGCGATCCGGCCGCGATCGATCGCCTGATCGGCGCCTACGTCGAATCAAACGGCGACATCCGGGCGATGCTCCGAGTGCTCTTCAACTCCGACTTCTTCAAAGCGGCCCGCTTCCAACGGGTCAAGAGCCCGATCGAGCTGATCGTCGGAACGATCAAGCTCACCGGCACTCACCGCTTCCCGCACCGGAGCCTGCTCGACCTCGAGTCGGCCTCCTCGCTGATGGGGCAGACCCTCTTCAATCCGCCGACCGTCGAGGGCTGGCACACCGGGAAAGAGTGGATCGACGGCGGCACCCTGAACGAGCGCGTCAACTTCGCGGTCAACGAGCTCGCCGATCCCAACAAGCCCGGAATCCGCGAGATCGTCCGGCGGCTCGCCGAGGCCGGGAGCGCGCTCTCGCCCGCCGACCTCGTCGATCGAACCCTCGACCTGATGGGCGCTCTCGACGTGAGCGAAGACACCCGCACCGCCTTGGTCGACGCCGCGAAGGCCAGTGGCGACCTGCGCTTCGATGGCGAGTCCGGGCGGGCGGAAGCCTCGGCCCGTGTCGCTCGTATGCTTCAATTGATCGCCGCCGCGCCGGAGTATCAGTTCGCATAACTTCTTCAAGGAGGACTGAACGATGTCGGGTACCGGAAAGCAGCCGGTTCTGGTCGTGTTGCAGCTCACCGGCGGCAACGACTTCATGAACACGGTCGTGCCCTATACCAATCCCAACTACTACGACAGCCGCAAGACGCTGGTTGTCAAGGAGGGCGAGGCCCTGCCGATCAACGACGAATTGGCGTTCCACCCGAACACCGCGCCGCTCAAGGACCTTTTCGATCGCGGCAAGGTGGCCGTCGTCCAGGGGATCGGCTACCCGAACTCGAGCCGTTCGCACTTCCGCGCGATGGACATCTGGCACACCTGCGAGCCCGAGCGCATCGCCAACGAGGGCTGGCTCGGCAAGGCGATCCGCGAGCTCGATCCCGACAAGCAGAATGTTCTCACCGGGGTCAACGTCGGCCGCGGCCTGCCCCGGGCGATGGCGACGCCGGGCGTCCCGGTCACCTCGGTCGCCGACCTCGACAACGTCGGGCTGATGAGCGGCATCGCCGACCCGGCTCAGCGCGACGAGGCCCTCTCGATCTTCCGGCGCATGTACAGTCCGGCGATTGGCAACGGTCCGGTCATGGACTATCTCGCCCAGACCGGCTCTGACGTCCTGGTCGGCGCGGACCGCCTCAAGGAGGCGCCGGCCCGTTACTCGTCCACCGTGCAGTACCCCGACAATCCGATCGCGAAGAACCTGCGCGACGTCAGCCGGATTCACCTCGCCGGCCTGGGCACCCGCATCTTCTACACCGCCCAGGGCGGCTACGATACCCACGCCAACCAGGGCCCCACCCACCCCCGGCTCCTCGGCGAGCTCTCGAGCGCCCTGACCGCGTTCTTCCAGGACCTCCAGGAGCACGACGCCGCCGAAGACGTGGTCATGCTGGTCTTCACCGAGTTCGGCCGACGCATGAAGGACAACGGCAGCGGGACCGACCACGGCTCGGGCGGCGGCGCCTTCATCATCGGCGAGCGGGTCAAAGGCGGGCTCTACGCCGAGTACCCGCCGCTGGAGCCGAGTCAATGGCTGAACGGCGAAGACCTGCGTCACACGATCGACTTCCGCGGCGTCTACGGCACCCTGCTGGAGCAGTGGCTCGGTCTCGACGCGACGGCGATCGTCGGCGGCGCCTACGAGCAGATCCATCCCTTCGCCACCTGAGGCGAGATTCGACCGACCGGAGCAAGCAAGCGCGCCCGATGCGAATCCAACAAACGGCCGGTGCAGTCGTTTGTTGGATTCGGTCGGTGAAGGTCTTCGTAGGGGCAGGCTCCCGTGCCTGCCCGCAGGCCCCGCGACCTTCGCGACCGGGTTCCGGGGCAGACACTGGGGTCTGCCCCGACCGGGTCCCGATCGGGCGAGGTCCCTGTTCCGGTCTCAACAATATATCGCTAGGAGATATGGAATGGGTAAGACATGCGCCCTGCTGCGAGCAGGCTTCCCCTACGTCAAGACCCTGGGAATGCGGCGGGTGACCAACTTTCCCCTCGACCTGGCGATCGATCGCGACGACACCCTTTACGTCTTGTGCCGCAGCGTCGGCTCGGCGCAGATCGCCCGTGTCACCTACGAGGATGAGAATCTGGGTCCGATCGGCGGCTTCGGGACCGACGACGGCAAGTTCGACCAGCCGGCGGCGATCATCCTCGATCGAGACGAGAACCTCTTCGTCTCGGACGAGGGTCTCGATCGGATCACCATCCTCGCAAAGACCGGCGAGTTCCTCGAAAAGTGGGGCGAGTCCGGCGAGGCGCCGGGCAAGCTGAGCCGCCCTTCCGGCATCGCCTTCGACCGCGAGGGCAACCTCCTCGTCGTCGATACGCTGAACCACCGCGTCCAGCGGTTCACCCGCGACGGCACGTTCCTTCAAGCCTGGGGCAGCCACGGCTCCGGACCGGGCGAGCTCGACATGCCCTGGGGCATCGCCGTCGACGACGAGGGCGACGTCTACGTCGCCGACTGGCGCAACGATCGGGTGCAGAAGTTCAGCCCCGACGGGCAGTATCTCCAGACGTTCGGGCGGACCGGCCGCTGCCAGGGCGAGCTGAGCCGCCCGACCGGGGTCGCGGTGGATCACGACGGCGACGTCTACGTCGCGGACCGCGGCAACGACCGCGTCCAGCAGTTCGACGCGACCGGCCGTTACGTCGAGACGTTCATCGGCGACGCCACCCTCTCGAAGTCCGGTCGCGAGTACATGCTCACCAACGCCCGTCCGAATCGGCTGCGCGAGATGGCCGACCTGGAGCCCCAGAAGCGGCTCCGGAGCCCGTCCTCGGTTCGGATCGACGAAAAAGGCCGCCTGTTCATCGCCGATTACTGGTCGTACCGCGTCCAGGTGTACCAGAAGGACGTGATCCACCTGGCGCCCGATCAGATCGTGCCGCCGCTGCGCTCGCCCTCGCTCGAGACGACCTGAGCACGGTGAGCCTACCCGGTTCGCCGAGAGGGTTCAGGCCGCGGCGTCGAACGAGGGCCGAGAAGACGTTCACCGCGAAGGCGCGAAGACGGCTTGGACCACGAAGGGCGCGAAACGACACGCGGCCCAGCGGGTGCCCCGCGAAAAGATGCTCCTGCCACCCGCGCGCGTTTACGCGCTTTTCGTGGCCTTTCGTCTCTTTCGCGGTCCAGACGTTCTCGCTTCGCGCCTTTCGCGGCTTCGCGGTGCAGATCTCCGGCGGCCTGAGCCTTCCATCGACGGTCGGCGCGCTGACCCTGCTCACCCTGACCACCGCGCTGCTCGCCGCCTGCGCGACGCCCCGCGCGACCGCGCCAACGCCCACGCCGGTCGCGACCAGCGTTGGCCCGGCGGCGACGGCCCCGTCGCTGCCCACCGCGGCGCCATCCGCGACCGCTCCCGACTCGCCGTCGCCATCGTTCCAGACTCCCGCCGCCTCGCCGACCACGTCTCCGGTCCCAACCGGCCCGACCGCCGCCGCCTCGCCGTCGACGGTTCCGGGCAATCCCACGCCGGCCGCGCGAACGCGGGCCACGCCCACCACGACGACGAGCGGCGACGACGGAATCCTCGAGGGACAAGCTTTCGTCGGGCCGCTCACACCGGTCGAGCGCGTCGGCGTTCCCACCCCGACGCCGTCGCCGAGCGTCTGCACCGCGCGCGGCCTGGCAATCTTCGCCGCCAACGCCACGACCCCGGTCACCAGCTTCAGCTTGGCTCCGGACTGCACCTACCGGGTCACCCTCTCACCCGGCCAGTACGTCGTCCGGCTCCGACCGGGCGTCTTCGGCTTCTCGAAAGACCTCCCGAAAACGGTCACGATCCAGCGCGGCCAGACGACCCGCCTGGACGTCCACATCGATACCGGGATTCGGTAGCTTCAGCCGCCATCAGGTGGCAGCGCGCGCCGTCGATGCGCACCGCGCAGGCGCTCCCGGGTCGCGGCCGGGTCGGGCTTCGATCCGTCGAGATCGCGGCTTCGAGCGGTTCACTCGCGCCTGAATACTCGACCCGGACGATCCAGCCGGTCGCGCCGGCCCGCGACGCGACGACCCGCGCGCCGGTCCCGGCCGGATCCAGGGAGATCGCGTCGGCCGGCACCGCCAGCTCCCACGCCTCGCCCGGTTCCTTCGGCGTCCGGACCCGCACCGGCCCCCAGTCGGTCGCGGCCCGCGCCCAGCCATCCGTATCCGGCTCCAGCCTGCGGACCGACAGCACGTTTGGTATTCCCAACAGATGTGCGACCGAGCGACTGATCGGATGGGAGAAGACTTCCTCGAGCGGCCCCGTCTGACTGACCCGTCCGTCTTCCAGGACGACGACCTCGTCGGCGAGCTCGAGGACGTCCTCCCGATCGTGGGTAACCAGCACGATCGGCAGGCCGGTGCGCTCGTGAAGGTCGCGGACGAGGCCGCGAAGTCCGCGGCGAACCATGGTGTCCAGCGCCGAGAAGGGCTCGTCGAGGAGCAGGGCGACCGGCGCGGTCGACAGGGCGCGGGCAAGCGCGACCCGCTGCCGCTCTCCACCGGAGAGCGTCTCGACACGGGCGTGGCGCACCCGGCCAAGGCCGAGCGCCCCGATCAGCTCGTCGACCCTCTGCCGCCGCACCTTGGCGGGCTGGCCGTCGAGGGCGAACCCGACGTTGCCCTCGACGTCGAGGTGGGCGAAGAGCGCGTCGCGTTGGGCCACGTAGGCCAGCCGCCGCCGCTCCGGCGGCACGTCGATCCCCCGAGTGGTATCCAGCAGGGCGCGCCCGGCGACAACGACCGAACCGAACCGGGGCCGGAGGAGGCCGGCGATCGTCCGCAGGAGCAGCGACTTGCCGGCTCCCGACGGGCCGAGCACCGCGATGACCCGGGGCGGCACTTCGACCGCGACGTCCAGCCGAAACGATCCCAGGGGAAGCAAAGCCTTCACCTGGATCGGGTCTCGGTCCGGCGGCACGGCCGGGGCGATCCAGGCGAGCGGCGCGGTCGGGTCCAAACCGGGCACCTCCGGGGCGGGCAGCGGGCTTCGGTGGGTTCGTCCGGCGTCCAGCCAGAGCATCAGGCCGGCCGCCACGCTCCCCACCAGCGCCAGCAGGGCGCCGGCCGGCAGCGCCGTCGGGAGCCCGTCCTCGGTTAGCCGGACGAACGTCAGCACCGGCAGGGTGTAGGGGTGGTAGGCGACGATGGCGGTCGCGCCGAACTCGCCCAGGCAGCGGACCCAGCCCAGCACCAGGCCGGTCGCGACGCCCCGGCGCGCGGCCGGCAGGAGGACCCGGACGAAGGTCGAGCCGACGCCGAGGCCGAGCGAGCGGGCCGCGTCTTCCAGCGCCGGATCGAGCGCGGCGAAGGCGGCTCGCGCCGAGATGACGACGAAGGGCGCGGCGACGAACATCTGGGCCAGAATCGTTCCCGCCAGGGTGTTGAGCGGATCCAGCCCCAACGGCGTAAGCCACTGGCCGAGCCAGCCTCCCGGACCGACCCAGAGCAGGAGCACCAGGCCCCCGACGACCGGCGGGAGGGCGAGCGGCACCAGGACCGCCGCGGTCACGACGTGGCGGGCGATCGAGCCGGAGCGGCTGAGCCAGAAGCCGAGTGGGACGCCCAGGAGGGCATCGATCGCCGTCGCGACGCTGGCCGCGACCAGGCTCACCCCGAGGGCGTCGATCGTCTCCGAGCCGCTGAACGCGGACCGGTCCGCGGT